>DATELB010000304.1:0-8026 GCA_035277085.1 Nitrospira sp. | reverse complement strand
CGACGGAACGAATTCGCTCGGTCCCTACGTACAGGTCGGCTGCAACATCAAGGTGTGGTTCGACGCCGCCGCTGTCAGCCTGCTCGTTCAGGGCGCCCCCGACCTGCATGAGTATGGTCTGGAAGGCGGCGCTGGCTTGCTCACGAGAACCTACGCGTCGGAGAAAATCGCCTCCTATGCGGGGGCCGGCCGCCAGCCTTGGCAGGACGGCCTCAGCTTCAACTACGTCAACATGCACCTCCAACTCCTTCCAAGTATCACGACGGCCGTCGTTCCGGCCCACACCCCGATCTTTTCCCTCTACCCCGTGACGGCTCGCGGACAATTTCAAGTCATGGACGCGCGCACCATCTCGTAGAACTCGGTTCCCACGTACTCAGGCGACTTGTTTCAAGCCAGCTGGAGGAGAGGGTAGGATTCGAACCTACGGTCCTAACGGACGGCAGCCATTTGAAGAAAGCTGCCTCGATTCGGCCAGCTCTCGCACCTCTCCTTAACAACACTCTAACGCCGAAAGCCAGCTCGACGAAGCTCGCAAATCTCTTGCGAGATTTTCATCTAATTCTCGGGAAAGTCCTAGGTGGGTTTCCAGTCTAAGCCCCTTATAGCTGAATGAAGCTTTTGCTGGTTTCATGAGATTCATTATGAGTGTGCTTGACCCGTCGCAAAGCGGTTCCTGATTCTCGCTGCTGGATCTGTTACGTCATGAGACACGCACCTGCCTATGACGATCGGGCTTGATCAGATACGAAGCAATCGCATCCTAGACGGACTCCCAGTTGGAGAATACGAGCTGCTTGCGCCGTCACTTCAAGTTAAAGATATGTATCTCGGAGATGCAATCGCTCAGGCAGGGGAAACCATCACACATCTGCATTTTCCGGTTACGGGTGCCATCAGCATTGTGAACCAACAAGAGAACGGGCGAATCGTCGAGGTCACCGTCATTGGAAGAGAAGGCTGTAGTGGAGCGACCGTTGTTCAAGGGAGCGAAACCTCCCCGTCAGTCGCGCTCGTTCAAGTCGGAGGAACCGCCATTGACTTGCCGACGTCCGCAGTGAGTCAGCTCTCCGACCGGCTCCCTTATCTCACCAAGGCCTTAACACGATACAGTTTGCTGCTCTATCGCCATTCGGTCATTTCGGTTGGTTGTAGCCAATTCCATTCCTCCTCTCAACGCGTGGCGCGATGGCTGAAAGCCCATTGGCACCGTACAGGATTCGAATCCTTTCCTTTTACAACGACCTTTTTCGCGGCCCAAGTCGGAATCAATGAAAAAACGGTCTCTGAGGTCCTGGATGCGTTCGAGCGTGACGGCATTGTCCGATTGGCGCGTCAGAATATCACCATCACCGACCAGAACAAGCTTGCCGGTCGATCTTGCCCTTGTTTCGATCAGGTCAGGGTTGCAACGGACGATTACTTGCTCGCCCTTACCGACATCGCACGAACTTTTGGCTCTAGTTGAAACATTCCGGCTCTTTTCGACTAGACACACCCGCCAAAATCCACTTGGCGAAGCGCTTCGTACACCACCACTGCGACCGCATTCGAGAGGTTCAAGCTGCGGCTGTCCGGAAGCATCGGAAGCCGGATACGGCGCTCACCCTCGTACCGGCCGAGCAGCTCGGCCGGTAATCCTCTGGTTTCCGGACCGAATAGAAAGGCGTCGCCATCGCGATAACAATTGAGATCGTAGCGGTGGGTGCCTTTCGTCGAAACGGCAAACACTCGTCGGCCGCCAAAATGCGCCGCGCATGCCGGCCAATCGTCGTACACTTTGACTGTGGCATACTCATGGTAGTCCAACCCGGCACGCCGCATCTGCCGGTCGTCCAGGGAAAAGCCCAAGGGCTTGATCAAGTGCAGCCGAATTCCCGTATTGGCGCAAAGCCGAATGATGTTTCCCGTATTCGGCGGGATCTCCGGTTCGTACAAGATGACGTCAAACATAGATTATCTCCATCCCTCGACATTAAAGCGCCACACTGTACGCTGAAGCCGTGTCAGAACTGAAGGCCCGCTCGCCTAGGGCAATCCCTAGTGCCTGCGCCTGTGACCGTAACGGATGCTCATTTCATGAAGCTGCTCCTTGTTGTCGCAAGTGTGTGTGTGCTCGCCATGGCTTGTCCCGTCTTTGCACAGGAGGACGAGCCACCCACGCCGTTGGCCGGTGAAGAGTTCGACACGCAGGTCATGGGGGAGCCGGTCAAAGTACCGGCACGTGATCGCAAGAGTGTGACCGCTGCCAGCTTTGGCGTTGAGTATCTTCCCGACGGACCGAGCTTCTACCAGGTGCTGCCCTTCGGCGCCCTCTACGTCTGGCGCAATTCCGACGATCTGAGGCAGCGCTTCCGGGGAACCTTTTCCGGGCCGGTGAACGACTTGACCTACAACGTCGGGTCACGCTCATCCAGCGGCTGGGAGCTTCGGATGACGTTGAATACGATGATCATTCCGATTGGCAGGGCCGAATACGTAGAAGGACAGATCATCCCGGACGTCACCCTTGAATGGAGTTACGTGTTCGGGGGCATTGGACTCGCCTACCGAAGACTGTTGGATCCCGGCCATCAAGACAACGCGCTGGAGATGTCGCTGACCTACGAGCCGGGGTATCGATGGTTCAAAGGCACGAGCAAGACGGCTTCGAATTTCATCGTCCCTGACGATACCTACGAAGGGCGCGTGCATGCGCGTCTTCGCCGGGATGCGTTGGAGCGTAACCTCATGGAGCTCCCGCACCGAGGCTTTGCGTTCGGCGGCGACTTTTACTACGGCCACCGAGCGCATTGGAGCACCTGGGGAGGAGGGCTGTTTGGAACCTCCAACGAGCGCCAGTATATGATGGGCAGCGTGTTTGCAGTCGGCGCCGCGGGCGTGCCCTTCGTGAACAGCGAGCGGCACCGCCTCGTGGCATCGGTGTACGGTGGAATTGGACAAAACCTTGACCGGTTTTCGACCTTCCGGTTGCCGGGACGGCCGACGGGTTACGAGTGGGAAGCGCTGGCGCTGCCCATGCTTCCGAGCGTCGCCTTCAACGAATTGTTTCCCCGGAAATATGCAATCGGCCATCTGGAATACCGCTACGAGGCCATATTCTTCATGTATCCCTACATTCGCGGGTCATGGGGCATCGTGGAGCAGCCGCGTTTTCAGCCCAATGGCTCGATTCAATACAAGATGGATGCGATGCCCGCGCTGGGCGGAGGGCTGGTCACGGGAGCGCCCTGGCGCTCGCAAGTGGAAATCAATTACAGCTACAACTTCGGGATTTACAGCGACCACGGGGGCGGTCCCCCGCTCCCCGGACGTCATGGGTTTTTTGTTTTCTGGTCGAAAGAACTGTGAGTGCCCTCGGACGGGTCGCAAGACCCACGGTAGGCGATGGGCGATCCCTACGATATAATGTGGAGCGGCGTTATAGAGTTCCTTCAGGCTGTGGGGAATGCGATGGGCCTCATGACCACTCGACGAGTCTTGACCGGCAGCCGGCTGCTGCGGCTGGCGCTATGTTCGGGATGGCTGCTGCTTCCCGTCGCCGCGGCAACCGCCGGTGAGACGCAAGAGTCCGACCGCCAGATCATCGACCGTGCAAAAAGCGATTGGGAGAGCGGCTCGATTACGCCGGCTCTCGAAGCGCTCGACCAGGGCCTCGAGGCGAATCCTGAGGCGGTGACTCTGCATAAACTGCGCGGAGACATCCTGGCGACTTCACGTGCGTCGCAGGAAGCGCTCCAATCCTATGACGCCGTACTCGGGAGACAGCCCGGCGCTCTCGACGTGCGATGGGCCAAGTGGAGTCTCTTGGTGCGGTCAGGCCGCGGAGACGAGTCGATCGAAGAACTCCGGCGCATCGCGGGAATCGACCAGCAGAATCCGCTCATCTATTTCCGTCTGGCACGGGAACTTCGAAAACTTGACCGCCTGGAAGCTTCGGTCGAATCCTACAAGCAGGCCGTCGAACTCGCGCCGGAGATGTATACCTGGCGACTGGCGCTGGCCCGGGCCCGCTTCGACGTGCTGGATTACGAAGGCGCCGCGAGCGACGTCCAATATGTACTCGATCACATTCCCGATGGTTCCCCGCTGGAACTACCCGCCAATACGCTCGTCACGGTCTTTCATGGGCATTCACAGGACCGAGGGCGGCGCTTCGATCCGGTATTCACGCCAAAGGACATCACGCCGGAGCAACTGAAACAATGGGCGCTCATGCGTGCGGACGCCTGGAGGATGTTTGTGGCGGGCCGGTACCAGGAAGCCGAGCCAATGTATCGACGCCTCCTCGAATTGAATCCGCGCGATCCGTCGGCGACGCATCAATTCGGTCTGACGCTCATGCAGAACGGGAAATGCGAAGAAGCGCTACCCGTGTTCGGCAAGGTCTCGGACCTTGATCCGACCGAAGATCAGTACTCGGACATCGTATTTCGCATGGGACAGTGTCTGGTGGAATTGGAGCGGTGGGACGAAGCGTTCATGCACTTCCACAGCCTATATCAGCAAGCCGTGCAGTTCGAACTCCAGAACAAGGACAACGCGCTCCCCCCCGGCACGCGGGTGCTGGACAAGAAGAAGCTCGCCAGATGGCTGGATCGGGTCCGGCCGCACGTGTCTCCGGAACTGGCCTCCGCCGATGCAGGCAAGGACTCGGATGCGCCGACGGCCGGACAGCAGGTACCTGCCGGCGCCCCTCCGACGAAGGAGGAAGTCGACGAAGTCGTCAACCGGCTGAAGCCCGAACGGGCGCTGGATACCGGAGGCACGCTTGCGGGACGAGACGCGGACTTCAGCTGGTTTCGCTTCGTGATTCCTGCCGCCAAAGTCATGCGGGACGACCTTCCCACTGGCCAGCACGACTTCATCCCCCTGAATCCCAGCGACAGCTTCCCCACCACGCAGCAGGAAATTTATCTGGTGTTTCGACTCGTCTCCGATTCGTATGATGCGGTCCCGCTCGCCACGCAATGTTTCCTCGAAAGCGCCGAAGCGCTGGGGCAATCGCGGATGATCGCTCAGGATCAGGTACTCATGGCGATGAGTGACCAGTCGGGATATTTCAGGCTGGCGGCACCCGAGCGCGGATGGGCGCCCGGTCTGTACCGCTGTGGCTTGTTTGCCGGAGAGCGTACGTCGGCCTACACACAGGCGGACGAAGTCCGGTTCCGCATCGTCCAACCGACCCGAAGCTCGTCGTAGTCCCCGCGTATGGCGACAACCGGCGATTTCGCCTCAGTCCAAGCGCTTGCCTTGTTTCACTGCCCCGTTTTCTAGGGAATGTCCTAATCACGATTCCGCCGACCAGCCCCATACAATAATTTGTAGCCCTATCCACGAATCATGGATCGATCATGAGGGAGGCTGAAATGAGGGTCCGGCTATTACTGTGGTTGGTGCTCCTTCCCTTTCTGCTCCTACAGGTGACCGGCTGTGTGACCAATCCGTACACGAAGCGCTGGCAGTTGCTCATGGTGCCGCAATCATACGAAGCGAATTTAGGCACGCAGGCCTACCAAGATGTGCTCCACGATCCGAAAGTGAAATTGTCTGACAATCCTTCCGAAGTGACGCCCGTGGAACGGGTTGCCGGCCGCATTATCGAGGCGGCCAAACGCTCCAAATATGCCGAGGCCGCCAACGAATTCAAATGGGAAGTCACCGTGATCAAAGATGATGCGACCAAGAACGCGTTTGCCCTGCCGGGTGGAAAGATCGCCGTGTACACGGGAATCTTTCCTGTTGCGGACAACGAGTCCGGACTCGCGGCCATCGTCGGGCATGAAGTGGTCCATGCGCTGGCGCGCCATGGCTCGGAGCGCATGAGCCAGGGCATCCTCGCCCAGATCGGTCTCGTGGGCGCCTCCATCGCGCTGGGAACGCAAGGGTTCAGCCCCGTCACCAGCCAGGCGGCGATGTCGGCGCTGGGGGTCGGCGCCCAAGTAGGTGTCCTCCTGCCGTTCAGCCGAGCGCACGAATCGGAAGCGGATTATATCGGTCTGCTTCTTGCGGCGGACGCCGGCTATGATCCTCATGAAGCGGTCCGTGTCTGGGAACGGATGCAGCAATCTGGAGGACACGAGCCCCACGAGTTCCTCTCCACCCATCCAGGGCACGAAACACGGATCAAGCGGTTGTCCGAAGCGATGCCGGAAGCACTCGCGCATTACGAACAAGCGAACAAAGCGCCGGTCGCCCAGCTTCCACCGATCGGAGCGGCTGCAGGAATGCCGATGGCGCATCAGCCGTAGCCGAAGTTCTCGTCTTCTTTATCGGGGTATGGAGAACTTCCATGGTGCTATGGAAATTCTCCAGAATCTCCGCCTGCCTTCCCCTGCCCCTGCGCAGCGGTTGTCATCCAAGCCGTTGATCTTCCGCACAATATAGGCCATCGATCATCGACGGCTGGCAGGGCACGATCTCTGCTGAGGAAGTCGCTCATGCAGGCTCACGCCGCGGTCCTTTTGATCGATGACAGCCCCGGAGAGCAGGAACTTTTCCGCCAGGCACTGTTGCGCACCGACCTCGATGTGAAGCTGTACTCGCAGAAGGACGCCGAAGCCGCGCTCCGTTTTCTGACGCACCGGGAGGAACTCCCTGCCTTGATCCTGCTGGATTGGCATCTCTCCCATCAACGGGGCGACATCTTCCTGAAGCGTCTTCGTTCGGAGCCGCGATTCATGGCCATTCCGGTCGTGGCCTTTACCACCTCGGACCATGTCGCCGACCGTTCAGCCGCCTATTCGAATGGGGTCAACGGCTATGTCGTCAAGCCGGAGACCTTCGAAGACCTGGTACGGTGCGTGGGAGACATCTGCCGTTACTGGCTGACGAGAAATCGCACGCCCTATTGGATTGAAACGACATGCTGACCAGAGCCGCCCTCAAGAATCCGTATGCCGTATTTGCTGTGTGCATGATTGCGCTCGTGCTCGGCGCGGTCTCATACAAGAAGATGCGCGTCGACATATTTCCAGAAATCAAGATTCCCACCATCCTTGTCACTACGTTCTATCGCGGTATGAGCCCGAGCGAAATGGAAGGCGCGATTACCCTGCGCATGGAGCAGCGGTTTGTGGAAGCGAGCTACGTGGAGCACATCGAGTCGCAATCGCTCGCGGGTATGAGCTACATCAAGGTCTTCTTTCAGCCCGAATACGGCATCGATGCGGCGCAATCCGAACTGACTAGTCTGGCCTATAGCATCATTCGCCTCCTGCCCCCCGGCGTCTATCCGCCGTCCGTGTACAAGTTCGGCGTCGCGAGCCTGCCGATCGGCTTTCTCTCGATCAACAGCGAAAGTCTCGGGCCGAAAGAAATACGCGACCTGGCGTACTTCACTGTGCGCAACCAAATTGCAAGTATCCCCGGCATCTCCTTCGGCCCCCCGCTGGGCGGTAAAGTGAGGCAGATTACGGTCTTCATGGACCAACAACGCATGCTGGCCCGCGGCATCTCTCCGTCCGACGTCGTAAAGGCGATCAATGCGCAAAGTGCCATTATCCCTGCCGGCGACATCAAAATCGGCGATCTGGACTACTATGTCTATTCAAACAGCCTCATCGATGTAGTCGACAAGATCAATGACATCCCTATTAAGGTTGTGAACGGGACGCCCATCCTCGTCCGCGATATTGGTACCGCTGCAGACAGTTCCGCCATCCAAACCTCCATTGTGCGGGTCAACGGTCATGAAGCGACCTATTTGCCCATTACGAGACAGGAAGGTGCCAATACGCTTGAGGTGACCGATGGTGTCCGCGCGAGACTTCACAAGCTGACGGAAATCCCGGCGGGGACCTCTGTGAAGTTTATTTACGATCAATCGCTCTACATCCGGCAGGCGATCGCCAATCTGCAGAAGGAAGGGCTGTTGGGCGCAGGGCTTGCCGGCTTGATGATCTATCTGTTCCTGCGCAGCCTCAAGGCGGCCCTCGTTGTCGGCCTGGCCATTCCGCTCTCGTTGACGGCGGCATTGGTCGCGCTCTTTCTCAGCGGTCAAAGCGTCAACATCATGACCCTGGGC
>DATELB010000303.1:0-2658 GCA_035277085.1 Nitrospira sp. | reverse complement strand
AGAGACTGTCCTCTCATGGTTCAACCTCCTTGGGTGAATAGAACTCGTTGTTGGCAGAGAGGGGTAGGAGACCCTTCCCGCATCATTGCTCAAGGTGCGCAATTTGCGGTTTCAAGTCAAGGCGCCAAGGAGCCCGACTATCGCCGCTGACGGCTGAAATACATCCGAAAAAAGGGGACATTCTACTTTCTTGGCGCCGAGCTGCGCGAAAAGTAGAATGTCCCCTTTTTTGGCGGGTCAGGCGGCTCAGCCGCCTGACCCGGTGTTGATGTGCGACGAGTTAGTCGCGTTTGTCCTTTGCGTGCTCGTACCCCGGTGAGTCCTTTTGCGGCGGCAGGGCACGCGTCCCGCTCAACCCGTCACCGCCGGCCTTGTCTTCGCCCATCGAACCTGACCCAGCCGGTTCCTTGACGATTTGATCGCGGGAGTGAGCTTTGCGAGGCTCTTGTTCCCTCACCACTTCCATTTCCTTGACGATCTGCTTGATTGACGGAGACAGATCCTGGCTGTCGGTGATCATGAGACTCGGCATCACCTGATACTGGGAGGTGTCGATCATCGCCACCGTGTTGTCGCTGCCATTGTGTTTCACGTGTATGGCAGACCAAGGCACAGGATGCAGGTGCGTCCCGTTCTCGATCGCCACGATGGCATACTGGATTTGCCCGCTGAACGTATCCACGATCAGCGTTTCCAGTGTTCCGATGTGATGGCCCTGGCGATCCTGCACGGGCTTGCTGAGCAGCTCGTTGCCCTCGGTAGGTTTGAGCTCTCCCACGGGGACCGGAACCACCGTATATTCCTTTGGCATTGAGCCGCCGGTTCCGGTCATGTCGACCTGACCCGGTTTCTCTTCCTGACCCGTCATGGCCAAGACGCCTGTTCCGGCTGTGACACCGATTTCATGCGGCGGCAGCGCGGGCTCCTTGGCGAGATACTTCAGGGTCGTGACACGGCCCATGTCGTCCACTTCGGCCTTCACGCGATCGCCACGCTGGAAATCGCACCGGCCGATACTGAAGCCGGCGCCTCGCGCCGTTTCATCCTTGCGTTGACCTTGATCCCGCTGCCGTTCGCTGGCCGCGGGGGCCTGTTGGTCGGCCGGGATGCGCTCGCTCGCCAGTGACTGCGAGCGTTGCTCCTTCGATGCCGCCGGAGCTGCGGAGCAATCGAGATTGCTGTCCTGATTGACGATGACCTGAATGCGTTCGCCATCCTCGGTCTTCTGGATGTCGAATTGCTGCCCATTGATGTTGAGGACTTTTCCCTCGACAAATGACTGGGCGCCTCCGAGCGTCACTTGCCGGTTCGATTCCGGTGAGTGCATTTTGGCTGGGTCCGGCTCCTTACGGGTGTCCTCGAAATCCTGAGTGGTCCCTGGCATGGGATTGCCGAGCTCACTCATTTCTTGCTGAGCGGAAACACTGGCGGAATTCGCGAACCCGGCCATGCTCAGCAAGCCGGTTGCGGCGATCGCTGGTAATACGAGACGAACAGTTTTCATGGCGTACACCTCCTTGTTGTATGTGGCGGTGGTGGACTGCGGTAGGCCATGAACCGATGGCACACCAGTAAAAGACGCAAGACAAATACCTTTACAAATTAGATTAATGAGACCGCAACCGCCCGAATGTTGGGCGAGTGTACGAAGCGAAATTAGCGATTCCTACGGCCTGTGACAGACATCGTGTCTTGGCATGACGACCTGTCTGTTGCCGATATCTCGTCATCAGTTTTTGAGAAGAGGCACTGTTCGATAGGCGAGATTGAAAGGGAGATCGCGTTTGCAGCCTCGCATAAGCCCTTGGAATTCGGCCCACAAGAGTGCTGTCGATTTTCGCCTGCTGCAACGACTATAAGATGAAAGCTTGGGAAAAGGGCGCGTCTCGGCGCGCCCAGGGTGGGCGGGTGAGAATGATGCGCAGTTGAGAACGATGCCAATTGACGGGAGGACCGATATGAAGTTTATCTGTCTTGGGTATGGGGACGAAAAGAGAATGGCGGCGATGTCGGAGAAGGAACTGAACGCGTTCGTCGATGAGTGCTTCGCCTACGACGATGTGCTGCGGCGAAACGGACACTTTGCCGGCGGCGACGCGCTTGGGAGCGCACAGAATGCGAGGACGTTGCGATGGGAGACGGGCAAAGTGGTCGTGACGGACGGCCCCTATGCAGAGACGAAAGAGCAAATAGGCGGAATTCTTATCCTCGAAGCGAGGGATCTCGACCATGCCGTCCAGTTGATGTCGAAGCATCCGGGGGTCAAGGCAGGCGCTTTTGAGATTCGCTCGACAGAAGACCTGTCCGCCATGGTAGCAGAGAGCAAACGGCGGCGAGGGAAAACAAATCGATCATAAGAAGATAAATAAGAAAAGGAGAAACTCGATGAAAAACAAAGTCGTCTTCTTCGAAATCCCGGCCTCGAATTTCAAACAGGCCAAAGAGTTTTACGAACAGGTGTTCGACTGGAAGGTGGACTTGTGCGGCGACGAAGGGGCCATGGCCTATACGACGCCGGCGGACAAAGATCAAAATCCGATTGAGCCGGGAGGGATCAACGGCGGATTCCACAAGCGCAAATCCAACCACGACCAACCGTCGTTCGTGGTAGAAACCGGCGACATTGACAAGACGCTTGCGGCCATTGAGAAAGCCGGA
>DATELB010000302.1:0-4052 GCA_035277085.1 Nitrospira sp. | reverse complement strand
TGGAACCGTATTCCCGACGACATTCGCCAGCGCATCGTCGCGATGGCGCTTGATCAGCCAGAACTCAGCCCACGCGAGTTGGCTACCAGGTTCACCGACACCAACAGCTATTACGTCTTGGAATCATCGGTTTATCGGCTCTTGAAGGCCCATGACCTGATCACCAGCCCGGCCTTCATCGTCATCAAGGCCGCCGCCGAGTTCAAGGACAAGACAACTGCACCCAACCAGCTCTGGCAGACCGACTTCAGTGTGCCGCAGCAAGCGGCGTGAGAGATGAGGGAGGGTCCCTCGCCATCGGCTTGCAGGAGCAGGTGGCAAACCACCGTAAGCGGCGCTGGTCAAAAGCCTGGGTCGTGAGCGTTACGGAAAAGGCATCGCAAGGTGTCAGGTGTGGAACAGGAAGGCGAACACAAGTGAACTGCCGTTCAAGTGTCGAAAGTGGTCAAATGACACCGAAACCGGGGAGTGAAGTTGCTCCGGGAGCAGTCTGGACAGGACCTGCTTATGGACCAGACGGTGTCCGGCATAGAGGCAGCGCCAGCCTGTTACGGGCTCTTACGCTGAACTGCGGGAACCTTCGACGGCAATGGCAAGCAAAAGGCACAAGCCCGAAAGGTGAGGCCGATAGTAGCAAAGTGCTGTCAAGGGACGGAGCCGTTCGTAGTAGTGATGAAGCTGCTGTAGTGGCGGTGGAGCGAAGGAGCGGCGTTATCCGGGGCGAAGGCATGGCCAACCGCGCAAGCGGGAGGAGCCTTGTGTGACACCCAAGTCATTCGACATTCCCAAAACCCTCATATGGGAGGCCTATAAGCATGTGAAGGTCAACGGCGGTGCCGCGGGCATCGATCAGCAAACGATTGAGCAATTCGAAGAGCATCTGGGTGACAACCTGTACAAGCTTTGGAATCGGATGTGCTCCGGCAGCTACTTTCCGCCGCCGGTCAAAGCTGTACCGATTCCGAAGAAATCAGGTGGCGTTCGGGTGCTGGGTATCCCGACGCACCGGGCATAATGCACCTCATACAGTTTGCGTTGGGGATGCCGGGTGGAGATGACTTGAGTTCGCGACCCAATCTCGCAGCCGTCGATCGGCGACGTCGTCGATTCTAACGGCGTATGGCGCATTTGATTTTCGCTGCGTCGCTGAAACAATGCCACGTTTGATCCAGTAATGGACGATCCACAGGCTGACGCCATATCTCGCACGCACCTGGCTGACAGTGAATGTCCCGTCGTCAGGCGTGGATTGTCTGGAAATGCGATGCCTGTAACGGATCCACCTTATCATGCTGGCGGTAAAAGGTTTACCGGTCGAGCTGGTCAATCCCTCGCTGGTGAGCTGGGTGACGATCTCGTTGTCATCGCATCGTTGCGCCATGGCCCGGATTTTAGCAACGAATGCATCGGGATAGCGGATCGCCTCGGGGTAGTTCGGCCGCCGCCGAACCTTGATTGTTTCCGTCGCTCCACCCTGCCAGCAGATCTGCAGGTGCAACAGCTTTGGTTGTTGTGGGTCCTTGACGACGGTAATATCGCGGATCAACAGACGGATGATGTGCTTGCGGTCGCGAGCCGAGGTGGTTGGCGCCTCCCACAGTCGAGGGAAGTCTCGGCCGAGCTGTAGAATCTGCTGTTTCTGTTCGAGTGTGACACTGCGCATCGTTTGGCGTTCAAAATGCGCCAGCTCGGCTTTCAGTTCAAGCACCCGCTGCATCGCGTCGTTCCAGCGTTTCTCGAGTGTACTGGCAACGAGCCGGTTGCTGGGGTCGGACTCCTCATAACGGCGCTCTGCCAAATCAGCTTCGTAGCGGGCACGCTCGATCCTTCGGTGCCACTGCGCGGAGATTAGTTTGTCACGCTCTTCTAGGTTAGTCAGTGCTGCGAGCGCGAGCTTGATTGTCAGGGGCGTGACGGCGGTCAACAGACGTTCGCTAATCGCGTCATCAAGCGGCTTTGCCGGGAGGCACATGCGGTGGGTTGGCGGTAGTGCCTCGCGATGCCTCCAGTTACACTCATAGATCGGGTAGAGACCACGATTGCCAGTATAGCGCACCGTTAGACGATGCCCGCAAATGCCGCAAAACAACAAGCCCTGAAGCAAACACAGGCCTTCGCGAGCAGGCCCGGCAAAAACTTCGTGGTTGGTTCGGTTCGCTGCCAGCCGTCTTCGATTAGTGAGGAATTGCTCCCAGGTAATATAGCCTGGGTGGTGATCAGCAATGACAACGCGCCACTGCTCCTCTGGCATCGGGCGCGACCGAGTGTAGATCTCGCCGGCGGAGCCGATTTGTTTGCAAGATTGGTAGCGACCAAATACGTAGGCGCCGGCGTAAGATGGATTGGCTAGAACGCCGAGAAGTCGTGAATGGGTCAACCGGCCCCAGATAAGCTTGCCATTCCAGACACCGCCGTACGACCGACGCGGAAACAGAAGTCCGCGCTGATGGAAGCGTTGAACCACACCATAAGCGGTGCTCTCCTGCTCAAACAGGTCGAAGACCGCCCGTACAGCGCCTTGCACCTCCTGGTCGGGGTCGAGAACGATCTTGTCGCCATCGAATACCAAACCAACCGGTAGAGGAAAACGCAACTCCCCCTTCTGTGCCTTATTGAGTTTACCTCCGTGGAGGCGCGCGCGAATGATATGCAGTTCGGCCTGAGCGAACGTCCCCTTCATGCCGAGGACGAGGCTGTCGTTGAAATCGGCCGGGTCGTAGCAACCGTCGCCATCGAACACCAAGGTCTTGGTAATGGCGCATAGTTCCAGCAATCGATGCCAATCCTTGCTGGAGCGCGCCAGACGCGATGACTCCAGAGAGAAGATCGCGCCGACTTGCCCCATCGCGACGTCGCTCACAAGGGTCTTGAAGTCGTCGCGCCTGGTCGTCTGTTGGCCTGATTGTGCGAGATCCCCGTCGAGAATCCGGATCTGCTCCGGAGTCCAGCCGAGCGACTTCGCTTGGTTCGCTAAATTGTACTGACGCTCTGTGCTCTCCTGATTGAGACGCACTTGTGCCATCGTCGACTGGCGAATGTAGATGCAGGCCTGCCGTGCCAAATGATGATCGGCAATCTTCGCGTTCAGCATGCTCGGCTCCTTCCGCATTGAGCGGCGTGGCGCCTGCAGCAAGATAAGATTCGATCATGTTGGCGATGATGGCGCCCGCCTTGGCGAAATCGAGGGCTGCAACAGCCGGATCCATTTAGTCGAGACTCTCGCGGCGGCGCAGAAGCTCGGCATTGATCGCGCAAATCTCGTTGAGCATCTCCTGTAGCGTGCGGTAATTGCCAAGAAATTCGGCGACCTTTGGGTAGATCGCGTTCGGCACATAGCCGAGGCGCGGGCGTTCGCCGGTTCGGGCGATCGTCGACAAATATCGTTTGGGTCCGTGTCCGGGCCCATCGACGCAATGACAACCTGCCCGGCCACAACGCTTGTAGGTTTCCATGAGAGAGCCGCGCACGATCTGCTCGATTGGCGGCAGCGCCTTCACGAGCTGGCGTCGGCGTCGGCGTAGAGACGAGGAGGAAACGCTTTCCATCGGCGACGGACCGAATCAATTTAATGTCCGAGTGATTCAGAAGTCGAGTCATCCGTCAAGCCTTCACCCTGCTGTGCGTTAGCGACTGAACGAGCTCGGCCAGCGCCAGCAGACCGGAGGCGTCGATGAACAGCGGGGGATGGCCGTCGGTGGTCACACTCGGGGTGCCAGGAGGCGCCCAGTCTGTCCAATCGCGGCGGACGGCAAATGATCCCATCTCGGCATGACGCAGGCTCAACCTCTCAGCGCCCGAGATCATCCTGATCTTCAGCACAACGAAGCGTTGGCCGCGAAGCGGATGAAAGGGATGGGTTATCTCGGCCGATCCCAAAGCCTGACCGGGCCGAAGTGCAGTTCGAAGCAACCGTGCCGACTCTGACGGATCGCATCGTCCAACGAGCCATGCTCATGGCCATGGAGCCAATCTGGGAAAGCGACTTCCATCGCCTATCCTATGGCTTCCGGCCTGAACGGAGCGTGCACCATGCCGTCCGCACCGTGAAGATA
>DATELB010000301.1:0-2348 GCA_035277085.1 Nitrospira sp. | reverse complement strand
CTCGCGGTGGCGGCCTTTAGTCTGATCTTCGGCCGACGCACCCTTTCCGGGTCACCGATCGGCGGGATACCGGAAACCCAGGAAATGCTCGACTTCTGCGGCGAACATCACATCACGGCCGACGTCGAGGTCATCCCCATCGAACAGGTGAACGAAGCCTATGACCGGCTGCTGAAGTCCGATGTAAAGTACCGCTTCTCCATCGACATGGCGTCGCTCAAATAGATGCTTCGACCATCGCTAGGTGGGCAGCCGGCTGCTTTCGTTCGATTCGCCGCGCCGTCCTGTGAGTACTGCAATGGAGCCTGCAGAGAGAGCGTTGAAGCCTGCAGATCCTTCCTGTAATCTTGCTTACCTAAGGGCCTGCCATGTGTACGGGCACGTTCCGGGGGCTGCGAAGGTTGAGCATGGAGATGCTGAGACTGAAGATCCTCGTTGCGGCGTTCGCGGGCTTTATCGGGAGCACGGGTCTGTCATGGGCGGCAGGGGCTGAGTCGCTGACCGTCGGGGCGCCGCCGAGTTTACGGCCGGCATTTAGCGAGATCCTGCCGATGTTCGAGCGCGAGTACAACGCGCCGATCAAAATCGTGTACACGCCGTCGAAAACGCTCCTTCATCAAATCGAGAAAGGGGCGCCTATCGATGTATTTCTGTCGGCAGGAAAGGAAGAAGTCGAGTACCTCCATAAGAAGGGACTGACGCTCAATGGCCCGCCCCGCATTTATGCGCAGACCTCCCTGGTCCTCGTCATGTCATCGGATTCTCCCTCCTCGCTGACCTCGCTTCGCGACGCGTTGTCCAACCGCAGCCTCCGCATTGCGCTCGGCGATCCCCAGACCTCCTCTCTCGGCGACGCCACCGTGAGGGCGCTGAACAAGCTTTTCCCCGGCTACAAGAATCGTTCGAACGTTGTGTATGCGCCGCATAGCGAAGACATTATGGAAATGATTCGGACCGGCAAAGCCGATGTGGGGCTGGTCTACCGCGTAGATTCGATCAACAGCGGCCATGTGCGGATCAGCGATGACGACCCCTTCGGCACATTTTTGCCCATTCAGTTCGGGCAGGCGGTGGCCTCGACGTGCCGGCCTTCCCTGCGCTCGGCAGCAGAACAGTTCTCTTCGTTTTTGATGACGCCCCGCATCCAGAAGCTGCTCGCGAAGTATGGGTTCGACGCCGCTCCATTGCCTGTGGATCAGACGCCCCGCGAGAAGAAGGAGAAGGTATCATGACCGGCAAAGCTCTGACCTGGATCGCCGTCCTTGCAACCGCCGCGGCGCTGGCCGCCCCGAGCCTTTTCGCCGTCGACAAGCCTCTGGACAAACCCACAGGCCCCTCGGTCGGCGTGCCGCCGGAAACGGTGGCGGATTATTTGCGCGCGGTCATCATGGCCCACCGCCATTTTTATACCATCCACATCGCCAACCGGCTCCGCCAGGAGCGCATCGTGGATGTTTCGGAAAATTGGCGCAACACGCATGCACTGCCATTGCCTGTCCAGCTTATCCGTGAGACCAGCGAGATCGCCGAATTGACCGGCCCGAACGTCCGCTACCGCCTGGTGAGCCAGTGGCCGATCAACAAGGCGAATGCGGCAGGCACGGAATTCGAGCGGCGGGGATTGAAAGAGGTCCAGGCGCGACCCAATCGACGGTATTCCAGCGCCAATCCCGTACCGGGCAGCCCGGAGCAGCTGTTCGAGGCTGTCTATGCCGACATTGCGGTCACCGCGGCCTGCGTCGAATGCCATAATGCACATCCCAGCAGCCCGAAAAAAGATTTCAAGGTCGGCGATGTGATGGGCGGGCTGGTCATCAGCTTTCCGTTGCCTAAACAGTGAGCAGGAAGACCTGCCGACCGTTTAAAGGAGGCGGCGGGCCGGAAAGCGCTCCGTGAAGGGGACCGGTTAGCGCGATCCCTGCGAGTAATACCGATACATGCCTTCCACATTTTCAGGGAACCAGTCGGCATAGCGCCCCCAGTTCTCGTACTTGGGAAGCCGTACCGCCTGTTTTGCCTGCTCGAGACTGGCGCCTTTCTTGATCTGTTCCATGACGGCGGTTCGAAGGTCTTCAAGATAGCCGCGGAACATGCGCACGTGTTCTTTTCTGCCGATCTTCCCATGGCCGGGCACGAGCGTATCAAACTCCAACTGTTCGACCCGTTTGAGCGATTCAATCCAGTCATCGGGATAGTCGCTCCGCATCGTGCGGTACGCCACCGTCTCGACGGGAATGAAATCGACTGCGAAGAGAATCTTTTCCTTCGGCAGGAGGACGACCAAGCTGTTGTCCGAATGGTTCCGGCCGGTATGGATGAGTTCCACATGTGTACCGCCAAGGTCGATG
>DATELB010000300.1:0-8693 GCA_035277085.1 Nitrospira sp. | reverse complement strand
AGCTGAATCACTAAAACCTATGTCGGTTGACTGAATATTTTTAAGATAGTCAATCGCTTCTCCTTGCCGGCACTGCTTTTCACTTAATGTCCCCGAGATAGAGGAACCGGTCTTTTCTGACGTGGATTAAACCCGTGGATGGGCGCAGATTGGCTGAAGGTGCTTAAGACAGACACCCCTTCAACTCTCCCGGTCGCGACTTCAACTAGGGCAAATCCATTGGACAAAGATTTGGTGGAGGGCACGGGAGTTGAACCCGCGACCCCTACGTTGCGAACGTAGTGCTCTCCCAACTGAGCTAGCCCCCCACCTGAGGGAAGGGTGACGCGAGCCGACGATCCGCAGGGTGAGGCGGCACATGAGCGTGCGCACCGAATGTCTGCGGCAGAAGAACGGGGAGGAAATGGCTCGCGTCCCCGTGACCAGGCATTATACACAACGCCTGCGTGAGTCTCTACCAGGAAGAGGAGAGAGGAAGTTAAGAGGCGCTGATAATCGCCTGTCCCAGCGGCTTGCCGTCCGCAATCAGCACTCGGCGGCCATCCACTTTCAGCCGGCCCTCGGCAAACAGCTGCACCGCCCGCGGAAAAATTTTATGCTCTTGGTCCAAGATGCGCGCGGCGAGCTTCTCAGGCGTATCGGAATCGAGGATCGGCACCGCCGCTTGCAGGATGATCGGCCCTTCGTCAACGCCATCTGTCACGAAATGGACCGTGCATCCCGCGAGTTTACACCCCCACTCAATCGCCTTTTTTTGCACGTCCAATCCGGGAAACGATGGCAAGAGCGACGGATGGATGTTCATCATGCGGTTTGAATAGGCATTGACGAGGACCGTCGTCACGATCCTCATGTAACCCGCCAAGAGCACCAATTCTACCTGGCGCTGCTCGAGCACTCCCAGCAATGCGCGGTCATAGGCCTCACGGCTGTCCGGCCGTCCAGCAAATGGTTTGGGATCGACGAAAACATCCGGCACGTTATGCTTCCTGGCCCGTTCCAGGGCAACGGCTTCCTTCCTATTGCTGATCACCGCGACGATTTCTGCCTGAAGGACACGCGATTCGATGGCATCTATGATGGCTTGTAGGTTGGACCCGCGGCCGGAGGCCAAGACTGCAACCCGCAGCGGCGATCCCCGTTTAACCGACATATTCGACCTCTCCGTCCGTTCCGGATGACGAGACGATTTCTCCGATCTTCCAGCCTTGGTCTCCCAATTCGGCCGCTTTTTTGAGCACGGCGGTGGCCGACTGCGACGGCACGATCAAAATCAACCCGATGCCCATGTTGAAGACGCGATACATTTCATCGCGCTCGACCTGCCCCAGCTTGCTCAACGCCTGAAAAATCGGAGGTATGGTCCACGCCTTCCGGTTGATTTTGGCCCGGACGCCTTGCGGGAAGATGCGGGGGAGATTTTCGGTGATGCCGCCGCCTGTGATGTGCGCGATGCCTTTGATCCGGAATTCTTTGACCAGCGCGAGAATCTGCTTCGCGTAAATGCGGGTCGGCGTCAGCAGCGCCTCGCCCAGCGGGCGCTCGAGTTCCGGCAAGCTGGCGCTGACGTCCAGTTTCGCTTTTTCGAAAAACACCCGGCGGGCCAGGGAATACCCGTTGCTATGCAACCCGGACGAGGCTAAGCCGAGAATCGTATCGCCGGGCTTAATCGTTTTGCCGTCGATGATTTTTGGCTTATCGACGACACCCACGGCGAAGCCGGCCAGATCGTATTCACCTTCCGGATACATCGAGGGCATCTCCGCTGTTTCACCGCCGATCAAGGCGCATCCAGCCTGCCGGCAGCCCTCGGCGATACCGCTGACGACGTCTCTCGCCTTGTCAATGGCAAGCTTGCCGGTCGCGAAGTAGTCCAGAAAAAACAACGGCTCGGCCCCGCTTACGGCGATATCGTTCACGCACATCGCCACCAGATCGATGCCGACCGTGTCGTGCTTGTTCATGAGAAACGCGATTCTTAGCTTCGTCCCGACGCCGTCGGTGCCGGAGACGAGGACCGGATCCTCGTACTGTTTGGCGTGGAGGCGGAAAAGGCCGCCGAATCCGCCCAGATCCGTCAAGACTTCCGGCCGGAAAGTCGAACGGACGAGCGGCTTAATGCGATCGACGAATTCGTCTCCGGCGTCGATGTCCACGCCGGCTTCCCGATAGGTGGTCATGGCAGGGCAGGCATATTAGCGGAGGGTCGCAAGGAGGTCAAACGCGAGGCTTCACTTCAAGCCTCGGGGCGCATCTCGACATCCAGGAGCTTGATCTTGCGATGAAGATGGCTCCGCTCGATTTTTAAATCTTCGGCCGTTCGTGAAATATTCCAGTGGTGTTCACGCAATTTACGCGCGATATATTCTTTCTCAAATGCATTCCGCGCATCGCGAAGAGAATCGAACGGCTGCGTGAAGAGCGGGTTCGCCGCCGGCTGGCTTGGCACACTCAAGAGGGCCGAGACCGCTCCCGGCGGTTTGACCTGCAGCGATGTGGTGGCCTGCACTCCGTCGATCACATTGCCGGGGACCATGATCATCAGCCGCTCGATCAAGTTGCGGAGTTCCCGGATGTTTCCCGGCCACTCATACTGCTGGAAGACCGTCATCGCTTCAGCCGTCACCTCTTTGGTGCGCAACCCCTGTTCCTCCGCGTGCACTTTCATGAAGTGACGGATCAGGAGCGGAATGTCTTCCCGCCGCTCTCGAAGCGGAGGCACTACAATGGGCACGACGTTGAGCCGGTAATAGAGGTCTTCGCGGAACGTGCCTTTCTCGATTTCCTTCAACAGATCCTTGTTCGACGCGGCCAGCACCCGTACGTCGACCTTCAGCAACTTCGTCCCCCCGACTCGCGTGAACTGCTGCTCTTGCAACGCGCGCAGCACTTTGGCCTGTGTATTCAGACTCATGTCTCCGATTTCGTCCAGGAACAGCGTGCCGCCGTCGGCCTGCTCGAATTGTCCGCGCTTCATCGAGGTTGCGCCGCTGAAAGACCCCTTCTCATGGCCGAAGAGTTCGCTTTCTATCAGTGTTTCTGGAATCGCAGCGCAATTGACGGCGACGAACGGCCGGTCCGCTCTCGGGCTCTGCACATGGATCGCGCGGGCAACCAGCTCCTTCCCTGTCCCGTTCTCTCCCCCAACCAAGACGCGGCTATTGGTCGGGCCGGCCGTGTCGATGAGTTGACGCAGTTGCTGCATGGCGGGCGATTGCCCGACCAATTCGAACTTGCGCTGAACTTTGGTGCGGAGCGATCGGTTTTCTTCCTCTAACCGGTACTGTTCCAACGCGTGCTTGACGCGCAAGGTGACATTTTCCAGCGAAAGAGGCTTCTCGATATAATCGTATGCGCCCAACTTGATGGCTTTCACCGCCGTTTCAATAGAGCCATGGCCCGACATGACCATGACCTGGGCGGTGGGAACGACTTCCCGGATGCGGCGCAGGGTTTCGAGCCCATCCATGTCAGGCATCCAGATATCGAGGAGCATGAGATCCGGCGGATCGGCCATGTAGGTCTTCAACGCCTCGCCGCCGCTCTTCGCGACCGACACCTCATAGCCCTCGTCTTGCAGGATACTGCTCAGTGAGGAAACGATCGCTTCCTCATCGTCAACGACTAAGATCGAAGCGGACATGGGCCCCCGTGCCTGCGCTGCGCTATACCGGCAATTCGAACGTAAACAATGCGCCGCGCGGCTGATTGTTGCCGGCCGTAATCAGCCCCTCGTGATCCGTAATGATCCGGCGCACGATCGCGAGACCAAGGCCGGTGCCGGTTTTCTTCCTGGTGAAATACGGAACGAACAGTTTTTCCTGGTCTTCCGGCGCAATACCGGATCCCTCGTCGGCAATCGACACGACGGCCCTTCGCCGTTTCGTATCATATTGCGTCGTCACCCAAACCCGGCCCTTTTGATTCATCGCTTGAATGGCATTGTCCAGAAGATTGACGAGGACGCGTTTGATCTGTTCCCAATCGAACTTTAAGTTCGGCAGGTCTTCATCCAGTGACACGATGAGCTCGACGTCCTTATGGGCGCCACGGTACAACGAAACCACTTCGTTGATCACATTGTGCAGTGATTGGAGCGCCAACTGCGGAGCCGGCAGCCGGGCGAACTTAGAAAACTCGTCTACCATGTGTTTGAGGCTGGCGACCTCGTTCACAATCACGTTGGTCGATTCATCGAACACGCGGTCGAAGTCCGGTGCCTTTTCCAAAAACTTCTTCCGCATGCGCTGAGCGGACAGCTGAATGGGCGTGAGCGGGTTCTTGATTTCATGCGCGACCCGGCGGGCCACTTCCTGCCACGCCGCCACTTTCTGCGCCTTGAGCAATTCGGTCAAATCCTCGAAGACCAACACCACGCCGAGGTCCTGGCCCTGTTCATCCTTCATCCTCGACGCGTGCAGCGCGACCGTCAAAAATTTTCCGTCCACTTCAACCGTGCCGTCGAGCGTCAGGTCGTCGCGCTGGTCTTGCAGCATGCGGTCGTAAATCGTCTGAAACAGCGTCAATCCGAACTCTTTGAAGGCCTCGTTTGCCGGCCGGCCTTGCATGCTGCCAGCGGAGACACGGAGGATCCGCTCACCCGAGGGGTTGAAATTGGTTACCATCCCGTTTTTATCGATGGAGAGAAGTCCTGCGGCAATGGTCTCGACCACCGTTTCGATATAGGCTCGACGACGGTCCAATTCGAGATTGTTGCGACGCAACGAGAGGTTCACGGCTTCAATAGTGGACTTGCTCCCCTGCAAATCTGCGGTCATGCGATTGAAGGAATCGATCAACGTACCGATCTCGTCTGTCGCTTTGGCGTCGATGCGCACTGACAGATCGCCCTGTGCGATCGCGTCGGTGGCTTCCGCCAGGCGCTGGATCGGCACCGTGATGCTGCGCGCGACGTAAAACCCGAACCAGGTGGCTCCGAACAGGATCAGCACCGTGATGACCGCGACAAACAGGTACGCCCCGGCCTTAATAGGATTTTTCATCGCCTTGATTTGCTTGTATTCTTCATACTGACGTCCAATACCGTCCATCTTGGCGAGCAGCGATTCCGGCACGTAGGCATCGACGACCACCACCCCGCCCACCTCGTTCCCCCGGCCGCTCGCCGCCACGGGCGCGGCCGCGCGTACGAGCCTGCCGGTTTGCGCCTCCTGAACCGTGTTCGCCTCCTGTTTGCCGTTGATCGCTTGGAGTACGAGCTGACCGATGGGCAGATCGAGGACGCCCGGGGGAACCTCGGCATCAAGCGACTTTGTCAGCGTCTCCATCTTGGCAGAGTACACCTCGATGCCGGCCACGCCGAATTCCACCCGTTTGCGCGCCATCGCCGCCACTAACAAATCGCGCTGCTCAGGCAGCAGCATGTCTTCACGGAAAATTTCGTGACTGATCGCGCGGGCGCTGTTCACGGCGAGCGTGATATGGCCGGCGTGCTGCATTTTGGCGACTTCATAGGAGTCCCGCATCACCCGGTCGATCTGATCGCTGAACCACACGTCGACGGCCTTGTTCACCAGCCCGCTCGCGACAAAGGCGAGCAGTACCGTCGGAATCAGCGCAAATCCGATAAAGGCGGCCACCAGTTTGGTGCGGAAGCCGGAACCGATCAACCGGTGACGCCGCTCGAAATACGCCTTGATGAGATTTCGAGACAGCAGCAGAAGGAGGACGACAAAGCCGATGAGGTCGAGGTTGATCAGCAGGAGTACGAGAGCATAGCTTGTGGACGGGAAAAACGAATCGGGATCATCCGTGCCCGGAACGACCACCTGTCCGTAATAAAAGGTCAGCGCCAAGCACGGGATGAGAAACAGAAGAAGTATCCAAACGGGCCGCAAGTGCCGCTTCCTGCGCTCCGGTTCTTGAAGCGACGGCGCGGTTCGCCCCGGAGCATGAAGGCCTTCCGGACCCTCGGGCGCTGTCCGTCGCTCCGGGCCGGTCCATACCGGAGAGGCCACGTTTGGGCGGAAATCACTCACAGCCCGAACTCCTTCTCAAGACACGGACCTGTGGCAGATAAGGTGTTTACTATAGCGGAAATGGAAGCCTGGCTCAAAGGTTGCTACGCTCCTTGAAGGGAGCAGGAGGCCGCACGCAGGTAGCAGAATTATTTCGAAGTCAGACTAACGTACTTCATGCGCAGCGCATACAGCATGTCGCGCAACACGGTTTGCTCTTCGGTCGTCAAGTTTCCTTTGGTCTTTACGTCCAACACCGAGAGGAGATCGATGATTTCTTTTGCTTGGGGCAGATTGACCGGCATGGCAGGCTGCTGAGGGTCCAACTGTTCGCCCATCAGCATCAGAGAGGAACTGCCGAGTGAGATCACGAAGGAGGCAAAGCTTACGGGGACCCCGCTCGCCGACTCCCCCCCAGCTGCACCGCTTGGCACTTCCGTCGACCCGGGAGGGGCAGACGACGGAGCCGGGCCTGAGCGTTCGGTGGCAGCGCTGCTGCCTCGCCGGTCGCGGATGACAAAGCCTTCCTCTTGTTCGCCTGGCACGGTGCCTCCGGACATCTTGAAGGCAGCCTACCATAGGGCCTTAGCCGGCGCAACTCGTTGAAGAGCCATGTGAACCAGGTATAATGGCTTTTTTGGCCGGATGATCGGAGCCTCGAAATTGTCCCAGCGCTTTCAGAAATTGACGGACCTGATGGCAGCCTTGCGCGCCCCGAACGGGTGTCCTTGGGACCGCAAGCAAACGCATGAATCTTTAAAGGCGTATTTGCTCGAAGAAACCTACGAAGTGCTGGAAACAATCGATCACCAGGACCGCCGAAAGCTTGCCGAAGAACTCGGCGATGTACTGCTGCAAGTGCTGTTTCATAGTCAGATCGCCGCAGAAGCTGGCACCTTCACCATCGACGACGTGCTCGACCTGCTCGCGGACAAACTCGTGCGACGCCACCCGCATGTGTTTCCGAACGGCTCTCAAGACCCTGTGCCGGCGAATGCCGAGCAGGTATTGGCCAAATGGGAAGACATCAAACGAGCGGAGCGTCGAGCCGAAGGGCGCCCGGAGTCGGTTTTGGACGGCGTCCCTCAGACATTGCCGGGGCTATTGCGCGCCTATCAAATCCAGGCCCGGGCCTCGCGCGTCGGTTTCGATTGGAGTCATGACCGCGCCGGCTTTGATGAAGTGTTGGCCAAAATCGAAGAAGAGATCCGTGAATTCAGGACGGCGCTTCGGCAGCCGTCGGGTGACGGCAAGCAGCAGGAGATCGAAGCCGAGTTCGGCGACGTGTTGTTTTCGCTTGTCAATCTCGCCCGTTTCGTCAAGGTCAACCCTGAAGACGCACTGCGTCAGGCCGTCAACCGCTTCATCGTCCGCTTTCAATACATCGAACGCCAGGCCGCGGCAAAAGGATGTGCGGTCGGCGACCTGTCGTTTGAGGAGATGAACCGGCATTGGGAGGACGCCAAACGCCAGCCGCCCGGGAGCGACATGAGGTAATGGGAGACGACCAGGGTCCTTACCAGGAAGGCAAACGCGCCGGCCTCCATCCACTGATCGTGGTGTTTGGGGTCCTGCTCGGCCTTTGGCTGTTCGTCGCGCTGATCGTTCCCAGCTCCCGGAACAAGCAGGCGACCGGCACCGAGGGCCCCGCCGGAGCCATGGTCGAAGACCCAGAGGCCGCGCCGGTGATTTTCAAAGTCCAATCGACGGTTTCGGACATGAACGCCGTGAGCCTGGTCGTGCCGCGTCAAGCCACAGAAAGTCAGGTCGTCGGCCTTTTGAAACGCCTGAAAAAAGAGCGTCTCGCGGGCACGCTCACCGATCTGATTCCCGCAACGACGCCGGGACACAAGCTCGGCGATCATGCGGTGGCCGACATCTATGTGCTGTCTGATCCGACGTACGCGGAGGCAGAGGTCATCCGAACGCTCTCGCGCGGCGCTCACGCCCCGGGAGGGCTGTATCCCGATCGCGTGCCATTCGAAGTGGCGATGGAGGAAATCCGCGGACATTATCGAATCGATTTACACAATACCGGCGCGCCCGATGCAGGATCCATCGGATTTGCCGATGAATCGGGTGTTCACTCGAAGCACTACCGGAAGATTTTCTAGCCGGCGGGCGAGATCAGATTTTTGCGCGATCCTTGATTTCCGTTCGCAACGCCTCGCGGTGCTGCTCCAACCACGATTCAAGCCTCGCAAACATGTGCGCCATTGACCCTGCGAACGCCGGGACCACGACGTCGGCGCGCCCGGAGAGCAGACCGTCCTGATCGGCGATCCGCAATTTCTCGTCGGCAATTTTGCGTGTGAGCAGCTGAGACACCAGTAGTTGCTGCCCGGGCGACCCACTCACGGGACCGAGAATCTTGCCCCTGAGGACATCCAGTTCCTCGCCAATGGCGACCTTCACGCGCACCGCATGCGGCATCGGCCATTGAGGACGTTGGATCGAATAGTCGTAAGAGAACGCCGGCTCCCTCGGCTCACGAAACGGCCCGGCCACTCCCAGAATTTTCAGCGCATTCGTCATCGTCATGTCGTTCCTTCAGTGTCGTTCGCCTGACAAGTATCGCACGACTTTTTCGGCCGCGAGCGATCCGTCCCGGATGCAATCCGGGATTCCCACGCCTCGGTAGGCCGACCCGGTGAGCACAACACCGCCGTAGCGGCTCAATGCTACCTCAGCCTCCTCTAACCGATCCAGGTGCCC
>DATELB010000299.1:0-6784 GCA_035277085.1 Nitrospira sp. | reverse complement strand
AGTCATGTCGAGCAGCGGTGCACAGACGCGCGGAGCGCTTCCTTCCGCCCCCGTCTTTGTCCCCTCCTTAACTGCGGCTTCGAATGCGCGAATGAATTCAGGACGGCAGTCCGGATACCCTGAATAGTCCAGGACGTTTGCGCCGAAATAAATCAGAGACGCCCTTTCGACTTCGGCATGGGCCGCAGCCACCGAAAGAAAGATCAGGTTCCTGGCCGGGACGTAGGTGACGGGTACCGCGCGCGCCCGCTCTTCGCTCTGACGATTTTTGGGTACGGCCAGTTCCGCGGTCAACGCGGATCCGCCGAGGGCGCGCAAGTCGATCGACACCACCGTGTGTTTGGCGGCATGCATGGCGCCCGCGACCTGCCGGGCCCGCATCACTTCGACAGCATGGCGCTGGCCGTAGTCAATGGTCAACCAGAAGACTTCGTGCCCGGCTTCGATCGCCAGAGCAGCGGTCACCGTCGAATCAAGTCCTCCGCTGGCGAGCACGACCGCGCGGCTGAGAGTTGAGCGACGGGCCATCGAGGTGGGCCTCAGGGTAACTGTGCTAAGACCGAGTAGAGGACGCCGGCGGGTGCGCCAACGGTGCAAACATCACGCGGAAGGCAAGTGAGGTCAGTCGCGCTCTTCTTCCTTTTCGATTTTTTCCAGAAGCTCTTCTTTGGCCTGACACTCAACGCATAGTTTCGCGAAGGGCACCGCTTCCAACCGCCGTTCGCTAATCTCGACGCCGCACTCCGCGCAGATGCCATACGTGCCTTCGTTGAGCCGGGTCAATGCTTCGTCGATGGCCTGCCGGCGTCGATTACGCATTTCCATGAGCGAGATGCCCAATTCCCGGTCCAGATCCATGAGCGCCTGGTCGCCGACGTCGCGGGCGGATTCGAGCCGGCGTTGCTGATCTTCTGTCAAAGACTGCCCCAAGCTGCCCTCGATCTCCTTCAAAATCTCCTGACGCTTTCGCAGCAGCATGTGCTGCAGCGCTTCCCGGCGCCGTTCCCGCGCTTCGCGCTCTTTCGCGGATTCCTTCGGCTTTGCGGCCAGCGGCGACACGGCCATGCTGACCGGCCTCTCGATCACCACCGCGGCGGCGGGTTTAACTTTGACGACGGGTTTGGCTGGGACTGTAGGTTTTGTCTTGTTCATTGGCTTTTTCTTCGGGGGCGTTTTCGTCGCCATCGCGTTGTCCTCTCCTTGGGTGAACTCCGGACGGCAAAAAAAGTTCGGCATCTATAACATGCCTACTCGGAGTTTGACAAGGGGTTGTGGGACGAGGGCCGAGGCCCCCTAGGGATAGACGATGGTCGATCGGACAGGATATCCGACCAGCTTTTCGCGGCCGTGCAATCCCTTGAGCTCGACGAGAAAATCAAGCCCGACAATTTCACCGCCCAGCTGTCTGACGAGCGAGACCGTCGCCGCCGCCGTGCCTCCGGTGGCGAGAAGATCGTCAACGATCAGCACACGCTCCCCCATCTCGATGGCGTCGCGATGGATGGCCAACGAATTGGACCCGTATTCGAGGCTGTATTTGACTTCATAACAGTCGGCCGGCAGCTTCCCCGGCTTCCGGACCGGCACGAACCCGGCAGCCAGCCGTTGCGCCAGAATGCCGCCGTAAATGAACCCTCGCGATTCGATGCCGACGACTTTGGCCACACGCTGACCTCCATAATAGGCGACCAGGTCGTCGGCGATCGCGGTGAACGCCTTGGGATGCTTCAGAAGAGTCGTAATATCGTAGAAGAGGATGCCGGGTTTCGGAAAATCGGGGACTTCGCGGATGAGCGATCGGTACTCGGCTGCGGTCATGGGCTCAGAGCAGATCTGATTGTGTCAGCGTTTTTCGCTCGATGGTATGGCGAAGTCGGCTCAAGGCGGCCATTTCGATCTGCCGCACGCGCTCACGGGTCAACCCCATGTCACGACCGATTTCCTCGAGCGTTCTCGCCTCGCTCCCGTCGAGGCCAAACCGCGACACAATAACAGTTTGCTCTTTTTCAGGCAACTCTCTCACCCAGGTCATCATCTCGGCCCGCCGCATGACGCCTTCCGCGGTATCCGCCGGCGACACGCCCATCGGATCCTCGATGACGTCGCGAAGAAAGGTGTCGGCCCGGTCGTTGATGGGACTGTCGAGCGAACAGGTCGTGCGCACGATCTGTTTGAGATCGAGCACCTCCTCTTCCGTCGTTTTCATTTTGTTTGCAACTTCTTCGGCCGACGGCTCTCGTCCCAGTTCCTGGACGAGCCCTTCAACCTTGTTGAGATATCGGTTCAGTCGCTCAACCACGTGTACGGGCAGGCGCACTAACTTACCCTGATTGATGATGGCTCGCTCGATGTACTGGCGGATCCACCAGGATGCATACGTGCTGAACCGGAAGCCGCGTTTATAGTTAAATTTCTCTACGGCCTTGATCAGGCCAAGGTTGCCTTCTTCGACGATGTCCGAGAATGGAAAGCCGCGATGGATGTACCGCTTGCCGATACTGATGACGAGGCGCAGATTCGATTCGATCATCTGCTGGCGAGCCTGCTCGTCGCCCGCCATGACCCGCTTGCCTAATTGCTGTTCCTGCTTGAACGTGAGCAGCGTCGACCGGCGAATCTCGCGCAGATAGCTCTTGAGCGTATCCAGACCTTCGGATCGGCTGCGGGACTTCTCATCGTCCGGCGCCTGTTCCAGATCGGCGGCATCCTCGTCGTCGTGCCCCGACGCGTTTCTCCGCGCTTCGCTGTCATGCGAGAACTCTTCCCGTCTGCCCGCCATTCCGACCTCAGTCAACCACGCCCGCTAGTACCACACTGAAAAATCCGTCTGCCGGCCTGTCGCCTGCACCCATTCGATTCGGACTTCGATGATCCGGGACGCCGGCGGGCCGATTTTAAGCGCTTCGATCAGCGAGATGATCTTTTCTTTCGACCCTTCGGCTTCCAATTCGACCCGGCCGTCTTCGCAATTTCTCACGCCCCCGACGAGTCCACGTTCCGATGCCGCCCGGAGAGTAAACGCGCGGTAGCCGACGCCTTGCACCCGTCCTGAAACGGAGATCCTGGCTCGAACGGCGGGGCCACTTGCATCAGTCATCGTTCAGCCAATTCGCTGACGTAACGGATACTCTCACACATGGAGAAACGCGTCACGTGATTTACAATTCTATGCGTGGAAAACTCCTCTCGATTGTACGAGCCGCAGGGCAGTCGGACAATGGCAGGAAGACTCTGGGGTCCACTCTCCACCCCCCGTGTTACAATCGCGGGCGACTTTCATCGATTCGAACCGCTTTGGTAAGCCAGCGGCATGTCAATGAGCGCGATCGACATCGAGCGTGTGCTTGGCGAAATTACGCCCGTGCTCCTCCACGGACGCATTCAAAAGATTCACCAACCCGGCGATCGCATATTGGTCCTCGCAATCCGCAGCCCGGGCGAAACCCATCGCCTGCTCGTTTCTTGCGAGCCGGAAACGGCCCGTCTCCATGTTTCATTCCATCCCGCGCCGAATCCGGCTCGTCCCCCGTCGTTTTGCCAGTTCTTGCGGGCGCAAATCCAGGGAGGCCGTCTCGAGGACATCCGGCAACTCGACCAGGGCCCTATCGTGACCTTTCTCATTTCGACCAGACATGGATCGAGAACGCTCGTCTGCTCACTCACACCTCCGGGCACCAATATCCTTGTGCTGGATGAACGCGGGCATATCATGCGGGATCTCAATGGCCAACGCCACATTGCGGGGCAGCCGTACCAGCTGCCCCCTGAGCGTCGCGCCGCGTCGATCCAGGAAAGACACAGACCTGTTGCCCTCCCGGCGGTGGACGAGCCGTTACCGCTGTCGCGGGCCATCGAAGCGCAGTACCGTGACAAAGAGCGAACGCTCACGGAGAGTCGCTCGAAATCTCAACGGCTGCGCACGCTCCGCAAATCGCTTACCAAATCGCTTCGGCGAATCGAGGCGCTCCGGCAAGATCTCGCGAAGGCCGCAGCCTACCGCGACTACGCCCGATACGGCGAACTCCTGAAAGCAAACCTCCAATCGGTCACGCCAGGGATGGAAGCCATCACGCTCGTTGATTACTACGACCCGGCACTTCCAGAAGTCACCCTTCCGCTGGACCGAGCGAAATCCGCGCTGTCCAACATGTCCGACTACTTCAAGAAGCACCGGAAGCACCTGTCCGCAGAACGGGAGCTGCCTCCGCGAATCGCCCGGGCCGAACAGGATGTCGAGGCGATGCGCCGGGAAATCACATCGATTGACGAGGGGACCTGGACCGCCCCCCTGGGGACAGGCGGCGCGCATTCGAAAAGCGACATCACGCGCGGGACCTCGAATGAAAAGCGACAAGGGCCATTCCGTCGATTTCGCTCCGCCGACGGCCTTCCCATTTTTGTCGGACGAAACGCCCAGGAAAATGAAGAACTCACCTTCGGCCTGGCGAAGGGAGACGACGTATGGCTTCACGCCAGAGGCTCGCCAGGCTCCCACGTCATCGTAAGGCTGGGTAAGGGGATGGATCTCCCGCCGGAGACCCTCCAGGACGCGGCAACGCTGGCCTTGCTGTATAGCGACCTGAAGAAAAGCGGCAAAGGAGACGTGATCCATACAAGGCGCAAATGGGTGAAGAAGGCGAAGGGCCAGGCGAGAGGCGCGGTTATCGTGACCCAGGAGAAGACGATCTCCGTCAAGCTGGACGCTCAGCGGCTGGCGGCGCTAAAAGAACGACAGGTGTGAAAAGTCTCACGTAAAAACCCATTCCCTCAAAAGGTTGGTCGTCCATGCCTTTGAGGAATGGTGGTCATGCCATCGGCTTCGCTATCGTGGCAACAGTTGAAAGCGGAGAACGGCATGCCACTTTACATCGCCATCAGTCGTTCAATGCGAGCCGTTTCCTCAATGGTACTGCTTCTGCTCACGACAGCCTGTCAAACCTACAGCCCGTACCCCACCACGCAGGCTGACGGCACGTATGTGAAATTGCCGAACGCCTCGATCAAAGCCGTCGTGTGGGGCGCGCGCCCCGAGAGTGTCCAAAGCCTGACCACCTGGTTGATGAAGCGGGGCATGACGCTGGTCGACGACGTAAAAGTCAACCAGATGGTCACGGACATACACATCTATAAGCCTGTCTCGACGATGTCCAACGCCGAAATTTTCAAGATGGGAAAAGCGGTCGGAGCGAAGCAGATCGTGTTCGTCGACACGGATGTTTCCACATGGCGAACCGGCGACATTGAAGCGTTCTTCGGGGAGACTCAGAATCTGTATGCCGTGTCGGTGTTCATTCGAGCGTTGGATGCCGACTCGGGAGAGATCCAATGGAGCGGAAAAGCGTTATCAATGAACAGGTTCACCAACCTCAAAGAAGGCATCCATCAGCTGACCTGTCATGCCCTTGCCACCGCGTGGGGCCTGCGGCCTCCCGGCCTTGCGGCCCCGCCGAACATCTGCCCCGTCGGCCAGAATGTGATGGTCTCCAACGATACCGTCGCCGTGCCGACAAACGCGTCGAAAACGGCGACAACGTCTCCCGCTGCCAACAACTAGCATCCGCTGATCACCTCTAGAAGTGTGCGGAAATGACGTTTTACTAGGCGCCTGCCGCTTCCTGCAGTATGCTGATCTCACTCGAGTGTTTCACGTAAGAGAGAGGTCCACATGCCTCACTCACCTCTGCCACCGTCACGCACCGCGGGTCCGACCGTGTTGGTTGTGGACGATGACGTGACCGTGCTGGTCCTCTGCCAAAAAATCCTTGAACAGGCCGGGTATTCCGTTCTGTCGGCATCTGGCAGCTCGGAGGCGCTGAAAATCTGCAAAGGGCGGAAAGAATCGATCGAGGTGCTGGTCACCGACCTCGTCCTGCCGCCGCCTGAGTTTACTTTTGCATCAAGCGACAACGAGTTTCCGCACGTCCATGGGCATGAGCTCGCCTTTCGCGCGCTGCGAATGCGCGAGAATCTTCGGGTGATCCTCATGTCGGGAAACATCGAGAACGAATTGGCGGGTTACGGCATTCGAAAGGGCAGCCTGCCCTTCCTCTCTAAACCGTTCGATCCTTCCGCGCTGGTGACGCTCGTGAAGACGACGCTCGAGGGACCGGCGCCCGCTCCGCAATCGTTGCAAAAGGACCAATCGGCCGGCATCAAAGGCGGCGACGAGTGGTTCGACTAGCCTCCAAACCACGCGGATAAAAAAAGGGTGCCATGTCATGACATGGCACCCTCCTCTACGTCTATCCGTCTAGCGCGACAGCCTTACCAGCGATCACGCTTTCCGCCGGGACCACGACCTCCACCGCCACCGAAGCCGCCGCGGCCGCCGCCTCCCCCACCACGTGGCTCCTGCGGACGCGCTTCATTGACCGTCAAGGTCCGGCCGCCCATGTCCGAGCCGTTGAGCGCCGAAATGGCAGCTTGGGCTTCCGAATCCGAGGACATTTCCACGAATCCGAATCCACGGGATTGCCCCGTGAACTTGTCCGTGATGATCCGCGCAGAAGCCACCGCGCCATGCGCACCAAACAAATCACTCAACTGCTGCTCGGTCGCCGAATAGGGCAACCCACCGACGTAAATCTTCGAACCCATGTGGGGTTCCTCCTTTGAATGTGACATTGTCTTGAGCTCGAGGAACGGGGAAGGAGCGGGCCGAAGACGCGAGACATGCGGCGGCTTAGGTCTGACTTCCGACGAGATTCCCGGACAAGGCAACATCGATATTGCGGGCCCTACAGCTTACAACTACTTCATCGCGAGGCCCGTACGACGAAGTCGA
>DATELB010000298.1:0-7424 GCA_035277085.1 Nitrospira sp. | reverse complement strand
GGTTGCCGGGTCCGAGAACCTGGTTTCGCAAGATTCCGATCGGTTGGATTTCCAACTCCACGACGTCGCCAGGCTTCAAGTAACGGTCGAACTCTAAGCCGCAACCCCCCCCGACTGTGCCTGATCCGAATATGTCACCGGGATAGATCGTTTCGCCCCTCGAGACGTGGGCGATCATTTGGGCGAACGACCAATGGATCGTCCCGAAGCGTCCTTTCGACCACTCCTCTCCGTTCACTCTGGCGATCATCGTTAGTGCGCCAATATCGGTGATCTCGTCAGGCGTCAGCAGGCAGGGCCCGAGGGCCGTCGCAAAGTCTTTGCCCTTCGCCGGACCTAGCCGGCAGGCCATTTCTTGGAATTGGATGTCGCGGGCGCTGAAGTCGTTCATGATCGTATAGCCGGCGATATACGGTTCCGCTTCCCGCTCCGAAATGTCCCTCCCCTTGCGACCAATGACGCAAGCGAGTTCCAGTTCGTAATCCAATTTGGCCGTGTCGAGAGGCCACGGCAAGACCTGATCCGGACCGATGATCGTCCGATGGTTTCCCTTGTAGTAGACCGGAAATTTATACCATTCAGGAGGAATCGGCTGTCCCCGTTTCTTCGAGGTGGCTGCGATATGGTCCTCGAAGGCGATGAAATCCCGGAGAGAAGGAGGATCGGGGATCGGCGCTACCAACTTTACCGCGTCGAGCGAATGGACAATCGTTTCCCCGGTCGGGCCGGTCACAGAAGGACCGGAGCTCGCCGCATGGTCCACCGCCCGTCGCGCGGCCGACATGGTCGACGCTCCTCCCTCGAGGAAGGCCAGCATCGTCGCCGGCACCTGGGCGTCCGCCAACCGACGCGGCTGCGCCTCTCCGTGTTCGGACAACCAGCCGGCGTAAGCCATGTTCAGGTCCACTAGGTGCCGGCCATGCACTGCCCCGACGCGGTGAAAAATGCCGAGTGGCGTGCGGATTTCGAAGGTCACCAGTTTCATCGGCGGCTCCAGCTCAACGCATACTCTTTCATTTCCATCGCGTCCATCCGTTCATGCACGCTAAAGGGGCGCTTGGACTCGATCATGACCGCAACCTCGGTGGTATTGGTCTTGGTCTTGCTCGCTTCGACCGCGTTGGGCTGCGGCCCGTGGTGAATGCCTTGCGGGTGCAGCGTCAACATGCCCGGCTGGATTCCCGCGCGGCTGAAGAATTCCCCTTGGTGGTAGAACAGCACTTCATCGAAGTCCATGTTCCGATGATAAAACGGGACGCGCAGCGCCTCGGGATCCGTTTCGAGCGGCCGCGGCGCGAAGGTCGAAATGAGGCATCCGCCCGCCTGAAACGTGCCATGGACGCTCGGCGGCAAATGATATCGGGGGCTTGTCACCGGCCTGAAATCACGGACATTCAGTTTGGCCACCCAGAGGTCACCTTTCCAGCCGACGACATCCATTGGATAAAACGGATAGACGACGCGCGTCCATGTTCCCTGACGCTTGATGCGCACTTCCCACTCGGTACCCTCACGCCGGACGCCTTCGGGCAGGACCAGTTCCGGCGCGACAAGGACGCCTTTATCGAACAATGCGTGCTGGCCCAACGGACCGCGATCGGGCAAGGCAATCGGCTCGGGCGTCTCGATGATGAGACAGGACGCCGGGCCGGCGTCGACGTGAATCCGATAGGTCGTCCCTTTGGGAACAGCGATGTAATCGCCGGATTCGTACGGCAGCACACCGTAATCCGTCTCGAACCGCCCCGTTCCCTGGTGGACAAAAAAGACGGCGTCGCCGTCCGCGTCGCGGACGAAGTGGCGCATGGTTTCGGTCAGATGTGAGAAGTAGAGACTGACGTCCGGGCTCTGCATGAGGAGCGAGGGCTCGTCGGATGCGGGCAGGCTGCACAAAAACGCCCGCGGTCTCAGCGGCCCTTCAATGCGCACCCACCCTGTGGGCGGGTGACTCCGGTAGAGATGGGAGACCGGCCCTGAGAAACCGTTCCGGCCGTGCTCCTCTTCGCAAAGCCCTTCAGGAATTCCGACATGGGCTTGTCGGGGGACTTTCCCTTTACTCGTGAGGTACATGCCGGCCTCCGCGAGCGGTGATCAGGACGCTTTCTTCAGCGATGCAGGCTTTGTATGGGACGCTCTCGAGTCGTAATCGATGATCGTCCTCTGGTTTCCGGACGCTTGATCGCGCTCAATATCCTTGTACAGCGATTCGACGGTGCTGCGGACGAACGTTTTGGCCCGCTGGTCTCCATGCTCCCGCTGCGTCAATTCGATGAACAGGCCGCCACCCGAAAACAGCGGATAGGTGAAACGCTGTTTCAGCGGCCCGAAGCCGTCACGCCCTTCCTTCACCGGCCCGCTGAACTTGACGCCGTGCGCCTCCCACTCACTGCAGACGGCTTCGATGTCGTCCACTTCGAGCGCGACATGCTGGACACCCTGCCCATATTTTTCGATGAAGTCGTTGATTTGCGACTTCATGGCTTTGTCGCGGCCCTGCATGAGCGCGACACGGGCGGCGCCGCACTGGACGACCACCGTATCCATCGAGGACTTTTCCGTACCGACGTCACGCGCCGACCAGATCACTTCGAAGCCGAGGACCTTGGTAAATAGGAACTCGGCTTCCTCGAGATTTTCTACGCAGAGAGTGATGTGATCGATGCTTCGTGGCTCTATCATGGTGGGGATCCTCCTCTCCGCGATACAGGAATGAGGGTTGATCGACTTCGCGCCCGGCACCAGAGCGATACGCCATAGCTATTGTCTGATAGGATACTACTATCATTCGTGGTTGATGGCAACATCATTATGCATTTTTCTATCGTAAAAACGTATTGAACAGGTAATATAAAAGATATATCATACAACCGTATGCGCCTATGACAGGTCGCTCTCCGAGCCACTCCACGTCCGGGAGGGATTGCCATGACATTCCATCAAGACATGCGGCGGCTCGTGCTCGGCCACGGCGCAATCAACAATACCTACCTCACCCGCTTTCGTGCCGGAAACCTTTCTGACCGGGACTTCAGACAATTCTCCGTTGAATTTTACAATTTCGCGCGTTTTTTTCCGCGTATTCTCGTCGCCCAGCTCGTCAATACCGAGGATGAACAGGTCGCCGACGAGCTCACCAAAGTGCTGTATTCGGAACTGGGCGATGGCCAGAGCCGTCACAGGCACGAGCTCCTCTATAGAGACTTTCTTCGTTCCGCAGGCATCGATATCCATGACGCCATGACGAGGCCCATGCTTCCCTCCACGCGCAGCTACATCGAGGGAATGGAACGGCTGTACAGCGACGGGAGGCATACGAGGGCGCTTGGAGCCTCGTTCGGCCTCGAGAACATGGCGATTACCATGTGGGACCACTTGATTCCCGGCCTGACGCGGTTGAAGAGCACTCGTTATCCTCAGATGGACCTCACCTATTTCACCTTCCATCGGGAACTGGAATGTACGCATGAGGAAGCGATGGAGCACGCCGTGGAGGCTGTCGAAGGCGCCGCTGGGCATGGCTTGCCGGACTGCGACAAAGAAGAGTTCCGCCGCGGCATCGTTGCGGTCCTCGATTATCTCGAGGGCTTCTGGATGGGATTGGAGCGGCAAATTTTCCCCGACGACACCACCCATCCGATGTACCATCACGCGGCCTGACGATGGCGCTGGCCCGGTTGAATACCGCCGTTCCATGCCGAGAGGAGCAGCATGTCTGAGATTTCTCCCTACCTGGAAGCGATTAAACATCGCTATGACCTTGGCAGCGATTACGCGCTTGCCGACAAATTGGGCATCGCGCAGCCGGATGCCAATCTGATCCGCCGTGGACTGAAAGTCCCAAAACCGGAAGTCTGCATCAAAATCGCGAAGCTCTTGGACAAGAACCCCGTGGAACTACTGTTGATAGCCCAGAAAGCCAAAGCGCCGACCTCGGCCAAACAGTATTGGACGCTGGCGTTGACCGCGGTGGACGTGATGCTGCACGTTCCAAAAACGCCCCGTTATATCCCGAAGAAAGTGGAGGCCATCGGACGGGAGCTTCGGCAACTCGAGACCCAAACATTGACGTACGAGGGAGCAGAGGCGAATGCCGAGGCCGTTCGGCTGGTACAAACGGCCGATCGATCCATCGACGCGGTCATGGAACGCTGGAACATCTGGAAGAAAGGAGAAGCGCTCTATCCGAACTATCTCCTGGCCAACCAGGCCGCGGCCAAGCGAGGAGTTACGATTCGGCGGCTGTTGGTCCTGACGCGCGAGCAGATGCAGCAGGACCCGGTCGTTGCCGACGCGGTGCAGGTCATGGACGATCAGCACCGCGCAGGCATCAATATTTTTTATGCATTCCGCGAGCAGCTCGACCGCTCGCCGGCGTTTCGCCGCTTTGAAGAGGATTATCGGCGGCAAGGAGCAGCGACCGACCTGAACGCGGCGATGTTCGACCGCGAGATTCTCATCTTTTCCCAGTCCTATGCCCAGACGGAACTCGGCGTCGTCGGGACGCCCACACCGATCACGATGATCAACCAATTGGAGATCACCTGGAAGCCGGACCTGCTCAGAGACATGGATCCCGCTCCTCTCTTCGACATGACGAAGTATGTTTTCGAGTATTCCGGCGCCCCGGCCTTTAAGGTCGAGCTGGCGCGATTCAAGAGGTCGCTCGCATGAGGTTTCCGTCCGAGCCGTTCAAGATTAAGGTGGTCGAGCCGATCCGTCGTACCACGCCTGCGGAACGCGACCGCCTGTTGCAAGAGGCCGGGTACAACCTCTTCCGCATTCCGGCGGACAGCGTCTACGTCGATCTGCTGACGGATAGTGGTACTTCCGCCATGAGCGACCGCCAATGGGCGGGCCTGATGCTGGGAGACGAATCCTACGCCGGCAGCAAGAACTACTATCGCTTCGAAGAGACTGTCAGGTCGATCTTCCGGTACCGGCATGTCATTCCTACGCATCAAGGACGCATGGCCGAGAATCTTCTGTTCTCTACGGTCGTAAAGCCCGGCATGTGCGTCCCCAACAACATCCATTTCGACACGACGCGGGCGAACATCGAGCATCAGGGCGCAGAAGCGGTCAACGCGGTGGTGAAGGAGGCTTACGACCCCCACGACCGATCGCCCTTTAAAGGCAACATGGATCTGGCGCGCCTGGAAGAGATCATCGACCATGCCGGACCTGAGCGCGTTCCCCTCGTGCTCCTGACGATCACGAACAACAGCGGCGGCGGACAGCCAGTGTCGATGGACAACATCAGGAAGACGCGCGCGCTTTTGAACCGTTACGGCATTCCGTTGTTCTTCGATGCCTGCAGGTTCGCCGAAAATTGTTTTTTCATTAAGGAGCGCGAGTCCGAATACCGAGACCGGTCTATCTTGGAGATCGCGCAGGAACTATTCAGTCATGGAGATGGCTGCACGATGTCGGCCAAGAAAGACGGCCTCGTCAACATAGGAGGCTTCCTCAGCCTCAACGACGAGCAGTGGGCCCGGGACATCACGAACATGCTCATTCTGGTCGAAGGCTTTCCGACGTACGGCGGCCTGGCGGGCCGGGATCTGGAGGCGATGGCCATCGGCCTCCGGGAAGTCCTCGACGAAGACTATCTCGCATTCCGCGTCGGGCAGGTCCGCTATCTCGGCGAGCTTCTGGATCAGGCAGGCGTGCCGATTCTCAAACCGGTCGGCGGACACGCGGTGTATTTGGACGCCAAAGAGTTTCTTCCGCACATTCCGCAGGACGAATTCCCGGCTCAGGCCCTGGCCGTCGAACTCTATCGGAGCTACGGCATCCGGGGCGTGGAAATCGGCACGGTGATGTTCGGAAAGAGAGAAAGCGGGACCGGCCGCATCCTGCATCCTGAACTCGAAATGGTTCGCCTGGCCATCCCCCGCCGCGTGTACACCAACATGCAGATCGCTTACGTCGCTGAATCGATCCTCGACCTTTACCGTCGCCGGGAAAGCCTCCGCGGTCTGATGATGACCTACGAGGCGCCGATGCTTCGCCACTTCACGGCCCGGTTCGAGCAACTGCCCCACGGAACTCCGGCACGTCAGATGGTGTCCTGAACGAGGTTCTTGTGACGCAGCTATTCAAAGGATTGGAACGGATCGAAGAAGCCCGCGAGCGGCTGACTGGTAACAGCTTCATGGCGGGGCTTTTTGCGGGCAAGCCCGATTTCTCCCTCCTCGTCATGGGCGATGAATCAGCCGAGCACAAAGCGGCGTGGGAACACTTCCGGCCCAAACTCGAGCGCTTCCTCACCAACCACGTCGACCCGGACGAAATCGAGCGGACGGCGAAGATCCCGGACGCCGTCATCCGCGGCCTGTTTTCAATCGGCGCGTTCGCCATGAAGATTCCGAAGGAGTACGGCGGATTGGGATTTTCATACGAGAACTACGGCCGAGCCCTTGTGCTTATCGCCGGCTGGAGCAACATTCTCGCCCTGTCGGTGGCCGTCCCTCAATCCATCGGCATCGCGATGCCGGTGCTTCTCTTTGGCAGCGAAGAGCAGAAACGCCGATATTTGCCGTTGGTGGCTCGCGAAGCCGTCTCGGCTTTTGCGTTGACCGAGCCCCTGACGGGATCCGATGCCGCCAATATCACGACCGAGGCGGTCATGGACGCGAGCGGCAATTATGTTGTCACCGGTGAGAAGCTATGGTGTACAAATGGCCCCATCGCCCGCTACGCGACGCTCATTGCGCGCGTACCGGCACGCCGGATGGAACAGCAGGGCCGCAGCCTGTGGGTTCCGGTGCGAAGAGGAGAAAGCGCCGAGCAATCGGTGCATACCGCCTTCGTGCTCGACATGAAATCGCCGGGCGTGTTGATCCGCCAGCGATGCCAGTTCGAGGGTTGCCGGGGCATCGAGAATGCGCACATCACATTGACCGATGTCCGCATTCACGCCTCAGACGTCATCGGCGAAGTGGGACGCGGACTCAAATACGCCTTGACCATTCTGAACGTCGGCCGGGCAGTGAGCATTCCGGCGATCTGTCTCGGTATGGCGAAACAAGCCTGGCAGCCGACCCTGGACCGGGCAAACGGTCGAGTGACATTCCAAAGACCTCTCGCCGAGCGGCAAACGCAGCGCATCCGGATCGGCCGGATGGCTGCGCGACTCTTCGCGATGGAGGCCCTCGCATCGGCCGTCTGGCGCATGGCGGATCAACACCGGTATGACGTCCGCATCGAGGCCGCGATCGCCAAAATCTTTTGTTCGGAAACCACCATTCAGTTTCTTAAGGACGCCCAGACGATTTTCGGCGGCGCCGGCTACGAGACGGCGGAGTCGAAGCGGTTCCGCGGTGAGCCGGCCTTCGGCATCGAACAGTTGGTTCGTGACGTTGAAATGTATCGCATCGGTGAAGGCGCAACGGATATTCTGCGCCCATTCGTCGCCCGCGAGG
>DATELB010000297.1:0-4202 GCA_035277085.1 Nitrospira sp. | reverse complement strand
CTGAGCGCGGTCTCGCCTATGGATAGGTCTCGTCCGTCCGTGAGAAAGACGTCAGCTCCAGTCACCGTCCCGTGAACAGCGACGCCATAGACGATGAGTGCACCGGTCTGGTCTTTGAGGAGCGATGCCCCCGTGATATGGCTGGCGTGAATGTGCGTCTCAATAGCGTAGGCGAGCGTCAGATTGAGCTCGGTGAGAATGCCCAAATCCCGTTCGACATTCTCGATGATCGCATCGATGATCGCCGCCTTGCCCGAATGCCGGTCCGCGACGATGTACGAGCGGCTTTCCGCGCGGTCATCGACATTTTGAATCCCGTTTACGTCCAAGAGAACGGCGATGGTGTACGTCACGTAGATGGTCTCGTGATTCATCAGCGGGCGTTACTATCGCCCAGGCGGGCCGTATTGTAGCGGAGTGGTGAAAAGGGATCTATGCCTGGAGACAGAAAACAGCCGAAGGTCGGCGGAGCAGGTCAGCGGCGGATGGCGCTCATTATGTCGTCGACCGGTGATTTCGTCGCCTGGCTCACGACGGCGGATCGCCGCGCATCAGCTTGAGCGCGTATCGTTCTTCATCGATTTCCCGGTGAGTCCTCACGCCGAGCCCTGGAAGAGATTCACCGGCGGACACCAACCCTCGAAGGCATGCTGAAGCAGGAATGTCGCCACCGCGGTAGGCAGGAAGTACCAACGCCGGCTTATCAGGCGCCCGAGCGCGAGGCCGATGAGTGAAACGGCGGCGGAATTCGCTTCGAGCGTCCGCTTGATGACCCATTCAAGACTCCCGTATTCTCGCATGCCCGCAGCTCGGCGCTTCCGACGGCAAAGATACTAGTGCCGTTCGTCATGCTTGTTGTTTTTTGTGCGAGCCGGCCGAGCGGAGGGCAAAGCAGGCATAGCAGACCGCCAGCAGGAGATAGTTCGAGATGAGGATTGCCGGAGTCATCCATTGCCAGCCGTCGAATTTCCAGTTGCTTAACGGCCAGAAGACCGGGGTCGGGAAGAAGGCGAACGAGTGCGTCGGCACATCGACCAGGACGTGCAGACCCCAGGCCGCCAGTTCCCATAATGGCCGTCTGCGCAGGCGCCACACGAGTAGAAAAACCAAAAGGAAGACAAGAAAGCTGTGCGTGACGTTGTAGAGGTGATTCACGTATTGCGGGATGGTCGATTCCGGCGGTGTGCCATGGCTGAAATCGGGTGCGTCGGCCATGCCGAGCGTCACTGCCACGTATAGAATGCCAAAGGAGAGAAGATCCGGCGCCAGGCCGATGACGAACGCCAGCCAATAGCTTGGACGATTCCCCCGTCCGAAGGCTATGCCGCCCCAGAGGCCGTGTGACAGAATATCCACGTAACCGTTCTCTCTTCGTTGACTCAGCCGCTACGATACCAGATTATGACCGCACATCGGAGCGTTCGAACGACGGGTCAGTGCTTGTCATGATCATGAAGGTGGTCGTCGTCCTCTTGCTCCTGTTCGGGCTGCCGCTGTTGGGCGTCGCCTTCGTCGGGCAACCGGTACAACCATATCTTGACTTTCCGCCGCAAACACGTCCTGTCCAACATGCTCCGTTCTCATGGGCCATGTTCGTCGTGGTTGCACTGCTCATTGCGTTGGCCGTCGGGCCTGTGATTCTGCGCGTGGGGGCGTCGCAGGTAACCCACCGCGCGTCACACAGCGCTCTCCGTGCCTTGCCCTGGTGGGGTTGGGCGGGCAGCCTGTTGCTCGGCTGCTCCTGGGTGGCGGCATGGAATCGCTTTCCTTGGTTCGAGGCGCTTCAGCCTCATCTGTTTACGCCCTTGTGGCTCGGCTACATTCTGCTGGCGAATGCCTTGACGCTGCAACGGACCGGCCGCTGCCTGAGTGTCGAGCGGCCCCGCTTTTTTCTCGCCTTGTTTACCGCAAGTGCCGCATTTTGGTGGTGCTTCGAGTATCTCAATCGCTTCGTGCAGAACTGGTATTACGTGGGACCTCATGCGCTGACCGCATCAGAGTATTTCTTTCAGGCGACCGTTCCGTTTTCGACGGTCCTGCCCGCCGTGTTAAGCACGATGGAACTTTTGGCGTCAGTGCCCGCCCTCACGCGAGGGCTGGACCGCCTACCGCGCTTGCCCTCGGTGGGCGACAGGCTGGCCGGCTGGGTGGTATTGCTGGTGGCGAGCGCCGGACTCGCAGGCATCGGCATCTGGCCGGACCGGTTGTTTCCGCTTGTGTGGGTAGCGCCGCTGCTCGTGATTACCGCTGTTCAGATGCTTGAGAAGGAAGACACCATCTTCTCCGTGCTCCAGGAGGGCGATGGGACCTCATTATGGCTCGCGGCACTCGCGGCGCTGCTGTGTGGATTGTGCTGGGAGATGTGGAACTATAAGAGCCTCGTTCATTGGGAATATGCGATTCCGTCCGTTCACGCCTTCAAACTGTTCGAGATGCCTGTTCTCGGCTACGCCGGCTACCTGCCGTTCGGTCTCGAATGTCTGGCCGTCACGTTGCTCGTGTTTCCGCGTCAGTATAGGGAACTGATGAGCTCTGCGTGGCGGGTTGGCCAGGAGCCGATGTCGCAGAAGGCGGGCAGGGGAGAGCAGCATGGCACGCCGCAGCGCGGTTACTTCAAGGTATGAGTCTTCTCGGCGAACTCGCGAGCCACACGCTGCAGATCATCGGACAGCACTTGGTGCGTCTGATCATCGACGCGGACGGCGTATTGGCTGCGGCCGACTTCTCTGCCGCCCGGTGACTCGAAGAGCTGGGCAACGATCTGCGTCACGAGATACTGTTTCGAGAACCAGCTCGAGTTGCCGTGGGAGACGGTGGCCGGCGCCCAGAGGACGTAGAGATAGTCCACGCGCAGGTGTTGCTGCAGTTCCTTCACGCGTGTGATATCCGTTTTGCCATAGTCGACATCGATCTCAAAGTAGGCCGATCTGTATGGACCCTTGACCAACTGCGGATAATTGGGAACGGCCCGAGCAACCTGTGCCTGGGAGAGGACCTGGAAGCGGCTCGCTTTTCCCAATTCGTCCCCCAAGGCTTGGGCGACGGTGAGCGAACCCGCGTTCGTAAGCCCCGAGATGACCGCCAGCGTCTTGCCTTTCGGCGCAAACGGTTCCTGCGTCAAATGGAAAGTGGCACAGCCGCCCCCGACGACTGCGAGGAGCATCATCACGCCTGCTCGTACGATGGGTATGCGACGCACTCGCATGTCCTTCCTATTTGCCGTTGCCGGTATTCGTCACCTTGATGAACTCGTCCACGATGTCTTCGGCGGATTTCTTGAGCAGTTCATCGACGTAATAACCCTTGGACCTGAACAGGGCGAGCACACTGTCGCTGTTTCGCCGGCTGAAGGCCGTGTGAGAAACGATTTGGCCGCTCGGGTATTCGAGCATATTGCCGTAGACGTCTGCGGAATAGGTGTTGGTACATCCGCCCCGGCTCGAACAATACGAGGTCTGCTTCAAGCGCTTGCTCCAGACGACGAACACATAGTTGGTTTTTAACTTGGCTTGAATCTTCTGAAGCCGCGGTTTCTCAGATGCGTCCACCCATTCGATCTCGCCGTTCTTCTCCTCGACCGTTTTCACCGCGATGGGATAGCTTGCGATCGTCTTGGTGACTTCATCCTGAGCGACGACTCGAAGCTGTGTTCGCTCCTTCAACTCCTGCGTCAGATATTCGGCCAGCTTCAGGTCCGATTCTTCGGACCCTCCGGTAATCACGGTGACTGACGTTGGCTTGACGGCGTAGCCGGGGTCTTTCAACGCAAACGCGGTTCCTCCGCCGCCGCATCCGGTAAGCATCGAGATGGCAAAAACAACTGCAGACAGAAGTCCTGGCTTGAGCATGGCGACCTCCTGATCCGTCCGAGCGCGCTCATGTCAAGCTTAGCAAGCCCTGAGTAGTCGTCAAACCGAGGGGCGGCTTGGCGGAGGGACTGTGCGGCAAATTGTCGTTGGATGCACGGAGATCGCACGTGCAACGCAGAAGGGAGGGCAATGACTTGAATGATTACGAGGAACCCCTAAGCGTGATGGGTCATAGCCGGGTCGGGAGGGTCTCCTGGCCGCTTACTTGGATTCAGGTCGTTCCTGACACTGCAGCTCTTCGCAGAGTTTTTTGACCGTCACTTTGAGCTCCTGTCCGAGATTGCTGCCCAGACGTGAGATTTCCGGCTCGATTTTTCTGCTCAGCTGTTGAAT
>DATELB010000296.1:0-19710 GCA_035277085.1 Nitrospira sp. | reverse complement strand
TCGGGATCCCTCGGAGGCGGCCCTCAACGCTTCGGGGCGGACACCTGGAGCTGTCAGGTGGGCATGCAGATCGCCAAGGGCATGTCCATCACCACGCCTCAGCAGGCCAAAACGGACTTGCTGGCGAAGAAAGACCAGGCGGCCGTCCAAGTCGCGAGTCTCAGAGATCAGTTGAAGAATCAGGACGCCGCGTTCGGCTTCGGAGGCAAGGACGACGGTGCTCAAGTGACTCAAGTCGACAATCAACTCAAGGCCGCGACGCAAAGTCTGCAGCGATTGGATGCTGAAGTCGACGCACTCGATCAGGTTCAACCTCCGCAAGGCGCCACGGTGCTCACCGACGGGACCTGGACAATGCAGGGGGACAAGGCGGTCTTTCAGACCCAGACCCCGTATGAACCGGGGAAAAAGTACGTCATTCCGTACGTGCTCCGATCCGAGCAGGGAGAAGTCGTCGAGACGGGATTCCTGCCCGTTGAATCCATCCAGGTGGAATCCGGCCGCTAGCGAAATTCTGATCGCTTGCGTTGCGGGCGCATGGTCAACTCATCATCACCTTGCCGCAGCCTTCTCTTACTGATCCTCGTCCACGCCGCTTGGTTGGTCTTTGTGAGTTCTCCGGCGGCCGCTGACGAATTGCTGCCGCGAAATAACCCGAAGTTCAAACGGGCCGAAGACGTCTATCGGAGCCTGATCCGTGCGGTCGGGGACCGCCGCACACCGCCTGAACTCCGCATGGTGCGCGGAAAATCTTCCGTCTTCGACATCGCCATGTATGCGCCAAAACAGCATCGCGTGCTCATCGAAGAGCGGTTTCTCGACCTGGTGCAACGCCTTCCCATTCCGGACGGTCCTGATGCCTTGGCGCTGATCCTTGGTCATGAACTCGCACACTTTTACCGCAGCCACCCATGGGCGCTCGAGTTTGGCAACGCGTTCGCGGACCGTCAGCGCCAATCCGGGGACGGCGGAGTTCCACCGGCGCCTGCTGCCGCTCTCAACCGCGAAGAGCGAAGACGTCTGGAAGCCGAGGCCGATTATTTCGGCGGTTTTTACAGTTTCTTAGCCGGGTATGATCCTCTCCGCGTCGCGTCACCGGTGTTCGACGCCGTCTACCGCGATTATCAATTCGACAAATCCCTTCCCTCGTACGAGCGTTTGGAAGATCGCAAAGTTGCCGCACAAGAAGCTCAAGCCAGGTTGCGGCAGCTCGTGCCTCTGTTCGAGGCTGGGATGTTCCTCAGCCTCTTGAAAGATCATCTCAATGCGGCGCGGGTGTTCGACCGGATTGCGGCGGATTTTCCGGGTCCGGAAATCCTGAACAACGCAGGAACATCTCTCGCGAACGAATCGCTCCGGTGGTTCACGGACACTGAGCAAACGTTTGTGTATCCGCTCACATTGGATCCCGACACGCGGCTGGCCGGCGGTGGCAGAGGCAGTGAGTCCGGCGAAGAGAATCGCCGTGAACGGCGGACTGCTCTTCTGGAAGAGGCTCGGGGTCGATTCGAGCGGGCCGTGGCGCTGCTCCCGGGCTATCTCGCCGGAATCGTAAATCTGGCCTGTGTGTTGGATCTCCTGGGCAAGCATGAAGCCGCACTCGAGAAAGCCCGCGAAGCGCTAAAGTTGGCCGGCCATGCCGCCGAAGGGCGGGAGGCCTACGTGATCGCCGGAATCGCGGCGTCCCGCTTGGGCAGGACCGAGGAAGCGCGCAAGGCATTTACCTCTGCCCGTGACTTGGGCAGTCCGTTCGTTGAGAGAAATTTATCGGCGGTTGCCGGGCAGCTGGAATCCGAAGTCTCGGCTGACCACACGGGGCAGAAGCCGCTCCGTCCGGAACAAATAGGCGGGACCAATATTGCGGAGATCCGGCTTGCCGATTTGCTCGCGGCTCCTGACGCCAAAGTGCTGGCCCGTTGGGAGGCAGAAGACGACATGCCTGAGTTGCAGATCGTCAAGACAATGCGAGGAGCGACCCAGGCTCTCGTCCTTTTGCGGGGCTCCGCGGCCAAACGCTCGGCGGCCATTATGGTCACCGATCCGAAAACGGCAGGCTCGAAGGCTGCGCTTTCGCGCGGACTGCCGGTCGTAAGTGTGGAAGCACAATTCGGTTTCCCTTCTTCGGTCATCCTGACGAGCCATGGCCGGTATTATCTTTATGAAGGGAGGTACCATGGCAGTCTGCTCGGGCTGATTATTCGGCTGGACGCCGAGCGGCTGGTCCGCAATTGGACGTCCTATCGGATTGACGAATAGGATGCGTCACGCTACCGCTGACGCGCGCTTTCAGAAAACCCCTAGAACCTTGCGACGACCTGGAAGGTCGGTCCCCACGTCACGTCATTGTTGGCGAACGCCCCAAGGTTGTTATTGATGACCTGCATGCGATAACCCATCATGATAGCCGAACCGATTGATCCCATTCCTGTCCTGAGGCTTGGTCCGTCGAGTGCGAGGCCGAATTCCGCACTATACCCCTGATCTCCTTTGTCTGTCGTTTGCACGGTTCCGCTCGGATTATTGTTGGACTTCTGATCATAGAACCCAATAGCAAGGTTGCCATAGGCCTTCAGGGGTCCGGCTACTGTGCCCGATCCAAAGAATCCAATCAGAGGACCACTGATATACACGGTTTCTTGAGTTGGTGAGGGGAAGAAACCCGATGGCGAGTGGGTGCTGAACCGTTGCTGCATATTATAATAACCGGCGAAGAATCCGAAGCCTCGCCAGACGGAAAGGGCTGCCACGATGGAATAATCACGACGAGTAGCAGAGGTTTGATCGGTCGGGACGCCGTTATTGGATCCCATGGGACTGAAGTTAAACCCTCCCGCCTGGAGCCACGTGAAGTTCACGGACACGCTGTTGAACCACTCATCATCCCGCACCCGCACCGTTCCAGTAAAGCTAGGGCCCATCATGGCGGTTGTATCCGATGTTCTGGAGACGTTAAAACTTGTTGCGCCACGATTGACAGTGACGAATCCCGCCGGCTGCCACTTGGCCACCCAAAACTTGAGGCCGGCGTCGAAAGAAAACCGGTCACCAAGAATTCTTTTGTCGGTTTGCTGGTCCCCCGGTGAATCGGCTGGCAGTTTGTCGGCCGGCCAAGCCACTTGGCTCTGCAGACACAACACGGCAATGACACAGCACACCATGACCCTGGTGCCCCCCGTGCTCATGCATCCCTCCTGTTTCGGTTAGCTGCTTGTGCCCACCCACGACGACAGTTGGATCGACCTCAGAAGCCGCCGACGAACGGCGCCCGGTCCTGTCTTTTTGCCTTCTGTTCCTGTTCGACCGGCGAAGTCTTGGCAGACACTCCAGCGAGCTGAAAGATGAATTGTCCGCCTTCGTCGTTGGCACCCTGCAGCGGCTGGCTCCGTGGCATCTGCTCCGCATTGCGGGCGACCAACGGAATGACTTGGTCCGCAATCCGGCTGGGAATGAGATAGGGCTCGTCGTTTTCCTTGAGGAACTTGATGAGGTGATACGCAAACACGCTGTGTCCCTCTCTACCCTGATCGGCGACTGGTTCCGTGCTGCCCGAGGTAAAGCCCCAGCGTGACCGCTTCGAATACAATTTGGCGTAGTACTTGTCGGTGACCGGCGGCAGGATCGCCCGGTTCTGGGCGAAGAGATTGCCGCTGAAACATGAATCGGCAATGATGTACACGTGCCGCGCACGCATGGCGGCGATGTAATTGCGGATCGCGGCATCCAGAATCCAACTGCCGGGCTCGTCCAGCGAGCCATCAACCGGCACCCACCAGGCCAGCTGGTTGTCATCGCTGTATTGCCCGTGGCCGGCATAGTAGACCATGACGCTGTCTTGGGGACCGGCTTCACGCGCAAGCCGGAACAACGCTCCTTCGATCCGGCTTCTCGTTGCCTCTGCATTTAACAGCAACTTGATGTTCTCGGATTTGAAGCCGTACCGCTCAACGAGAACGTCACGAATGCCCGTGGCATCTGCAACGGCGGTCTTGAGCTTCGGAGGGCCTTGATAGTCGTTGATGCCGATGATCAATGCCCGGTATTGACCCTGGATGGGCACTTCACCAGGCACGGCTTTAATGACGGGGCTGGCTCCGCGTAGGGTCTCGTCGGCGGCAGAAGGAGGAACGGAAACCAGCATGTGTACACAGAGCAGCGAGACGGCCGAGAAAGGAAGAGTCACGCGCATCAGCGCACCAGCCGGCGAATGGATGGTGAAGACGGGCTAAGAGTTTAGCCTAGGCTGGAATCAGCATGCAACATCGTCTAGGCAGGATTGACGCATTCCGGGGTGGGGCTGTCGCCGATTCCGGCCGACGGCAGATCGGCAGGCCACTAGATTCTAGTGGCGTTTGAAGTACTGCACTTCCCGTTCGTGCCGTTCGGCCGCCGCACGTGTCTTGAATGTTCCGAGGTTTCGACGCTTCCCGGTCTTCGGGTTCTTCTTGCGCGAATACAGCCGATACCCGCCTGATGAAAGCTTCCGGATCATGGACTACGTCTCTGCGACCTCGGCGATGATCGTGTGATATCCGGAGGCGCCGGCCGGCTGCGGCCGGACCAACTCGGCGATCTGCAGCTGTCCTTTGGTATCCGTCGCCCGCACGACCGTCTGATATTTCCCGGGCCTAGGCGGCGTCCACGTGTAACTCCATATCACCCATGAGTAGGGCGACATCGGCGGTTCGATGCGGCACTCATTCCAAGTCCGGCCGGCGTCCAAGCTCAGTTCCACTTTCGCAATGGTGTGGGGCCCGCCGAACGCGATGCCGCGGAACGTCTGCTCTGGTCCCCTCAAGGTCTGATAATGGCCCGGCGAATCGATCCGTGAAAAGATCTTGATGGTTCCGTCGTCCGTCCAACCTTTACGTTGCCAGTAGCCGAGATAGTCGCCGGGATAGACTTCGATCTCGTGGATCCATTTGACGTTCTTGATGCCGTAGAGTCCCGGCACGATGAGCCGCAGGGGGAACCCGTGCTCTTTCGGCAATTTTTCCCCGTTCATCAGGAACGCGAGCATGACGTCATCTTGCATCGCCCGTGTAAAGGGAATGCTGTCGTCGTATCCGTCGATGCCGCGAAAGATGACGTCGCGCGCCGTTTCTTCGTCCGCGCCCGCCTCTTGGAGGAGCTTTTTGAGTGAAATGCCTCGCCACGTGGCGTTTCCCAGGCTGTCACCGCCGGGCAGGGTATCGATGCACATAAGCGTGGAGACTTGGTCGTAGGAGTCGCGGTTCAGGATGTCCCGCCAGCCGAGCGTCAGGGGCGTTTGCACCACACCTTTGACGCTCAATTTCCATTGCTCGATATTCACCTCGCGAGACACGGAGACGACGCTGTCGGCGTAATTCACGACATAGAACTTGGAATTGTTGGTGAAGTACGTGGTGTCGCGTGGCGGCACGGCAAACATGCGCCCGAACACGCCGCCGACGGCATCGCAGCCGCCCGTCATGCCAAGAAGGGCGCCGAGCCCGGTCGCTTTCAAAACTGTTCGACGGGAAAAGTGCATGTCTTATCCATTATCGTACATGGTGAATCTTTGCTGCAACGTGCAGGACACGAGGAGCTGTGGTATCTTGCGCTCTCACAATCAAGAGGAGAGGGACGCATGGGTAAGCCTTGCTCCACAACGACGCTTCTTTCAACGGCAATGGTTGCCGGCCTGTTGATCGTGTTCACCCCGTGCGTTCCTGATAGCGCCTATTCTGCCGATCCGCCGCAAGGATCGCCAAAAGATAGCCCCAAAGAGCAATCCCCTGAGGAGGCGGCGGGCGGAGCGCACAACTTACAACTCTTGCGGAAAGCCTGCGATGAAGATGTCAAGAAACTCTGTCCGGACATCAGACCCGGTGGCGGACGCATCATGCAATGTTTGCACGGCCAGCAATCGAATCTCACTCCCGCATGCCGTCAAGCGTTGGGACCCCGTTCCTCGAACCCCTGACGGTTTCCCCTCGAGAGGCTAGAGGTCTATCCTCTGAATGCATCGTCCTTTGAATGCAAAGAACCACCTGTTCGGTTGTTCCAGTCTTTTCGTCTCTTGCCAGTTCGTTCTCGCCATTGCGTTTTCCCTCTGTAGCATGAGCCTTGCCGGGGAGTCTGTCGCTCCGGTGCAGGGACCTCCCTCACCGAATCAGCCCTTGCCTCCCGATAGGACCGCTCCCGGCGTGAGCGAGTCCAGTACGGTTTTTACGCCCGTTCGCGACTGGTGGAACGACAAATTGTCCTGGGAAACAGGAGCGGGCCGGAGTTACGTTCTCCCGGCCGGGGAGATTCTGTTGTATGAATTTCTGCTCAATCGTTTCGACCGGAACTTCGTCGAGCCCACCTCCGACTACGAGACGAGTTGGGACACCATTTGGAAGAATCTGACGGATTCCAAATGGGTCATCGACAACGACCAATTCAAGGTCAATCAGTTTCTGCATCCCTATGGAGGAAGCGTCTATTACGGTTTAGCCCGGTCTTCCGGCCTCAATTTTTGGGAATCGTTCCTGTACAGCGCTGCGGGGAGTTTTCTATGGGAAATCGCCGGGGAAACCACGAATCCTTCAATCAATGACATGATCTCGACGCCGATCGGAGGTACATTTATTGGCGAGCCGTTTTTCCGGATGGCAAGTCTCTTGTTGGAGGACAGCGAAGGACCACCAGGATTCTGGCGGGAGCTCGGCGCAGCAGTCATTTCGCCTCCGACAGGATTTAACCGTCTCGTATTCGGGAGCCGATTCGATGACGTCTTTCCGAGTCATAAACCGGCGACGTTCATGCGCTTCATGGCGGGAGGTTCGTTCACCTCGAGCAGCCGCAACGTCTCGTCGCAAGTCGAGGAGACGGGGGCCGTCGCCGACTTCACGTTCAGTTACGGTCTTCCCGGCAAGCCAGGCTACAGTTATGCCCGGCCCTTCGATTACTTCGATTTTCATGTGACCGCCGTGACTGCGAACGTGCTCGAAAGCATCAACACTCGTGGTTTGCTCTGGGGCAAGACCTACGCAGGTGAATCGACCAGGGGAATCTGGGGGCTGTATGGCATGTACGACTACATCTCGCCACAGGTCTTTCGTGTGTCGAGCACGGCATTAGGCGTCGGCACGACCTGGCAAACATGGCTGTCGCCAACCACGGCTGTGCAAGGGACGGCGCTCGGGGGAGCCGGGTATGGTGCAGCGGGCAATATGGAAGCGCAGGGAGAGCGGGACTATCATTACGGGTTGACCCCCGAAGGGCTCTTATCGCTCCGATTCATCTTCGGCGACCGGGCGATGATCGACCTGACAGCGCGGGAATTCTATGTCAGCGACGTGCTGTCGCCCGACCAGGCGGCTTGGGAAAATATTGTGCGTGGAGAGTCTTCGTTGACAGTGCGGATCTACGACCGTCATGGCGTGGCAGTCCGCTACCAGCACGCGCACAGAAACGCGAGTTACTCCAGTATCGACTACCGGAATCAGGACGTCGGCATGGCCAGCGTCATGTATGTGTTCCTCGGGGAATCGGGGTTTGGAGCCGTGGATTGGCGTTGACCGGCGTGATGAAGGAGACGCGGGCATGACAAGCCAGCTGAGCGGAGGACAGGTGGAGCGGTCGGCCCAGCCGCTCGTCACGTGGACCAAGGTGATTTACGCGCTACATACCTTCAGCCTCCTCACCGGGATCATCGGTACGGCCACGATCGTCGGTGCGTTTTTGACCGGGTGGCCGTCGATCATCGCGGTCATTTTGAACTATGTCAAACGGAGCGAGGTGCGCGGGACGTGGCTCGAATCGCATTTTCGATGGCAGATACGGACCTTCTGGTTCGGACTGCTGTGGATCGTGCTGTGCCTCGGCTTCGTCGTGGGGACCTTCGGGATCGGGATCCTGATTGCCTGGCTGCCCATGGGTTTCGTCGGGCTGTGGTTCGTCTATCGAGTGATCCGCGGCTGGGTCGCGTTGAGCGATGGGCGTCCGATGTATGCGTGATCCGAGCCCGGGGCGAGATTGCCTGTAGTAGGCCTCAACTTTCGTCCGGTCAGGGCCAATCCTGTTCGGCCGGCCCGACTGCACTGTCAGTTTTGACAGTTCCTCCGGTCTCTCCGAGTGGCTACACTGACGCCCACTCTCCGCGCCCACAAGGCATCGGTGTCCGGAGGGTTAAGACGACATTGTCGGTGGCCATCAGTGAAAGGTGTCTATGCCCCAAGCCGCTGAGATGAGCAAATGGCTTCGCTTCTCGGCCGGCATAGTGGTGATTGGCCTATTGACCGGATGCGCCGGAGGATCGCATGAAAAGGATCCTTCGTGGAAACGGGTGCCGATTACGGACGTTCAAATGGTCGTCGGCGAATGGGAAGGCTTGATTAACAAGGATGGAGCCACGTTTGCGGAGGGCTCCGTTCGTCTGATCATCCGGGCCAACCAGACCTACTTGTTTGCCGGCCAAACCGCTTCCAAGGTGGCGGTCGGTTCAGGAGATCTCGAAAGCCAAGACGGTCGTCTGGTCGGCGACACCGACCGACGTGCGGTGAGGTTCACGTTGTATGACCATAAAGGAAGCGCGATAGTTCTCGTGGAAGCGACCAACCATGAAACCGGAGAGCGATATCGAGGAGAGTTAACGAAGGTCGCGGGCTCCGGCCAGGTTCAAGGAGGCCGGAAGAGTGGGCCTTGAATCCGACCGGACGCTTGAACGAAGATGGCGTATCGCGATGCGGTTATCGAATGCCATGCTGACCTGTGAGAACAGAAGCGTCGTTTGGCCGGGGCTAGTCTGTGCAGCTCTGTTGCTCTTTCAAGGATGTGGAGGCGACAGATACAGCACAGTGGTCGATGCCGCCGAATCGGTGACGATGGCCGACGATTACCGGCATCAGCGGCATCTTCAACAAGTCCTGCTCGAAGAGCCGGCGTTCGCAGGCCTCACGTTGACTGCCTATGTGTTCATGGATCACGGGTATGTGGTCGGCCATGTCAATGCGCCTGAGCAGGCCGAAGCCGTCTTCCAGGCCGCGAAGAAGGTGGAAGGGCTTCGGTCGATCAATGCCTTTCTTCCAGTCAAGCGGACCGTCGACACTCTCGGCAAGGTCATTCCGGATTCAACGGTGAAAGCACAGGTCGAGGCGGCGCTCGCGCGAACGCCCGGCATCGTCGAGTCGCGCGTTCACGTCGAAGTGCTCGACAACCGGGCCATATTACTTGGAGTCGTGTCCGGCGACGAGGAAAAGATCCGGGCCGAACAAACTGCGTCAGCGACAATCGGCGTCAAGCGCATCATTAACTGGCTGTTGCTGCCGGAATCGCAGTATTTGGCTATCCGATCGCAGGTCTTCTAAAAGTGTCGCCATGCACAGGTGCGGTCCTCGCAAGGCGCGGCGTCTGCCGCGGCTGTCTCTCCTGGTCGCTGCGGCGCTGATGACCGGCGCCTGTACGGAGCCTGCCCGCGACATCGTGAAGCCGACCGGCATTCCGATGCAGCGGATCAGGCTGCTCACGTACAACACGCTGCACGGGCTCGAGCCGAGCGGTCTGACGGTCAAAGCGAGTGAGTCGAAGGATGTCCGCCAAGCGCGGCTCGACCTTCAATTTCGCCAACTGTCCGCCATCCAGCCGGACGTCATGCTGCTTCAGGAAGTGAATCCGCTGCCTGAGATGGCTGAAAGTTACGTCGCGGCATTGAAGGGCTACGGTTTGGAGTATCGGGCGGTACACCAGGTGGATGCCTGCGGAGTCCGGCTGGCGCCGGGCCTTGCGGTCGTTCCCGGGTTGAACAATGGGTTGGCCGTTCTCGCGAAGACGCCGCTGAAAGTGCGGAAAGTGGAGGGCCTCAAACTCAGCGGAGGGTTCGGACGCTGTGACGACTACATGGGGTTTCAAACAGGGGAACTACGGTATGCGTTGATCGCCGAAGTGGAAAACCCGAATACGCGCAGGAAACTGCTGACCGTCAGTCTGCATTTGCATTCTGGAATCGAACGGAATGCGTTTTTCATACGACAAATCGATGAGGCGGTGCAAGCGGGAAAGGCCCGCCGTGAAGACTTTGAAGCCATTGTTGCGGCGATGGAGCAGGACCAGGAGAGGCGGCTTGACGAGATTCGCCTGCTGGTGAGGGAAATTCAAAGACTGTATGACAAAGGAAGCTACCTGGGGGTCCTCGTCGGTGGGGATTTCAACTTCGAACCGGACGATCCTGAATACCGTGAGCTCGAACAGGCCGGGCTTAAAGACACTTACGCGATGGCGAGTCGGGAAGCGGAGGTCTACAGCCTTGACCCTCAGCGCAACGTACTTGCCGGCCAAGGCGTACGGGAGGTCCCTTCAGCGCTTCGAGCCGCGATGAGGCGGCTTCCTGAAAGCCAGCAAGAAAAAATCCTTGCCGGCTATCAGAAAGGGATCAGCGAGGCCAGGCGGGTGGATTTTCTTTTCCTCATGCGGCATCCGTCCCACAGCGTCGACGGCTGCTTCATGCAGGAGCTGTTCGGGCAATCCGAAGCGGTATCAACAGCGCCCGGATCGGATCACTATGGAGTGCTCGTCACGTATATGAGTGACGCGTCCCAATGTAGCTGACAGCATGCCCGGTGAAGGAGAACCTATGTCCATGCCCCTTCATGACATCATCGGCTTCGTCGCCGGCTTCGGAACGACATTTGCCGCCATGCCCGATCTCATTGCCATGCTCAAACGGCGGTCCTGCGAAGGCATGAATCCGACCATGGCCGCGATCATGGGAACCTTTCAGATCATCTGGGTCTATTACGGCATCTTGGTCGATTCAAGGCCGGTCATCGTGTGGAACATGATTGCGGTGGCGATCAACTTTCTGGTGGTCGGGGCATATTTCTACTTTGCCTCGGGTGCCCCACGCCATGCGCCGTTGGTCAATACATCCGGTGAGGGCAAGAAGGGGCCGTTGGGGTAGCAGAGGCATCATCGAGTGACGGCGCTGAGTCAGGCGGAGGGACGGACATGCATTCTCGGCGAACAACGTGCGTTTTGATACTGGCCTTATGCTTGTCGGCCTGCAACGCGTTCAACGTCAAAACCGACTACGATCAAACGGCGGATTTCTCGTCGTTCAGGACCTTTGCCTTTGCCGGACCTGCCGAGATGAATAAAGGCGGGATCTACGACAACTCGTTGATGCAGAAGCGCATCGAGTCTGCCGTGGTACGGCAATTGGTCGGGAAAGGACTCCGTCAAGTGCCGCTGGATGAACCTCAGGATCTTCTCGTCCATTATTGGGTCGGCGTGCAAGACAAACAACGGCTCGAAAGCACCGGGCCCACGGTGGGTGTGGCCCGCGGCCCTTACGGCGGTTACGGGTGGGGTGCCGGTTATGGAGGAGGCGTCACGTCGGTTGAATATCGAGAAGGCACCTTGATTTTGGACCTGATCGAACCGGCAAAGAAGCAGCTCGTGTGGCGGGCGACGATCGTGGGTACCCTGCAAGACTCGACGAAGGACAATGTCGAGCTGGGGAACGAAGCCATCGCCAAGGCATTCGAAAGCTATCCGCCGCCCGCGCAAGCGCGTTGAACGACAATCAACCAAGGAGGGAACCATGAGACAGGCAAGAAGGGGAAGGTTTCATCGGCTATTGGCATGCACCGGCGCCATTGCGGCGTTGACCATTGGATTGGCCGCTGCGCCTGGCGTCGGGCGGGCAAATGACGCCGCGGATGCCAAAGCGCTGATTGATCAGGCTGAAGCGACGCTGAAGAACTTCATGAGTGATCCCGATATGAAGTGGTTCGGCAACCACCTGCAACAGGCCAAGGGGGTCTACATCGTCCCCAAACTGACGAAGGGAGCCTTCATCTTCGGCGTGGAAGGCGGCAACGGCGTGGTGCTGGCGCGCGATGAAAAAGGCGGGTGGAGCGAGCCGGTGTTCTATGAGACTTCCGCGGCCAGCTTTGGCCTTCAAGCGGGGGCCCAGTCCCAGGAAGCGATTCTATTGATCATGACGGCGAAAGCGGTGGATTCGCTGTTGGCGAACAAGATCAAGCTTGGCGCCGACGGCTCGGTGGCGATCGGGCCGAAAGGCGAGGGAGCCGACACGAACCTCACGGCGGATTTCATCACGTTCACACGTGCGAAAGGACTCTACGCCGGAGTCTCATTCGACGGGGCATTGATCCGTGCAAGGGACGAACTGAATGCGGCCTATTATGGCCAGGACGTGCGTCCGTCGGACATCATCATCGCGCAGAAGGTCAAGCCCAATGCGAACTCCAAGGAATTGCATGCCATGCTTGGGGCGGCGATGGGCAAACAGTAGCCTGCGAAATGACGGACACAGCTTTATAAACACGACAGCAGCGCGGCCGACACGACACAACGGCAAGCGCCGCGCTGCGGCTGTCGCGTTCACCGTCTGTCAGTTTTGACAGTTACCGCCGCATGGGGAATGGTGGTACGGTGTGCGCCCCGATTTTGATGCCTACAGCTGACGTCATTGAGCAGAAAGGACGATGATCATGAGAAGCGTCGCAGCAATCCTATTCGCCCTGATGGTGTGCGCCATCCCGGCGCTTGGCCAACAGATGTCTGACTCCAACATGGAAATCTTGAAACAGAAGCTGAAAGCGGACAAGAAACTGATCGTGGCGGGAAATATGGAGCTCTCCGAAGCGGAGGCGAAACAGTTCTGGCCGATCTACGATGCCTATCAGAAGGACTTGGAGCAGGTGAATCAACAGCTTGGCCAGACAATCAAGGACTATGCGGATGCGTTCAACAAAGGATCCATTCCCGATAACACGGCGAAGAAGCTCCTCGGCGACGCGCTATCCGTCGAGGAACAGGAAACCAAGCTCAAGCGGTCATACGCGGAGAAGCTTGAAAAGGTCTTGCCCTACACGAAGGTCGCGCGCTACATCCAAATAGAAACTAAAATCCGCTCGCTGATCAAGATGGAACTGGCGCAACAGATTCCACTCGTCTACTAAACGTACACCTGGCCTTCGATGAGTCTGCAAGGAAGGAAGGGAGTGGTTATGAAGCCCCTTATGGCGGCCGGCATGTGTGCGCTCTCTCTCGTGATGTGCCCAGCGCTGGAGGCGCAGGAGTCCCCGGTCAACATCGTCCGCATTCGGCCCAATCTCGACACCGAGAAGCTCCAATACGTCCTCTCGACGGAGCGCAAACAGGTGTTCGAGCGGAACATGAATCTGAACGAGGAGCAGAGTGAGATATTCTGGGGCGTCTATCATCGCTACGAGAAGGAGAAGGAGCAGCTCGAAAAGAATCGGCTTCGCCTGCTCGGCACGTACATCGAAAAATATGCCACGCTCACCAATGACGATGTCATGAAGATCGTGAAGCAATCCGGCGAGAATCAGCGGGCGGACTTGGCCTTGCGGCAGAAGTATTTCCACATCTACAGCAAGAAGCTGGACCCGATGGCTGCCGCGAGGTTTCTGCAGCTCGATGATATCGTCGGCATGGTCACGAGGCTGGCGATCCTGGGCAACCTGCCGCTGATCGGCGAGGTGCCGCCTGTCGCGACCTCCAACGCGCCGTCCTCAGACGGTGCCGATCAGGCGGTCGCGGCCGGCGACCGACCTCCCGGAGATTCATCTCCAGGCGCGCAGTCTTCCAAGGAACCTGCGCCATAACCTCGAAGATTCCTCAGACACAACGTGTGCAGTGCAAGGAGGCACCATGCGTCACTCACGAGGGCTGCTCATTTTCATAGGAGTGTTGTTTGCCGCGCAGGACGTGATGGCGGCCGTCGATGTATTCGTCTACCCGGGCAAGGGGCAGACGAAAGAGCAGCAGGAACAGGACGAGTTCAGCTGCTACAAGTGGGCCAAGGAGCAAACGGGTTTCGATCCCAACCAGCCGATGCAGCAGCAGGCCGGTGCTCCTCCCCAGCAAAACGCAGCAGTCAAGGGAGCTGCGCGCGGTGCTGCGATCGGGGCCGTCGGCGGGGCGATCGGCGGAGACGCCGGTAAAGGAGCGGCCATCGGGGCCGGAGTCGGTGCGGCTGGAGGGGCCATGCGCCGCCGGCAAGCCGAGCAGCAGCAGGCCGCCGCTCAAGAAAAAGCCAAGCAGGCGCATAACGCCCAGGTGGCTGACTATAAGCGTGCGTTTTCCGGCTGTATGACGGCGCGCGGCTACACCGTCAGCTGACGAGTGTCATTCGTTTGCCAGGAGGGGATGAATTGAGGTCTCAGGCGTCTAGTGCCGCGACGTGGCTCGTGATTGTCTGCTGTTCACTTCTGTTGCCGGCTGTCTGCGCGACCAGGACACAGGCCGGCTCGCAGCTCGACATTCCTAAACCGACCGATCCGCTCACGCCTGCCCCTCCTCCTCCCGCCTTAGAGCCGTCGATCGTCAACATCGACGTTCGAGTCTCCGCCGAAGAGCTGGCTGCGGCGGTCGACGAGGGCTTTCCTCAAGTGGCGGCGCGCGAAGACGACTGGAACGACGCCGGCACCCTCGGCGACCGGGACGACATCCGGTTTTTGTATCGCCTCGTCAGAGGCTCGTTTCGATACCGGATGAGTCGCGATCGTTTTGACGTATGGTTCGAACAGGTTCGCTACCGCGTCTGGGCACGAAGGAATGACGGCCAAGCCTTTGTAGAAGGTCGTTGCGGCCATGGCGACGATCCCCCGAAGCGGGTCAATCTGGCTTCCCATTCCGCGCTGAGCTGGTCGGATCAATGGCGCCTTCAATCGAACACGACCTTCGAGGAGCCGGTATTCATAGAACCCTGCCGGCTTGCGGGGCTCGATCTTGACGCAACGCCGTTGTTGAAAATGATGTTGCAGCCGCGGCTGACGGCAATGGGCCGAAGCATCGACCGGATCATTCGCGACCGAACGGAATCCAAAAGGCGGGCCGAGACGGTCTGGCAGAATCTTCAGGACCCGATCGAGCTGGCGCCGAACCAGTGGCTCGAATTCAATCCGCGGGATGTGCACGTCAGTCCAATCACATCAAACGGCACCCTTTCGATTCATACCTCCGTAAACCTCATCATGCAGCCGAGGATTGTGAGCGGCTCAAAGCCTGCCAAGAGCGGGACGCCGCTGCCAACTCTGCAGTTGGCCGCAGGCGCGGCGCAAGGGTTTCGCCTCGCGCTGCCGATCACCGTCGACTACGGGCGAATCAACCAACGGCTCGGGCAGGAAATGATTGGACAGGAATTCCGCACGCCGCTCGGCGACACCGTGAAGGTTGACGACGTTCAGCTGTATGGAAGCGGGGACAAATTGATTCTCGCCCTCAAAGTCTCAGGAGGTGTCAACGGAAACCTGTACGCGACCGGCACGCCGGTGTTTGATGAGGGCATGGGGGTGCTGAGATTCGCCAATCTCAATTACACCGTGGATACCCGGAATGTCCTGGTGCGTTCAGCGAACTGGATGTTTCATCAAGAGATCCTATCGGAGATGACGTCTCAGGCGTTCATCGATCTCTCCGGGCAGCTTCAGACGATTCGTTCGCGCCTCGAGACGGCCTTGCAGCGGGACATGGGTCAGGCTGGCCGAATGGAGGGAGAAGTCAAAAGCCTTCGGCCTGTCGGTATCTATCCGACTCAGGGGGGTGTCGAAGTCCACGTCGTCGCGGAAGGCTCGATGTGGGTGGAATTGAGGTGAGAGCGACGCCGCTCTGACCCGGACCGATCATCGGGACGGGGAAACCAGATCAGGCGAGACGAACGTATGTCCCATCAGCGCTTCACGAACGGCGACCGGCAGATCCGTCCCTAAACGCGGCTTGATCACATAGCCTACCGCCCCTGCAGAGAAGGCTTCCTCGACATAGTCCTGGTCGTTGTGCACGGTGAGAAAGACGATCTTGGCTGTTGAGCCGATGCGCCTTAAGAGGCGGGCGGCTTCCAAGCCGTTCATGACGCCCATCGAAATGTCGAGAATCAGCACGTCGGGGTTCAGTGACTTCGTCGCCTCGAGTACCGCCTCACCGTCGTCGACTGTTCCTACCACCTGGAACTCAGGCTCGAGAATGTGGCGCGCCGCCTGCAGCATTGAGGGGCTGTCGTCCGCCAGAAGGACACGGACGCAGGTGCGAAGCTGAGGGCCGCAGTCCACTGATGACGGCATCGTCGCTCCAGCCGTACAGGCGAACGTACAGAGGCGCAGCTACTTATCATTTCCTTCGTTGCGAGCGATACTGGCAAAAGTGACAGATTCTTTCAGGCCTGTCGGGGTAGCCGAGGCTCCCTACGGATTCGAAGGGATCGGCACATGCCGAGTTGAAAGAAGGCTATCGGTGCGAAGCGCCGAGGGTCAGCCGTTGGTCGATGGCGAACTGGATCAGTTCGGCATTGCTCTTGAGGCGGAACTGCTGCATCACGCGGTATTTATGGAAGGCCACGGTGCGCGCCGTCACCCGGAGGACGCCCGCGGCCTCCTTCATGGTAAACCCCTCCGCAAGCAGCTGAAGAACCTCCCGTTGGCGCGACGTGAGCGCGCTGCTCATGGACCGTTCGCCATGCACGAACGACTCGACCATTCGCTGGGACGCTCGGGACGTGATGTACGTGTCGCCCCGCATGGCCGTTCGAATCGCCTCGGGGAGCTCGTGGGCGGCCGAGGTCTTGAGCAGGAAGCCCGAGGCCCCGAGGGCGAGCGCCTCCTTGGCAAGCTCCGGATCTTCATTCATGGTCAGATAGATCAATTTGACGCCGGGCATCGACTGTTTGATCTGGCGACCGGCATCGAGCCCGTTTAAGAGCGGCATCCCGATGTCGAGTACGATCACGTCGGGATGAAGTGCGACCGACTGGGGGAGGAGCGCTCGTCCGTCGGTCACGATGCCGACGACTTCGCATGCCGGCTCGAGCAGCCCCACGCAGGCTTCCACCACGAGCCGGTGATCATCTGCAAGCAATACGCGTGGACGCGGCATGGTTTCTCCTTGTCGCGGGGACGGGATCAGCCGGCCAGGTGAACCGAAATCCGGGTGCCTTTCGATGGCCGTGACTCCACGGCGATCGTGCCTCCCGCCGCGCGGACACGTTCCTGCATGCTGATCAAGCCGAGATGTCCCTTGGCTGAAACGGACTGGAGGTCGAAACCCGCGCCAGTATCCGAGACACATAAATGGACGGTTCCGCGGTCCCCAAACAACTCGAGCTGACTCTTTCGTACACCGCTGTGCTTGATCGTGTTGTTCAGCGCCTCCTGCACGACCCGGAACAGGCACAAAGCGGCCTCTTTCGCCATTGTATGAGGGACATTGCGGTGAACGAAGTGAATGTGCGCCCCATACTGCTCGGACAGCTCGCGGCAGAGTCCTTTGATCGCGGGTACGAGACCCAGGTGCTCGAGCTTCGCCGAATGCAGCTGATGCGACAGGCGATGCACGTCCGAGGCAATGTTGTGAGTCAACCGGCAGAGGTCGGAGACCTGAGCGAGGGCCCTGCTCTCGGCAGCAAAGGTCTGTCCGAGCCGCTCGAGGCCGATGGCCAGTAGCGCCAGGCGTTGATTGAAATCGTCGTGCAGCTCCCGGGCGATCCTGCAGCGTTCCTCTTCCTGCGCGCGAATCAACCGGCCGGTCATCTCCATCAGCGAGCGTTCAGCGGCCTTGCGGTCCGTGATATCCATCATGACGCCGATCAATTCCGTGCATCCGCCATCGTCGAAGACGGAATGGACGCATTCATGAATGTAGACCTCCCGGCCATCGGCTGCCCTCATGCGATAGTCAAGCCGGTGATGGAGTGGATCATGAGCCGCTTGGCGGTAGGTTGCCAAAACCTGCATGCGATCGTCCGGATGGAGATGGGTCTCCTTGAAGTGCGGTTGAAGCAGCCAGTCGTTGACAGGGTAGCCCAAGACGGTTTCCGCCTGCTCGCTGACATACACATGCTCGAATGTATGGGCATTGGCGCGCCACACAATCGCCTCCAGCGACTCCACGAGGTCCTCATACTGCTGTCGGCTCCGACGGCCGGCGGTTTGAGTTCGGGTATCGACTTGCGATTTTTTCGAGCGCAGGGCAAAAGTCGCGGCCGGCATAGTGGCCTCCACAGGGAAAGATGCCTCAGTTCTCAGTGCGAAGGGATGCCAAGCATGAACTCCTCATTAGTGCGAGTCAAGAAGGATAATCGGGGTTTGTCCTATAGCAATGTTGTTTCGTTTCAGGCCTCGAAGAGGACGTAGGGGTTTGGCAGGATTCATGCCTATTGATGCTAGCGGCCCTCCTGTCAAATTTGACAGTTTTCCTCATGGGATCCAAATTGTACAGTGCTCTCCGCGGCGCTGCTAAAAGTTAACGTAGCCGTAACACGACGATTGAATCATACCGTCGCGTCCCGAGAAGCTGAGGCGGAGGAGGATGCCATGACCGAGGAGTATCGAAGGCTCAAAGCCGCTTTCCCCGTCGACCGTCCAAGAGGAGCCTGCTTCGAGGTGACCGACTGATGGCGACCCACCACAGGCTGACGCCTCATTGGCCTCGGCGTCCCATCATCTACGAGATCAATACGTGGGTATGGCTTCATGAGCTGAGCAGGCAGGCGCGGCGTCCTATGACGTTGGGGGCGGTTCCCGGCGATGTCTGGGACGCGCTCGCGTCCTACCGCTTTGATGCTGTCTGGCTCATGGGTGTGTGGGAACGAAGTCCCGCGGGTCTCGCCGTCTCCATGCGTAACGAGAGCCTCTTGGCCGAGTTCCGCCGGTTGCTGCCGGATTTCACGGCCGAGGACAACGTGGGATCCGCCTATTGCGTGAAAGAGTATGCGGTGGACGCCCGATTGGGCGGCCGTCAAGGTTTGGCCGAGGCACGGAAAGAATTGGCCAAGCGCGGCATGCGGCTGATCCTTGATTTCGTCCCAAATCATGTCGCGCCCGATCACACGTGGGCGGCGGCGCATCCGGAATATTTCATACAAGGAAATGAGGCCGACCTCGCGGAGAAACCCGGCGACTTCGTCAAGGTGGGCGCTCATGTGCTTGCCTGCGGCCGTGATCCGTATTTCCCTCCCTGGCAGGACGTCTTGCAGTTGAATGCCTTTTCGCCCGACCTGAGAAAGGCGGCGATCGAAACGGTACTGTCGATTGCCCAGCAGTGCGATGGGATGCGGTGTGATATGGCCATGCTCCTGCTCAATCATATCTTCGAGCGCACTTGGAAAGGGCGGGCCGGTCCCACGCCGCAAACCGAATATTGGCGTGAAGTGATCGGGGCCGCAAAGCAGCGGTATCCGGAGACGCTGTTCATGGCCGAAGCCTATTGGGATTTGGAATGGGAGCTGCAGCAGCAGGGCTTTGATTTCTGTTATGACAAGCGTCTATACGACCGTCTCGAGCACGACAATGCCGAACAGGTCCGCCTGCATCTCTGTGCAGACTCTTCCTATCAAGAGCGATTGGTGCGCTTCATCGAAAATCATGATGAGCCGCGTGCCGCAGGGACATTTTCTCCTGGAAAGGCGCGGGCTGCGGCGGTCACCGTCTCAACCCTGCAGGGCGCTGTCCTGTTTCATGACGGAGAGTTCGAAGGGCGGCGGCAACGGGTTCCCGTATTCCTCCGTCGCCGTCCGGACGAACCGATCGATGAAGATCTGCGGGAATTTTACGCGAAATTGCTTCATGCGCTTCGTGATGCGGATTTGCGAGGAGGGCAGTGGCAACTGTGTGAGCGGAGCGGATGGCCCGACAACGACAGCCATCTCAATATCGCGGCCTGGTGTACGACCGGAGCGCGGACACGGCACCTCATTGCGGTCAACCTGTCCGAGCGCCCGTC
>DATELB010000295.1:0-7843 GCA_035277085.1 Nitrospira sp. | reverse complement strand
GGTCCTGAGACCGGCTGGCGTCCTTTTCCCATGGCCGACCTCCACCAGCGTGCCGACAATCGCACGGACCATATGCTTGAGGAAGCGATTGGCGTAGGCCTCGATCCAAACGAGGTCTCCCCGGCTTGAAAGCGACAATTGCCGCAGGTCGCACATGGGATCTTCGTTGTCGGTGAGCGTGCCCTCGAAAGAGGAAAAATCATGCGAGCCGACGAGATATGTTGCGGCTTCCTCCATGGCGGACAGATCGAGCGGCTTATGAACATGCCAGACATAGGCCCGGTCGAGAGCGGGGCGTTCGCCACGATTCAAAATCCGGTACTCGTACAGCTTTCCCTTAGCGGCATACCGGGCATGGAAGTCGTCGGAGACCGTTGCAGCTGAACGGACGGCAATATCGTCCGGAAGCCGCGCATTCAACCCTCGAAGCCATTCGCGCGGCGTCCATTGCCGCTCGATTCGAAAGCTTGCGACCTGGCCGAGCGCGTGCACGCCTGAATCTGTCCGTCCGGCGCCGATGACCGACACCGTTTCTTGAGTCAGCTGGAAGAGGGCGGTTTCAACGGCTTCCTGAATGGTGGGCTGATCCGGTTGGCGCTGCCAGCCCGCATAGCGCGAACCGTCGTATTCCAAGACCAGCCTTATGGTCGGCATGGGGGAGAGGCGAGCGGAACTGCTGCAGGCATCAGCGCGCCGGCTGTTTTGAAACGGCCAAGAAGGCGGTCACGCCTTCATGCAGCGATTCGGCGACACGCGTAATAAAGTTGCCGGTTCGCAACAGATCCTCTTCGGCGGCATTCGAAATGTAGGCGATTTCGGCGAGTATGCTCGGCATGCTGGTAAAGCGAAGCACGTAGAACGGCGCCGTCTTGACTCCATGGTCGACCAGCGTGTACTGCCCGTTCAAGTGGCCGATCATCGCTTCTTTCGTCGTCCAGGCCAGCTCGAGCGACGCTTCGATCTTCTTCGTGGTCAACAGGTCGGCAACCAGATATTCCCACCCCACGCCGGTGCTGCTGAGCGGAGTGCCGTTTTCACGGGCCGCCAGTTCGAGCGCCCGCTGGTCCTTGGCTTCCCCGAAATGATAGACCTCGATGCCTCGCACGCTCCGCTGCGGATGCGAGTTCACGTGAATCGAGACGAAGAGATCGGCGTTATTCCCATTGGCAAAGCGAGCGCGGTCTTCGAGCTCTACGAAGACATCCCGTTCCCGCGTCATCAAGACACGCACACCTGGCTCCTTCTTGAGAAGGTCGCGCAGCTTTAATGCGACTTTCAGGGTAATGTCTTTTTCCTCCGTGCCCCGTTGCCCATGGGCCCCCGGATCCCTGCCGCCATGTCCCGGGTCGATGACGACCGTCGTAAAACCTTTCACCGGCGGGGGAAGCGGTTGCGGCGGTGCGGCCGGAGTGAGTGGAACGGCTGGAACAATGGGAGGCTCCGCCGCATCCAGCGACGAGGCGGAGGGCTGTGCCGCCGTCGGGATGACATCGACCACGAGCCGCGGAGGATTCGTCAGCGAAAACAAGGCAACGGTCTGGAAGGAACCGTTCGGCAGCGCGACGGTAACGGAATCGTCGGGAGTTTGCCGCACGATGAACCGGCCGTCGAGTGATCCCTGAGCGATCTTTGCTTGGGCGGACTTGCTGAGGGCGGCGTGGGGGATTTCCGCGAGCAGGCCGTCTTCTTGAGCTGGACGATGCTTCTTCACCTTGGTTTTGCGGTCGAGATCGAGCACCAGCCGGACGAGATCGGGCGCAAATGCGGTTCTCAAATTCTGTACCGTCGCGGGCGGGAGGGTATGAGGAGTGAGACTGACTTTGGAGTTCCGGGAGCGCTTCGAAGAGGATGGGGTTTCCCGTCGCTGCTCCTGGGAGACGGCCTGGGCCTCCTCGAGCCATGGCATGCCGTCGAGACTGAGGAGTCCCAGCAGTACCGCTGAAGCCGCTGCGCGCCAGAGAAGAGAAGGCATGGTTTCCAGGAGGACGGCGGAAGTTATATGTATCTCTCAGATGTTCCCAGGGTTGTCAAGGGGAATGGGCGTTCCGCCGCCTCGCAGGTCGGTTGACAGCATTGGGGGCCATGCGTAGGGTTGGTTCCCATGCATATTATCATCGACGGCTATAATCTCTTGGGGAGTACAGGGAAAGCCGGAGGACGCTCCGAAACGGCCCGGGAAGACCTCTTACGAACCCTAGCCGCCTATCGCCACCGCAAAGGGCACGCGATCACAGTGGTTTTCGACGGATGGCAAGCAGGACAGCCCATAGAAGGCCGCGAGCATCGCGCCGGAGTCCAGGTGATCTATTCAAAGCGCGGCGAAAAGGCGGACCAGGTGATCGAGCGCTTGGCAGCCGAATACGGGACGGAGTGCGCCGTCGTGACATCCGACCATGAGGTGATCCGCGCCGCTCAGGCGCAGGGAGCATTGATCATGAGAGCGGCGGAATTTGCCCAAAAGCTGCAATCATCATCCCTTCCGGAACGATCGATGCCTTACAAGGAATTGGCCGTGGACGACGAGCCTCCGACGGGAGGCCGAACCGAAAAGCGAGGGAATCCTCGAAAACTTCCCAAGGCGCTGCGACGTCGCAGCCGTCAGCTCAAGCGGTTTTAGCCAATCTGAACAGCCGTCTGGCATTGTCGGTTGTCGCCTCCTCGATCTTCTCCAGAGACAGCTCGGAATGAATCTCCGCAAGCTGTCGGGCGACGTGGGAGACAAAGGCGGGTTCATTGCGTTTGCCCCGGTGCGGGACCGGCGTCAGATACGGACAGTCGGTTTCGATGAGCACTCGGTCGAGCGGCGTCTGTCTCGCGATCTCCCTGAGCATCGTCGCGTTCTGGAACGTGAGGATGCCGGAAAACGACAGGTAGAACCCGAGATCCAGCGCGTCCTTTGCCAGCCAGGCGTCGCCGGAAAAGCAGTGAAACACCCCGCCGACCTCCGATGCCATTTCTTCTTTGAGGATGGCGATCGTATCCTGTTGCGCCTCTCTCGTGTGAATGATCACAGGCAGGCGTAACTCGCGTGCGAGCTGAACCTGCTCCCGAAACCGCTGCCGCTGCTCCTGCGGCGACGAATGATTGTAGTGGTAGTCGAGGCCGATCTCCCCATAGGCCACAACCTTTTCGTGCCGTGCGAGCCGGCGGAGCTCGTCATACCATCCGTCGCCGATATGTTTCACTTCATGCGGATGGACTCCCACGGAGGCGTACACGTCGGCATGCTGATCGGCCAGCGTCACGGCCGACCGGCTGGTGGCCAGATCGCAACCGATCGTCAGGAATGCGCCGACGCCGGCCTTCCGCGCCCGCTCAATTGTTTCGTTCCGATCGCCGTCGTAACGGGTGTCGTCGAGATGGGTGTGGGTATCGATCAGCATGGCGGAGCGCTTAAGGCCGGCGGATGAGATTGAACAATCGGTCAGGCGGGTCGTGCGACGATGCTTTCGGCCAACTCATTTAAGAGGACCTCAGTGTCATTCCACCCGAGGCAGGCGTCGGTGATGGAGACGCCATGGACCAATGCGACGCCCTGCTTCCAGGTCTGTTTGCCCGCATTGAGGTTGCTTTCCAGCATGAGGCCCATGATCGATTGACGGCCTTCGCGGAACTGTCGGAGCACCTCACGCGCGACGAGGCCCTGGCGTGTGTGATCCTTGTTGGAGTTGTCGTGCGAGCAATCAATCATGATCGACCGCGCGATTCCTTCGCCGCCTACGGCGGCTTCAGCCTTCGCCACGTGCTCGGCATCGTAGTTGGTCTTGCCGCCGCCGCCGCGCAGCACGATGTGGCGGTCCGGATTGCCCATGGTCTTGATGATCGAGGTTTGACCGTCGGCGTTGATCCCGACGAAGTGGTGAGGCGTGCGGGCGGAGGTCATGGCATTGACCGCCACGTGGAGGCTCCCCTCCGTTCCGTTTTTAAAGCCGACCGGCATTGACACCCCGCTGGCCATCTCCCTGTGCGTTTGACTTTCGGTTGTCCGGGCTCCGATGGCCGTCCAACTGATCAGGTCGGCGATATATTGCGGGCTGATGGGGTCTAACAGCTCAGTGGCGCAGGGCATGCCGGATTGATTGATCTTCAACAGGATGGTTCTCGCGAGCTCCATGCCGGTGGCGATGTCGCAGGTCCCGTCGAGGTGAGGGTCATTGATCAGCCCCTTCCATCCCACTGTCGTCCTGGGTTTTTCGAAATACGTGCGCATGACGATCAGTAAGCGGTCTCGAACGGCATCGGCAAGTGGTTTCAGTCTTGCCGCATACTCGTAGGCGGCTTCAGGGTCATGGATGGAGCAGGGACCGACGATGACCAGTAACCGCTCCCGGTCCTGTCCGTGAAGGATCCGGCGGATGGCCTCGCGGGTCTCGACGACGAGGGCGGCGGCTTCATCGGTGATCGGCAGCTTCGTCTTGATCGCGCGGGGAGACGGCAATGCCTTGATTTCTATGACGTGTTGATTGTCTATCGGTCGATTCATGACGGCCTTTCGAAGGTTGAAGTTGCGCAGCATAGCGAAATGCTCAAGAAAAGTCTACACGGACGTGCGTAAGGTATGGAAAAATATAGGATAGCGCGGATGTATTCGGCCATTTTGACAGCCGCCGCGCCCTTATGCTAGTCAATGCGCCTCTCATGTGTATGCCGCCTGCATGGCCGTCGTTCTCACGGGCGCTTTCGCTAGGCCTGATCCTCCTTCTTCTCGCACTCGCGCCCTTTGCCGTCGCTCAGGATGTCCATCATGAGTTAGCGGCCGCTGACACCGACGGCCATGAACACTCCGATACCGACCTCTGTCAATGGGTGCAGCACCATACGTCCGGCTCGCTGGATGTTGGTGGTCCGCCCCCTTCGACCTTCGAGACAGTCGGCTCGTGCGAGTTCCCGCCGACAGCGCTGCTCTTTTCCGCCGAGTTCCCCTTCATCGGTCCCTCTCGCGCACCGCCCCATTCGTGACCGCGTTTGATATCGCCGGTGGTCATTGATCGAGCCGCTCGCGGCTCGCCTATGACCTTTTTCATCCGGCCGTCGGCGGCGGATGAGGTTCGGGAGGCGGAAAGAATGGGGCGTGTCGCAGTCTCGTGCTCGTTGAGCGTTCTACTGGTGGCGGGTGGCGTTGAATTTCCGAACGCCGCGTATGCGGCGGACGAGGATCCGTCGCGGACGATCGTCGGTACGGTACAACATCAGAACCATCGACGCGTCGACCAGGCGACCGTACAGGTGCGCGACCAGGAAGGGAACATGGTTGCCCAGGGGGTCAGCAACCAGGCCGGGGAGTTCCACATCGTCGTGCCTGAGGCCGGTACGTATTCAATCAGCGCCGTTGTGGACACCTACCGCAGCGAATATGTCGTGGTAAAGATCGGCGGGCTGCCGCCGCCGCCCGTCTCACTCACGCTTGCGGTGAGGAAAGAGATCGCCCTCGAAATCGTGGCGCCTCTGCCGGCGATCCAATATAAGGCCTCGAGCGAAACCTACCAATTGAGCCGGAAGGACATCGAGATCTTGCCTCGGGGGAACAACAACGATGTTCACGACGTGCTGATGACGGTCCCGAGCGTCGTGTATGGAGGATTGAAACAAACTCATATTAGGCAGGATCACGCCAATCAGCAATTCCGTATTGACGGTATTCCAATTCCGGATACGGTCACAGGCGCCTTTGCCGACATCGTGCCCCCAAGGGCATGGGAACGCGCCGACATCATTTTGGGCGGCATGGAAGCGCAGTACGGAAACAAGACGGCCCTCGTTCTCGACATCACGAGCAAGAGCGGGACATCCCCGGGCTTCGGTTCAGCGCAAGTCTTCGGTGGCTCGTTCAACACGGTGAACCCGTCGTTCGAATACGGCGGCGCGATCGGAGAGAAAGTCCGCTTCTACGTGTTGAACAGCTACGTCACCACCAGCCGGGGACTGGAACCGCCGACGCTCGGGTACACCAATAATCACAACCAGAGTGAAAAGAACAATACCTACCTCCGGGGCGACTATCAGCACGACAATCACAACAGCTTCAGTTGGATATTCTTGAATTCGGTGGCGAAGCACCAGATACCGACAATTCCGAATCTCGAGACGAATTCCGATGTGTTGGCTCTGCTCCCGGGCTTCAGCCCGACTAACTCTCAGTCCGTCAACCAATACCAGAAAGAAAACAGCCAATATTCACAGCTCGTCTGGAGGCATGACCTCAATGCCAGCAACTACTTCGGTCTGGGACTGTACTTTCGACGGGGCGTCGCCGACTTCACGACGGATCCGCTCAATGCGCTGGCCTATGCCGAGGACGTGAACAGCGCGCAGACGGCCAATCAACGGCGCATTGCCTACAGCGGCGGGCTACGATTCGATTACACATGGGTTCCTGACAGCCATCATGTCGTGAAGACGGGCTTTCAACTGGATTACACGCGGGCGAACAACCACGCGCAGATTTTCGCATTCGACACGAGCAGCGGCGTTCCCGCGGGTCCCGTGATTACGCTCGATGCGTCAAATCAGAACATTCAAACCAGGCAGGAGTTCTGGATCCAGGACCAGTGGAGTGCGAGCGAACACTGGACGTTCAATGTGGGCGTCCGGGGGGATGCGATTCAAGGATTTTACAACGAGGGACAAGCGAGCCCCCGAATCGGCGTGACCTACAAGCACAATCAGGCCAACGTCTTTCACGCCTACTACGGGCGGCTGTTTACGCCCCCGAACGTGGAACAGGTGGCGGTCGCACAACTCAACACGCAAAATACGACGGCGGCGCCGGACGATCCGACGGGATTTCGGCCTCGAGCGGAACGGGCTCATTATTTCGAAGTCGGGAGTTACCACGCCCTCCATCGGAAAGCGACGCTCGAACTCACCGGCTATTACAAGCTGTCGCATTTTCTGTCGGATGCCGGGCAATTCGGCAGCACACCGCTTTTGAATTTCTTCGCGTTCGAACGGGGATGGCAGCGGGGCATCGACGGGGCATTGAAAGTACAGTTCACCGACGAGCTCACGGCCCGGGGGAACGTGGCCTGGGGGCAGTGCAAAGGGTACGGCCTGCAATCGGGCCAATACCTGCTGGACCAGGCGGAGATCAACGACATTAATTCGCCGGGCGGAGTGTTCTGCGACCACTCGCAATTCATGACGAGTTCAGCGGTCGTCAGCTACCGGCTCTGGGAGCGTACGAACTTCACGGGTCAGATGCTCTATGGTTCAGGGTTGCGGACGGCCGAGGAAGGCGGGAAGACGAATTCCACGCATGAAAACTCGTATACCGTCTACAATGCGTCGGTCACTCATACGATACCGCTGCCTTGGCAGGGTCAGAAAATGCTGCTCGGCTTCGACATATTGAATTTGTTCGATCAGCACTATTTCCTCAATCGCGGAGAAGGCAGCATCGGCCTGGGCATTGCCCATGCCGGCATGCCGAGGGCATATTTCTTCCGGGCCCAATGGTTCTTCTAGCCAGATGCCGAACAAGGCCACCAGCTGCGTTCTCTGCTCCTCGACGCCTCCGCGTACAGACTTGTCTACTGGAGGCACAATACTTTTACGCTCGCATGTGATCGAAGCGAGCGGTTCAAGCGAAGCTTGGTATGTACCTCCACGCAGTTCAAAGCTCCTTGCGGCCTTGTCGGGCAAGGCGCGTCTTTGAGCGCCGGGGTGGGTGGCTAAGAAGATGACCTTGTTGGGCATCTGTACGTGACGGACGGTGTGCTAATTATGTCTTCATTTTTCGTGTCCGCCAGTTTTCTGATCGCCCTAATCTTGGTGGGAGGTGTCGCTGTGCCAATGCCGGTGTACGCGGCGGTGGGGGATGAGGCCACGCATGAAAGCGACCATC
>DATELB010000294.1:0-2760 GCA_035277085.1 Nitrospira sp. | reverse complement strand
ATCTCCATCGTCGCCATCGAATCGATGAAGCAGGCGGCCAATCTCCCGAGGCCGCCGTTGCCGAGGCCCGCATCCGGCTCGCTCTCGATCATCGGGAATGGATCGAGACCGAGCTGTTTTTGGCGTTCAATCATCAATGGCTGGAGCAAGGCATTCGTCATGTTATTGGAGAACGACCTTCCGAGGAGATATTCCATTGACAGGTAATAGATCCGTTTCGGATTCTTCTCCACATATGTTTTCTCCGTGAGAAGCCAGCGTTGGGATACGATGTCGCGGATGGCATGTGCCGCCGCTTCAAACCGTTCCCGAGGGCTGGCCTTTTTGACGTCCACGACCGTGTCGAACGTCAAATGCCGCTCATAGAGAGCGTCGCCGCTCCCGGAGAATTGGATTGGTCCGACTCCGTACTGATGAAGCAGCTCTTTGATGCGCTCCGGTGTCATACACACCTCTTCACGACGAGGAGAACAATGGACTAGACGTTGTCGCCTTCGGTTGAGCTGCTGCGCTTCGTCTTCCCACTCCCCTGTCCCCATTGCCAATTCGTGATCTCGGGCATGTCTTCGCCGTACTTGGCGATGTATCGCTTGTGATCGACGAGCTTCTCCTGGATCGCCTGTTTGGCATAGGCCGCGCGCGATCCCAACTGCGGCAGGCGATCTACGACGTCGCCGACCAGATGGAAGCGGTCAAGGTCGTTCATCACCACCATGTCGAACGGCGTGCTCGTCGTTCCTTCCTCCTTGTATCCGCGGACATGAAGGTTCTTGTGATTCGTTCTTCGATAGGTGAGCCGGTGAATCAGCCACGGATAGCCGTGGAAGGCGAAGACCACCGGCTTATCCTTGGTAAACAGCGCGTCGAAATCGAAGTCCGAAAGCCCGTGCGGATGCTCGCTCGGCGGCTGCAATTTCATCAGATTCACGACGTTGACGACCCGGATCTTCAAGGCAGGGACGTGCTGCCGAATGATATCGACGGCGGCCAGCGTTTCGAGCGTGGGCACGTCGCCGCAGCAGGCCATGACGACGTCGGGGTCGCTGCCTTTATCGTTGCTCGCCCATTCCCAAATACCGATGCCAGCCGCGCAATGCTTGATCGCCTGGTCCATCGTCAGCCACTGCGGGGCCGGCTGCTTGCCGGCGACGATGACGTTGACGTAATTCCGGCTGCGCAGGCAATGATCGGTGACAGACAAGAGTGTATTGGCATCGGGCGGAAGGTACACTCTCACGACATCGGCTTTCTTGTTCACGACGTGATCGATGAAGCCGGGGTCCTGGTGGCTGAATCCGTTGTGGTCCTGCCGCCACACATGGGAGCTCAATAAATAATTCAAGGAGGCGATCGATCGCCTCCAGGGAATCTCGTTGCACACCTTCAACCATTTCGCGTGCTGGTTGAACATCGAGTCGATGATATGGATAAACGCCTCATAGCATGAAAAGAATCCGTGCCGGCCGGTCAGAAGATAGCCCTCCAGCCACCCCTGGCATTGATGCTCGCTGAGCATTTCCATGATGCGGCCGTCCGCCGCGAGATGATCGTCGTAGGGGAAGATTTCCCCCATCCACGCGCGGTTGGTCACGTCGAGTACGTCCTGCCATCGGTTGGAGTTGTTTTCGTCCGGACTGAACAGACGGAAATTCCGGCTCTCCATGTTCAGCTTCATCGTGTCGCGCAAGAACTTCCCCATTTGACGCGTGGATTCCGCCGTCGTCCCGCCGGGTTTCGAGACTTCGACGGCATAGTCCTGATAGTCGGGCAGCCGCAGATCTCGAAGGAGCAATCCGCCGTTGGCGTGAGGGTTGGCGCTCATGCGGCGGTCGCCGGTCGGCGGCAGCTCGGACAGCTCCGGTTTCAGGCGGCCGCTCTTATCGAAGAGCTCCTCCGGCTTGTACGTCTTCATCCATTTTTCGAGGATTTTCACGTGCTCGGGCTTCTCGTGCATCTCTCCCATGGGGACCTGATGGCTCCGCCAATAATCTTCCGTACGCTTGCCGTCGATTTCTTTCGGGCAGGTCCAGCCTTTAGGCGAGCGCAGAATGATCATCGGCCAGAGCGGGCGCTTCTTGGCGCCGGTCCGCCGCGCCTCCGTCTTGATGCGATGAATCTCTTCAATGATCGTATCCATTGTCGACGCCATCAACTGATGCATCTTCTCCGGATCGCTGCCCTCGACAAAGTAGGGCGTATACCCGTAGCCGCGGAACAGCTGATCCAGTTCCTGATGGCTGATCCGCGCGAGCACACAGGGATTGGCGATCTTGTATCCGTTCAGATGCAGGATCGGGAGCACCACACCGTCGTTCAACGGATTCAAAAATTTATTGGAGTGCCAGGAGGTCGCCAGCGGCCCGGTTTCGGCCTCGCCGTCGCCGACCACGCAGGCCACGATCAAATCGGGATTGTCGTAGGCCGCGCCATAGGCGTGGGAGACGGCATACCCCAACTCGCCGCCTTCATGGATGGAGCCCGGAGTCTCCGGCGCCACGTGGCTCGGAATGCCTCCGGGAAAAGAAAATTGCGTGAACAGGCGCTTCATGCCTTCTTCATCCTGGGAAATGTTCGGATAGACCTCCGAGTACGTGCCTTCCATGTACGCGTTGGCGACGATGCCGGGACCGCCGTGGCCGGGGCCGATGATGTAAATCATGTTCAAATCGCGTTGCTTGATCACCCGGTTTAAATGGGCATAGATGAAATTCAGCCCTGGCGTCGTGCCCCAGTGGCCGAGCAGACGGGGTTTGACGTGAT
>DATELB010000293.1:0-3445 GCA_035277085.1 Nitrospira sp. | reverse complement strand
GCCATGCTGCCTTTTGAAAGGATCACGACGCTGCTCGCGCCGGCTTGCTTGTGGCGCCAACTGTCTTTGCCTTCCGTATCCAGATCGAAGCCGTGCCCGGCATGCTTGACGGTGGCGATTTTGTAGCCTGCCCTCACGAGTTCGGGAATGACCCGTTCGATGAACGTCGTTTTTCCGCTATTCGATTTTCCCACGAAGCAGACGATAGGAACGGACATGAGGTCATTGGTCAGTGGTCAATGGTCATCGGGATCCCCGAGTAATGGCGCTTACTTCGTTGACGGATGACGAATGACCATTGACCCCCTTTCTAGCAGCAAGACATCCGATGCGGGCCCGTCTGGCTTGGTTCCGCATGATTCGCCCAGGCCTCTCCGCTCAACAACTGCACAGAAACAAGATCTCCGGGATTGATGCGTTCCACTTCCGTCGGCACGTCGATCAGACAGTTGGCCTTCACCATGGACGTCAGAATGCCGGAGCCTTGATCACCGGTCGTCCGCACACCGAAGACGCCCCCTTCCCGCGTCAGCACGCCGCGAAGAAAGTGACGGCGATCCGGCCGTTTTGAGAACTTTTCCTGGAACACAGCCTGGACCACCGGCCGGCCGTAGCTTCTGTTTCCACTCATCTTGAGCATGGCGGGACGGACGAGCTGCTCGAACGTCACCATTGAAGAGACCGGATTGCCGGGCAAGCCGAAGGCGAGCTTACCCTGGATCTTGCCGAAGGCCAGCGGCTGCCCGGGCTTGATGGCCAGCTTCCAAAAATTCATCTCGGCGCCGAGATCCCGGAAGACCGCCTTCGTGAAGTCGTAATCGCCCATCGACACTCCGCCCGACAAGACCAGAATGTCCGCGGTGAGGCCGTGAGAGATTTTTTCCTTGAGTGCAGCGGGCGTATCCCTGGCGATCCCGAGCAGGAAGGGAATGCCGCCGGCATCCTGCACGGCCGCCGCAAGCCCGTAGCTGTTGGAATTGATAATTTTTTCCTCGCTGAAGCGCTCGTCCAAATCTGCCAGCTCGTCGCCGGTGGAGAGTATTGCGACGCGCGGACGCTGGTGGGCGAACACAAACGATTTGGCGAGAATCGCGAGCATGCCGGCCTCGCCGGGTCTGATCCGCGTGCCTTTGGCGATGATCCGCTCGCCTTTTTTCACGTCTTCGCCCTGCGGACGAATGTTCGCGCCCTTCTGTTCCGGCTTGAACACACGCACGGAGTCCGGTGTGTGCTCTGTGTCTTCTACTTTCAGCACGGTGTCGGCGCCTTTCGGAACGGGCGCGCCGGTCATGATACGGATGGCCTGTCCTGGTCCGACCGTCTTCGTCGGCATCTTGCCGGCCGGCACGTCCTCGATGACGGCTAAGGTCACGGGTTTTTGAATCGCATGTTCCTGCCTGAGGTCCTCCGACCGCACCGCGAACCCATCCATGGCGCTATTGTCCCACGGTGGATTATCGCGTTCGACAATGATGTCCTCCCCCAGCACCCGGCCCAAGGCATCGAGCAGAGGGATTTTCTCCAATCCGAGGACGGGGGTAGCCTCCAAGACGATCCTTTGAGCCTCCTCGAGAGGCGTGAGGCCGGCCATGGCATCCTTGCCTTTCATCTTAATGTCGCCGTGGGGCCACGTTCACCAGCGACCCGCTCTTTTTGCAGAACGCTTCGACCTTGTTGGCGATCTCATGATACGCCTCAGCCGTCGGCGTATCGGAGTAAAACATCGCGAACGGCTCGCCCGCATCGGATTGCGTCACCACATCAGGATCGAGCGGAATCCGCCCGAGGAACGGGACGCCCATGTCGTGCGCCGAGGCCTCCCCGCCCCCTTTGCGGAAGACCTCGATGTGCTGATGACAGTGCGGGCACTCGAGACCGCTCATGTTCTCCACAATGCCGATGATCGGCACTTCGCTGTCCTTGCAAAACGTGACCGATTTTCGTGAATCCAACAGCGCCACTTCCTGGGGCGTCGTAATGATCACGGCCCCGCTGACGTTGCCCAAGAGATCGATGGTCGTCACCGATTCATTGCCGGTGCCGGGAGGCAAATCGATGAGCAGGAAATTCAGGTCCTGCCATTCAACCCCGCCCAGCAGCTGGTTGATGAACTCGTACTTATAAGCATCGCGCCAAATGATGGGATCGTCCGGATTCTGCAGCAGAAACGACATGGAGGCAATTTTAAGATTATACGCTTGAAACGGAATGATTCCCCCCGAGGTGCTGATCTTGAGCTTTTGCCCTTCGGCGCCCACCATTTTCGGAATATTAGGGCCATGGATGTCCATGTCGCAGATCCCGACGTGCCAGCCCTTGAGTGCGAGACTGACGGCAAGATTGGTCGTGCAGGTGCTTTTCCCTACGCCGCCCTTGTTGCTCATGATCAGGACTTTGTATTCGATCCGCTCCATTCGCTTGGCGACGAGCCAGCGGCTATGCCCTTCCTTGTCCTTTTGACACGATTCGTTCTCATCGCAGATTGCGCAAGCCCACATGTACGTGCAGGCATCGCTGCCGCCGGACGTCGGCGTGGAGATCACATTCAGTTCACGAGGCATCCTGGTCGACCTTTCTTGTCTTGAGCTGTACCCGGTTGCTACCGGCGCCTGCCGGCACCGGTGGGCACGCCGAGGTACTCCCCGTCGCCCGGGCCGGACATGGCCGGAGCCATGACTTTCGGACCGGCGGGAGCAAGCGGACCGGCCGGCTCCGATCCATGCGCCGGCTTCTTGTTGAAGAACCCGGCGCTGATGATACCGACCTCGTAGAAGATGTACATCGGCAGCGCCATCAAACATTGATTGAAGGGGTCGGGGGTGGGGGTCAGAATGGCGGCCACGATGAAGGCGCCCAGCAACGCCCATTTCCGGTAGCGCTTCAGAAACGGCGCATCAACCCAGCCCAGCTTGGCCATGAGCGTAATCGCCAACGGCACTTCGAAAATCAATCCAAAGACCATCAGAAACCACAGCGCGAAACCGACATACTGCGCGATCGAAAGCTGCGGAATGAAGCCGGCGCTTACCCCGTACGACACCAGAAAGTTCAATGCAAACGGCAGCACGAAGAAAAAGGAAAATCCGACGCCCGCGTAGAACGCCAACGTGCTCAATATCACAAACGGTCCGACAAACCGGCGCTCCTGCGCATGCAGGCCGGGCACGACGAACTGCCAGACCTCCAATAGAATGTACGGCGTAGCGAGCACGATGGCGAACAAGCCCGCCACCTTCACGTTCTGCCACAGCGCCTCGGCCGGCGCGAGGAAGACGAACGGTACGGCGGGAAGGTCGGTCGGGACCCAGGAAAGCGACCCGGGCACGAACATGTTTTGAAGGGGAATGCGCAGCCACTTGACGAGGGTGTCCGCGTAGAAAAAGGTGCCGACGAAGACGACCGCGGTCGCGATCACCGCCCGTGTCAGCCGGACCTGGAGCTCGAC
>DATELB010000292.1:0-5189 GCA_035277085.1 Nitrospira sp. | reverse complement strand
GCCTACCTCTGTTGCGTGCACAGCATGGCGTACCCCGACGTGTACCAGCTCATCATGAACCGCCGGCCCGGCGCCTGTCCGCTGCCGAACAGTCAAGCGACGATCAAACAAGTGCTTCAAGTCCGTCTGGCTCCCCAGACCTAGCTCATCGGCCATTGCCTTTTCCAGACTCGCATGGCCTAATCATTCCATGCCGGAACTCCCCGAAGCTGAAGTGGTTGCCAGGCAAATTCGCGAGCGCTTGGGCGGCGCGACCTTGACCGATACGTGGATTGGTCGGGCCGATATCGTCCGCGAGGGATACCAGGAACGAAGCTGGTATTCGGGCTCGGTCCTGCGCTCCGCCGAGCGCTTTGGGAAAAGTGTGGCTCTGGGTTTTGAGCGGGAGCGCGAGACGCGCTACATCGTGGCCGAACTCGGCATGACGGGCCTGCTTCTGTTTCCGTCTGCACGCCCGAGGTTCCCGCAGCATGTCCACGTGCGTATGACGTTTTCAGGCGCCGTTGAATCCGAACTCCGGTATTGGAACCCCAGGCGCTTCGGCCGGCTGTCGATGCTCGATCGGCACGGCCTGGAACATTACCTTGCGCGCCGCTTTGGCTGTGATCCTTTGACGGTGAGCTGGGAGGAGTTTCGGGAGATCGTACGGGCACGCTCTGGACGATTGAAGCCCCTGCTCATGCATCAACAGGTGATCGCGGGCATTGGAAACATCTATGCGAATGAAATCTTGTTCCGTGCCGGCCTGCATCCCAATGCTCGAGCCAGCCGACTGCCGATTGAGAAGATCGAACAGCTGTTTCAGGTGACGAGAGAGGTGCTTCAGGAGGCCATCAAATGCGGCGGGTCGAGCGTGCGCGATTTTTTCGCGCCGGACGGAAGGGAGGGCGAGTTCAAGCGCCGCCATCTGGTCTACGGCAGGGACGGGGCTCCCTGTCCGAACGGTTGCGGCCGAACGATCAAGCGTCTGATGAGCGAGCGAAGCTCTTTTTTCTGTCCTTCTTGCCAATCCAGGAGGCGAATCCGCCGCTCAGGGGTTGATTAAGGCAAGGGGTTTTCCTAGGGAGCCTTGTGATTACACAGAGTTAGGAGTACCGTTTTCCTCTTGGGTGGGTCCTAGGCCTTTTGATCCCTGTCCGCTTAGTACCTCTGGTGTATTGAGTCATCTCCGCGGTTTCGCTACAATCCGGCTCCCTTTACAGCGATTCCCTCTACTCCAAGGAGCGATGCCATGGCCAAGGTGCTGGAAGGTCCCGGGATGGGACTGATGAAGAAGTGGGGCATCCACGTTCCCAACTACGTCGTCGTCACGTCAGCAGACGAACTCGCCAAACTCGGTCAAGCCAATGACTGGATGAAGCATTCTAAACTTGTTGCCAAGGCCCATGAGGCGCTCGGTTCTCGGTTCAAGCTCGGTCTGGTCAAAGTCGGCCTCGATCTCAACGGCGCGATTGCCGCGACCAAAGAAATGATCGGCCGTCAGGTCGGCAGCATCACCGTCTCCCAAGTTATCGTGTCGGAAATGATCGCGCACAAGGAAGAATATTATTGCGCCGTCAAATCCACGCGCGAAGGCAGCGAAGTTCTCGTCGCTAATTGCGGCGGCATCGAAGTCGAATCGAATTGGGAGCGCGTGAAGCGCCTCTCTCTCGACGTGGGCCAGCAGCCGACGCCGGATGGTTTGGAGAAGCTCGTCAAGGATGCGGGATTCTCCGGTCCACTCGTCAAAAAGATGGCTGACTTTGCCGGCAAGATGTTCACCTGTTTCGACAATGAAGACGCGCAGTATCTGGAAGTGAACCCTGTGGTGACCCGGGAAAGCGACGGCGAACTTGTGGCGCTGGATGCGGTGACGCTCCTCGACGGCGACGCCAAATTCCGCCATCCTGATTGGAACTTTCAATTCGCGGCCGAATTCGGGCGGGCGTACAGCAAAGACGAAATGGACGTTATGGCGGTCGACAGTAAGATCAAGGGATCGGTCAAGTTCATCGAGATCCCCGGCGGCGACACTGCGATGCTTCCGGCCGGAGGCGGCGCCAGCGTCTATTATTCGGATGCGGTCGTCGCGCGCGGCGGCAAGCTGGCAAATTACGCGGAATATTCCGGCGATCCTCCGGATTGGGCCGTCGAGGTCCTGACCGAAAAGGTCTGCTCCCTGCCCGGGATCAAGAACATCATCGTCGGCGGAGCCATCGCGAATTTTACCGACGTCAAGAAGACCTTCGGCGGCATCATCAACGGTTTCCGCAAGGCCAAGGCAGACGGCAAGCTCAAGCACGTGCGAATCTGGGTGCGCCGCGGGGGGCCCCGGGAAAAGGAAGGCCTCGATGCCATGCGCGCGCTGAAGGATGAGGGCTTCGACATCAACGTCTTCGACCGCAACACCCCGCTGACGGACATCGTCGATAAGGCGCTGCAGAAATAAAGTAACGCAAGCTGAGCGTTGAGTGCTGAGCGGCCGGGAAGCGTTCTACCACGCACTCGGCACCAGTATTCAACACCGAGAAAAGGGAGATTCCGATGAGTATTCTGGCCAACAAGGACACCCGCGTCGTCATCCAGGGCGGGCAGGCCGGCGTGAATGCCGCGCGGCGCATGGCCGAATTCTGCTACTTGATCAAGCGGCCGCTCAACGTCGAAGCGTTCGTGTATCCGCCGGATGCCGGCAAGACGAATGAAATCCCTTACGGCAGCGGACTCCTCGCAATTCCCGTCTACAAGAGCATTGCGGAAGCCACCAAGAATCATCCAACGATCAACACGACCCTGGTCTACATCGGCGCCGACCGTGCCATGAAGGGCGGCATGGAAGCGCTCGATGACCCGCATATCAAAGTGGTTTCCATGATTACAGAAGGCGTGCCGGAAAAGGACGCCAAGCTGTTGGGAGCCCACGCGCGAAAGCTCGGGAAGGTATTCAACGGTCCGTCGTCCATCGGCATCATCTCGGCCGGAGCCTGCCGGCTCGGCGTGATCGGCGGCGCCTTCGACAATCTCGTGCTGTCCAAGCTCTACCGGGAAGGATCGTTCGGCGTCATCACCAAATCAGGCGGCCTTTCCAACGAGATCATTTGGATCTGTTCCCAGTTTGCCGACGGCATCACCACCGCGATCGGCATCGGCGGCGACGCTTATCCCGGCACCGATTACGTCAGCTATCTGGAAATGTTCGAGAACGATCCGCAGACGAAAGCCGTCGTCATCGTCGGCGAGATGGGTGGGGATCTCGAGGAGCGGGCGGCCGAATGGTATGGCGCGAAAAAGCGCCGCATCAAGCTGATCGGCGTCGTCTCAGGATTCTGTCAGGAAAGCTTGCCGAAGGGCATGAAGTTCGGCCATGCGGGCGCCAAGGAAGGCATGAAGGGCGAAGGCTCCGCGCGCTCCAAGTCCGACGCGCTCAAGAAAGCAGGAGCGCTGGTGCCGCCGACGTTCGGCGCGCTCGGACCGGCGATCAAGGAGACCTATCAGGAGTTGCTCAAGTCCGGCCAGGTCAAGGAACCGGTTGAGCCCGCCGTCCTGCCGAAACTCCCGAAGTCGGTCGAAGAGGCGATGAAGGCGGACGAAGTCATGGTTGCGCCCCTCATTCGAACGACGATCAGCGACGACCGTGGCGACGAGCCGTGCTACGACGGGTACCCGGCCTCAGAGTTGATCAACAAGGGATATGAAATTCCGCACGTGATCGGCCTGCTCTGGGATAAGCGGCTGATCTCGAAGCAGGAAGCGGAAATCATCAAGCGCATTATGATGTTGTCGGCGGACCACGGCCCCTGCGTGAGCGGTGCGTACGCGACGATCCTGGCCGCCTGCGCGGGAATCGGCCTATCGCAGTCCGTCGCTGCCGGCTTGATCATGATCGGACCCCGGTTCGGCGGGGCCGTAACCGATGCAGGACGCTGGTTCAAATACGCCGTGGACAATAAAATGAGTGTCGACGAATTCCTGGGATACATGAAGAAGAACGTCGGGCCGGTTCCCGGCATCGGCCATCGTGTGAAAAGCCTCCGCAATCCCGACAAGCGCGTGAAAGAGCTGGTCGGTTACGTCAAGAGCCAAAATCTGAAAACGCCGTGTCTCGACTTCGCACTCCAAGTCGAGCAGGTGACGGCGTCAAAGAAAGACAATTTGATCTTGAACGTGGACGGTACGATGGCGGCCGTCCTGGTCGACTTGGGATTCCCCGTGGACAGTCTCAACGGCTTCTTCATTCTGTCGCGGACGATCGGATTAATCGGTCATTGGGTCGATCAAAAACGCCAGGACAGCCGCTTGATCCGGCTGTTCGACTACCTCGTCAACTATGCGGCGCCCAAACGGCGGGAAGTGCCGCCGCTGAAATAAGGCTGACACCGATCGCGTTGATCGTCAGTCCAACTAACGGAGAAGAAGTCATGTCGATGGATCTCGCAAAAAAACTCTACGCCAAAATGCCCGATGCCTGCGCCAAGGCGAAGGCCAAGTTCGGTCGTGCATTGACGCTGGCCGAAAAAATTCTTGTCTCTCACGCCGACAATTTCGATACGCAAACATGGGAACGCGGCAAGGCGATGCTCTTTCTGAGGCCTGACCGGGTCGCCATGCAGGATGCGACGGCGCAGATGGCCATGCTGCAGTTCATGCAGGCGGGCAAGAAAAAAGTCGCCGTGCCGAGCACGATTCACTGCGATCACTTGATTCGCGCCGAGATGGGATCCGAAAAAGACCTGCTGCGCGCAATGGACGAAAACAAGGAGGTGTACAACTTCCTTGCGTCGGCGGCGAAGAAGTACGGGATCGGATTCTGGAAGCCCGGCGCGGGCATCATCCACCAGGTCGTTCTCGAAAATTACGCGTTCCCCGGCTGCCTCATCATCGGGACCGATTCCCATACGCCGAACGGCGGTGGTTTGGGCGGTTTGGCGATCGGCGTCGGCGGAGCGGATGCCGGTGAAGTCATGGCCGGACTTCCCTGGGAAGTGCTCCATCCGAAATTGATCGGCGTGAAGTTGACCGGAAAGCTGAACGGCTGGGCATCCCCAAAAGACGTGATTCTGTATCTGTGCGGCTTGCTGACCGTCAAGGGCGGTACCAACAAGATTGTCGAATACTTCGGCCCGGGCGCGGAAACCATCAGCGCCACGGGAAAGGGCACCATCTGCAACATGGGAGCCGAACTCGGCGCCACGACCTCTGTGTTTCCGTTCGAT
>DATELB010000291.1:0-3295 GCA_035277085.1 Nitrospira sp. | reverse complement strand
ACTCGTGAGGGCAGGCTACAAAATCGCCACCGTCAAGCATGCCGGGCACGGCTTCGATCTGGATACGGAAGGCAAAGACAGTTGGCGCCACAAGCAAGCCGGCGCGAGCAGCGTCGTGATCCTTTCAAAAGGCAGCATGGCAATGTTCGCCGACGTATCGGATCAGTTAAAACCTGAGGACGTTCGCGCGCGGTTTCTGGACGACACCTACGATCTGATTATCGTCGAGGGCTGGAAGCACGAAGGGTATCCGAAAATCGTCATCATTCGCGAACAGGTCGGCGAGATACTGATCTCAACTGAAGGTCTCTTGGCCGTCGTGTCGGACAAACCGATAGATTTACAGGTTCCGCGGTTTGATCTCAACGACATCCCGGCCGTGGCAGCGCTTATCATGAAAAATTTCCCTTTGCGGCGTGTCCGCGCGGAGCATGAACTGGACGTCTAGAACCACCATTCTGCTGGTTCTAGCCGCGGGAGCCCTGTTGCTCGGTGCAGTCGCCGTCCCCGTGACCAACCACCCGACATTCTGCGCGAGCTGCCACACCATTCAGCCGTCGCACGACAGTTGGATGAAGTCCTCGCATAAAGACGTGACATGCGTGGCTTGCCACGTGCGACCGGGAGTGGAAGGCTGGATTCATGACAAGGCATGGGCCGGGACAAAAGACCTGGCCATCTATGCGTTCGGCACACCGACGGAACCCGCTAACCTGAAAGCCAAGGTAGATTCAAGCGTGTGCCTGGGATGTCATCAGCATATCCTTCGCACTTCGGAAGTGGCGCCAAGGGATCTCCCGCAGCCCGTGAAAGAGGTTGGACTGATCATGAGCCATCGGAAACATATGGAAGCGTTCGACGCGCGTGCGCAAGGGGAGGGTTGTACCACCTGTCACTCAGGCGTCGTGCACGACCGGCCGATCAAGGGCTATCCCATCGTTGTACCGAGGGGCCATGTCTCGGCCGATACCAAGCCATGGAACCCGGACTATCCGGAAGGATCTCACCTTCGCGCGAGGGCCCTTGATGACTGCTTCCGATGTCATGACGGCAAGGCCGAACACCGAGGGAAGGTGTTGGACCGCAAGTGTGAAACGTGCCATCTTCCGGATAAGATCAAACAGTTTCTATCCTTTTGAAGGCAACATGGTCATTGCTCCACCCGTCCTGCAAGTCAGTCATCTTCGCAAACAGTTTGGCGATTTCACCGCCGTCGACGACGTCTCGTTCTCGATCCGGCCCGGGGAGATCCTCGGCTTGCTGGGCCCGAACGGAGCGGGAAAGACGACGACGATTCATATGTTGCTTGGCCTCATCACGCCAACGGGGGGATCCATCCAGGTCTTCGGCAAGGACCTTGCCTCACACCGCGAGGAAATCCTCCAACAGGTTAATTTCTCGTCGACGTACATTTCGATGCCGATGGCGCTGACCGTCGAAGAGAACCTGTGGGTGGTCGCCCGGTTGTATGGACTCTCTGACATCAAGCGGCGGGTGGACGACATGGTCAAGAAACTCGAGATGGAGGATTTCAGAAGCAAGATCACACGGAAACTATCGTCGGGACAAATGACAAGACTGACGCTTGCCAAGGCCATTCTGACCGAGCCGAAAGTCTTGTTCCTCGATGAGCCGACGGCCAGCCTCGATCCGGACATTGCCCACAAGATCCGTGCCTTGTTGAAGGAGGAGCGGCGGTCCGCCGGACTGAGTATTCTGTATACGTCCCATAACATGCGTGAAATGGAAGAAATGTCCGATCGCATCATTTTTCTCCAGCGGGGGAAGATCGTGGCCGAAGGCACGGCGAGAGAAATTGTGTCTCGGTTCGGTCAGGCCGATCTGGAGGAAGTGTTTCTAAAACTGGCGCGGGAATCGCGGCTCTCGCGGTAACGAACGAGCGGGCATGCTATCGACTATGCTTGATTTCGGCACCGGCGTGCTCATGGGAGGGCTGGCACTCAGCGCAGGTTGGGGCTGGCTGTGGCTGTCCATCGGCACGGTCGGCTACGCGCGGGGAGTGTGCGGCCTGCGGATCGTATTGAACAGTTTGGCGGTCGGGGTTGCTCCTTTGTTCTTCGGAGCGTTGGCGTGGTGGATGAGGGCTGAATCATTGTCCTTGAACGCCGCTTTTTCCGCCGGACTTGTGGTCATACCCATGATTGTCTTGGGACTGGCGCTCCGGCGTACCTCCGATGGCCGTCGGGCCGGATTGCACATGGCCGAGGGCATCCGGCAATTGAAGAACGAGTTGCTGGGAGTGCACCATGAGTGCGGAGGGTGCGCCCATGACCACGGTCACGATCAACAGGGAGGGTGCCCGTGAGATTTCATCGCGTCAGCGCGCTCGTGGCTCGGCACCTCTATCTCTACCGTCGCAGTCTTCCCAGGATCATGGAGATTTTCTATTGGCCGTTTTTGGATCTCGTCATCTGGGGATTCATCACGATGTACCTCGTCAAATACCAACCCCAGGTCCCCGGTTTCGTGACGTTTTTTCTAGGTGCCTTGATCCTCTGGGACATGCTCTTTCGCTCACAACAAGGCATTACGATTTCGTTCCTTGAAGAGTTGTGGGCGAGAAATCTCATGAATCTCTTCGCCAGTCCGCTCACGCCGGCGGAATTCCTCGCTTCGACGATCGCGATGAGCATCTTCAAAGTCACCTGCGTGTCGCTTGTCATGGGCATATGCGCATGGCTGTTCTACGGGTATAACGTGCTGGTGATGGGTATGTGGTTGCTGCCGTTCGTCCTGAATCTGGTGATCACCGGGTGGGTCATCGGGGTCTTAACGACGTCCCTCATCATGCGGTTCGGCCAGGAAGCCGAAATTCTGGCCTGGAGCCTGGTCTTCCTGTTCCAGCCCATTTCCTGCGTCTTTTATCCGCTCGAGGTCCTGCCGGCCTGGCTTCAGGCCGTGGCCTGGGTCAACCCTGCCTCGCATGTGTTTGAAGGCATGCGGGCAGTCCTCACGGCAAGCAGCGTTCCGATTTCCCATCTCGCGTGGGCGGGAGGATTGAACGTAATTCTCCTGGTCGGCGCCATACTCTTGTTTTACAAGACGTTTGCATATTGCAAGGTGCAGGGTTCGCTTGTTCGGGTCGGGGAATAACGCGTGATTGTAATCCACCACCCCCTGTGCTAGGGTTTGATCGACTTCGTCGTACGGGCCTCGCGATGAAGTAGTTGTAAGCTGTAGGGCCCGCAATATCGATGTTGCCTTGTCCGGGAATCTCGTCGGAAGTCAGACCTAAGCCGCCGCATGTCTCGCGTCTTCGGCCCGCTCCTTCCCC
>DATELB010000290.1:0-27538 GCA_035277085.1 Nitrospira sp. | reverse complement strand
CCGGTATGGTCCACCGCGGGCGTGCCCGCTTTCGCGGCTCGGACAGGCGTGCCACCGGTCTTTTTATAATGCTCGATGTACTGTTTGGCCTCGCTGTTGGCCGGATCGATGCGCAGCACCGATTCGTATGCCTCTTTCGCTTCGGCATACCGCTGTTGGCCCGACCGTTCCCTGCCCAGTTGCAGATACACTTTCGTGGCCTCGTCTTGCATGTTTTCCTGCAAGCAGAGTTCGGCGACGCGCTGTTGGGCATCGAGATTCGAGGGATCCTGGCTGACGATTTTCTTGTAGATGTCGAGCGCTTCCTTCGTCTTCCGTTCCTTGAGGTAGTGCTTCCCGAGGGTCAAATAATCCTGAACGGCGCTGCTGAGAAGGCCGCGCTCGGCGTTTAAATCACCGAGAAACCGGTACATGTCGTAGCGGGAGGGGTCGAGTTTGAGGACCTTCTTATACGTGGCGATGGCCTTGAGCGTCGCGCCTTCGGCCCGGAAGGCATTGGCGGCCTGAATGAATGCAGTCACCGCGTCGGCGGTGGCATTGCGCTTGAGGTGCAGTTCGCCGATGGAATTGTGAATGCCCCCGTCGCCCGGCGATTCGGCCGAGAGCTTCTTCCATTCGTTGATGGCGGCGTCGAACTGACCCTTTGAGGCAAACAGCTGGGCGCTGTGCAGAACCTTACTGCGGTCGATGCCCAAGAGAAACCTCCAATAGTCAACAAACGCTAACAGTATCAACGGTTTTTGTCAAAAGAATGCCCCAATCGCGACACGCGGATGCTCATGAAAAACACGAAGGCCTGCCGGAAGGATATTCCGGCAGGCCTTCGCTCAAAGACTGAGGTATTGATCGCGGTTAGGAGGCCGCGATCGACATCTTCATGACATTGGCCGCCTGTGGTCCTTTGGCGCCCTGAACGATATCAAATTCGACGTTTTCGCCCTCCTTCAATGATTTGAACCCCTCCCCCTGGAGCGCGGAGTAATGCACGAAGACATCCTCTCCGCTGTCCAAACGGATGAATCCAAACCCCTTACGATCGTTGAACCACTTCACCGTACCTTTTGTCTTCACAGAAACCCTCCTTTCGCTCACCAGCCACGCGTCCTGCGTGACCGGGCCCGAACCCAGTTAAAGCACAGGGAATGAATCAAGAATGAGAAATGGAATATGAGAACCGGGAAAGGATGGGCGGGCTCTGTGCAGAAGAAAAGACGTACTCACAAGACCCATCTTGGTTACAAACCGCGCGCAGCATGTACCACACGGATTTTTGTGTTGTCAAGCGCCTCGTTCCGGGAACCGGCAATCGGCGTCCGGTAGACAAGGCGGGACCAGTCCCCTATAGTGGGCGGAAATCCCGCGAAAAGGGCCGTCCCGATGATGCTGCGCAAGCTGCTGGACCGGTATATCTTCACGGAATTACTGTCCCCTTTCACCATGAGCCTCAGCATTCTGGTCTTTATCATGGTGACCAAGGAGTCGCTACGGCTGGTCGAGCTGCTCGTCTCCAAGGGTGTGGGATTCTGGCCGGTCCTTAAGGTGTTTGCCCACCTTCTGCCGTCGTTTTTAGTGCTGACTCTCCCTGTCGCGGGGATTATCGCCTCAATCACGGCATTCGGGCGGCTCTCGCTCGACAAGGAACTCGTTGCCATGCGGGCTGCCGGCTTGAGCCTGTTGCGGCTCGCGCGGCCTGTCATGTTGTTCGCCGCGCTCGTGTTTTGTCTTACGGTGTGGCTGGCTCAATGGGGCCAGCCGTGGAGTTCCGTCAATCTCAAAAAGGTAGCGCTCAATCTTTTGCGAGACCAACTCGTGCTGGCTTTGGATCGCGGCTCATTCGCCGAGCCGATCCCGAAAATGACGATTTACGTGTCGGAGAAGGGCGATGAGTCATCGGGCGGCATCTTCATCTCCGACGAACGCAATGCGGAGGACCCCCGGATAATCGTGGCCCAAGGTTACAAGGTGCTCATCGATAACTCGACGGACCAGGTCGCACTGCGGTTGCGGGACGGCGTGATCCATAGCCGCCCGGACGAGATCGATCAATACCAGCTCGCCTCCTTTTCAAACTACGACTTGAAACTCTCCCTCGCCCTGAGCACTTACACCGCGACCGAGGAACGGCCCTCGTATCAGCAACTGGTCGACCGGCTGAATCAATCCCAATGGCGCGACCCCTCGGCCCTGCGCCGACTGATCGAATACTACAAGGACATGGCGTTTCCGACGGCCTCACTCATCCTCTGCATGCTGGGCGTCCCGGTAGGGATCGTATCCAAACGGTCTGGACGGATCGGCGGGTTTGCCGTCGGGGTGGCGGTCATTATCGCGTATTATGTGATGAACGTGGCATGCGAGTTTCTGGTGACGGCCACGGTCATTCCGCCCTTCGCGGGGGCCTGGGGACCGAACATCGTCTTTCTGATCATTACGCTACTGTGGTTCGCCCGCATGAGCAAACAATGACCGCCGTCCCGATCATTTTCCGCTACCTCTTTCGGGAGTACGCCAAGATCTTCCTGATGTGTTTCTCCGGTCTCATGACGATCTATCTCGTCATCGACTTTTTCGATAAGGTCAGGCGCTTTTTGGCATACGATGAGTGGACGTACATCCTCATTTATCTCGCACTCAAAGTCCCCGCGATTACGTTTCAGATCATTCCCCTCTCCGTTCTCATGGCGACGTTGCTGACGCTCGGCGTGCTGTCGCGCAACAACGAAATCACCGCCTTTCGCGCCTGCGGTGTCAGCCTACCCTGGATCGCGTCACCGTTTTTGACGTTTGCGGTGATGATGACACTGGTGCTCTTGTTCTTCAGTTCCACCGTCATTCCCCTGGCCACGAGCAAAGCGGAGGAGATTCGTGTGGTCTCCATCGAAAAGAAATCCGCCTCGGCAGTGGTCAAGCTCCCGCAGCCCTGGACGCGCGTCGATGCGGATAGCCTGCTCCATGTCTCGAGCATCGCCCGCGGAGGCGAAACGCTGGCCGACGTACAGCTGTTCCATTTCGACCATGCCTTCCGCTTGATCGATATGACCGAAGCGCAGGAAGCGCACTACGCCGACGGTTCCTGGACCTTGCACAAGGGGTTTCACCGCCGCTTCCACCGAGACGGGTCGATGACACTCACGGAATTCGACCGCAAACCCATCGTCCTGGCACTGATTCCGAACGATTTCATAGGCGGATTGGCCGGAGAGCCGGAATTGATGACCTTTCAGGAGATCCGGGAATCGCGCGGCCGTCTCTATCAGCATGGATCGCAATTCGCGAGGCTCCTGACGGATTATTACGGACGGATTGCGTTTCCCTTGGTGACCGTCGTCATGGTGCTCGTCGGGATCGCACTGAGCCTCCGGCGAAGCGGCAGCAGAGGCGGTAGCATGGCCATCGGGATCGGCCAGGCGCTGGTCGTCGGCTTCCTGTACTGGACCGCGCATTCGATCGCGATCGCCTTCGGACGCGGCGGCGTCCTGGCGCCCGTGGTCGCGGGCTGGCTGACCAACGTCCTGTTCACCAGCTACGGCCTGTATCTCATGCTCAAGCTGAGGTATTGAGGCCGATCCGGCGCGGTTGACGAGGCCCGACCGCTTCCGGTAAGTAAAGAACAGACTTCATGAGGAAAAACGCATGCCGGGTCAGATCGTCGTCACCGGATTAGGTGTGATCAGTCCCATCGGCGTCGGGGTAAGCGAGTTTTGGAAAGCCGCCCTCGACGGCCGCTCGGGCGTGTCGCCGGTCGAGGGCTTCGAGCCCTTTCCAATGGACGGCTACCGTTCCAAGGTTGCCGGGCAAATTCACGGCTTTGCCGCCGAGCGGTATCTCGACAGCGTGCAGGCAGAACGGGTCGATCGGTACGCGCAATTTGCGCTGGTCGCCGCCAAGGAAGCGTTGGCGGACTCCGGCCTGCAGCTGGCCAAGGAAAACGGCCGCCGAATCGGCGTGATCGTGGGCGCAGGCATGGGCGGCATGGTCATGGGTGAGCGCGAAATCACGCAACTCTACCAATCCCAGCGTCCGCACCGCGTTCATCCGAACTTCATTCCGGTCATTACGTTGAACTCCGCCTCAGGGATCGTCGCCATGGCTCATGGCGCGAAGGGACCGAATTACACGATCTCGACCGCCTGCTCCTCAAGCGCTCATGCCTTGGGACAAGCGATGCAATGCATCCGGGAAGGGCGCGCCGATATCGTGATCACCGTCGGCGCGGATGCGAGCATCACGCCGCTGGTCTTCGCCGGGTTTTGTTCCCTCCGCGCACTTTCGACGAAGTACAACGATCAACCGGACCGGGCCTCCCGCCCCTTCGACCGTCTCCGCGACGGATTCGTGATGGGTGAAGGCGCGGGCGCTCTGATTCTCGAATCGGCCGCTCACGCGAAAAAGCGGAAGGCAAGGGTCTATGCGGAGGTCGCGGGCTATGCGGCAACCAGCGAAGCGTATCACATGGTCATCCCGCGCGAAGACGGGGAAGAAATTGCCGCGACGATGCGTCTGGCGCTGGCAGACGCCGGCGTCACGGCGTCCCAGATCGACTACATCAATGCCCACGCCACGTCGACGTCGATCGGCGATGCGGTTGAGGCCAAAGCGATCCGCCAGGTTTTCCGATCCCGCGCCGATAAGATCGCCGTCAGCGCCACAAAGTCGCTCGTCGGTCATACCCTGGGTGCGGCAGGCGCCATCGGCGGCATCGCAACCGTGCTGGCCATCCATACGGGCCAAATCCATCCGACCGCCAATTATCAGGAACCGGATCCTGCCTGCGCCCTCACGGGAATCAGCGCTTCCGTGCAGGAGCGGAAGGTGAAGGCCGCGCTCGTCAACGCATTCGGTTTTGGCAGCAACAACGCCGCCGTCGTGATCAAGCGGTATGCATCGTGAACCTTCGGCCCGACGGCCACACTCCGCAAGGGACATGACCGGATGAGCGACCGTGACGTGACGCAAAAAATTGTCGCCGCCCTGGCCGACTATTTGAAGAGAGATCCGGCGACCATCGAGCCGGACCATCATTTGCGGGACGATCTTGGCCTCGACTCGATGGCCGTGATCGAGTTGTTGTACAAAATCGAAGAAACGTTCGACCTGCAGATTCCTGACCAGGATCTCGTCGGCCTTTCGACGGTCGGCGCCGTCGCCCACTACGTCGAGCGGCGCCTGGCGCCCGCCGAACGGCCGGCCCGCCCGGCCGTCAAAGGGAAGAAGAAGACCTAAGCCGCTATGGGATCGCTCTCTGCGCCGACCAGCCTTACCGTCGCACAGATTCATGAATTGGTAGGCGGCACGCTGCATGGCGATCCGAACCGCGTCTTATCGTCCCTGGCCAGCTTGAACGATGCCACGCCGCAGGCCCTGGCCTTCATCGCGAACGACCAGGCCGCCAAACTGCCGGGCGGCATCAAGGCGGGCGCCCTACTCGTCCATCGGCATTTTCCCGATCTCGCCGTTCCTCAACTTGTGGTGCCGAATCCGCTGCTCGCGTTTGCGCAGGTCGCCCAGACGTTTTTCGTCCGTGCACCGGCCCCGCGCGGCGTGGCCGCGGACGTGAGCCATGGGACCGGCGTCGTCATCGGCGAGGATCCGTCGATCTGGCCGTTTGTCACCTTGGGAGATCGGGTCACGATCGGGGCAAGGGTCACGCTCTATCCCGGCGTCTATATCGGCGCCGACTCTGCCGTCGGCGACGACAGCGTGCTCTATCCCAACGTGGTCGTGCGCGAGGGCTGTTCCATCGGCGCGAGGGTGATCATTCACAGCGGAACCGTCGTCGGGGCCGATGGCTTCGGTTACGTGCAGCATGAAGGCCGGCACCACAAGATTCCGCAGTTGGGAGGAGTGACGATCGAAGACGACGTCGAACTCGGGGCGAACGTCACGATCGATAGAGCCACGCTCGGGCGAACGATCATCAAGCGGGGGACGAAGATCGACAATCTCGTGCAGATCGCCCACAACGTCACAGTAGGCGAACATGCGATCATCGTGGCCCAAGTCGGGGTCGCGGGCAGCACGACGATCGGCCATCACGTCATGATCGGCGGGCAAGCAGGGCTGGCGGACCACGTGACCATCGGCAACCAATCCATGATTGCGGCGCGAGCCGGGGTCAACCGCAATGTCGAATCGAATCAGATCGTCTCAGGCGCGCCCATCATGCCGCATGAAACCTGGATGAAAGCCCAGGCCGTGATTCCCAGGCTACCTGAGCTGCGGCAATTGGTCCGTGATCTTGCGCACCGCGTAGAACGCCTCGAAGCCCGGCTCACCAGCGAAAAGCCCGCGCAGCGGCCGCCACGCCGAAAAGGCCGTAAGTAATCACCCGTTCTTCAGCTGATCACCCTGCGCCAAAAAAACAGCTTGCTCCAATGAAATCCGGCCCACGGCATGAGTACCGATGGCAGGGGGTCCATCGATCCGTAGCTGATGGCCCAGAACGAGCTTCCTACAAGAAGCCCCGCGCCGGCAAGATAGGCCGCCGGGACCAGCTTGCGACCTTGATGGTGAACGGCAGGGATGACCGGTTCGGGCTTCGCCTTGCGCTGCGAGCGCTGCACGGCTGTGCGCATCCGCGCCGCAAACACCTCGGGAACCGTTTCAAACAGATAACGGTGATAGCGCGTTTGAAGCCAGCCGCAGAGGCCGCCGAGCAAGAGGAGCGAAGTACTGGCAGTGAAGGTCGTCCACGTGTATGTTCCGGAGGCGGCCAGCTGATAGCCGAGCGTTCCAATTCCCCCGATCATGCACACGAGCCCGAGAAAACCGGACGGAAGAAGGATGTACGTCCGGATGTAATGTCGTGCCTGCGTCCGGATATCTTCGGACCGCCACTCCTTGACCAGTTTCGGCATCGACCCTTTCCCGCGTCATTATTCGGGCGTGCATCATAGCATTGTTTCCCCTGCCAAGCATTGGGTGGTCGGCGCATTCGCCCTCGTGGAGTGTCTCTTCACTCGATGAGCGTGCGGAGGTCCCGGACCCGCGTCACATCATCAACCGCAAGCAACGACTGAAATCGGCTTTGTGCCCCGGCGGCAAACGCAGGTCTCTCGTTCTCCGTCACGCCCAATAAGGCGCTTAAGGACGCAAGGTATTCACCGCGGCCTTTGGCAATATCTTGCTCCACGTTCGATTGGTTGTAGGCGGCAAATGCGATGACCTTGTGCTCGGGTTTCAAGAGGCCATCTTCATTCCACCACGTCCGACCGGAGGTCGAGACCGTCACGTTGGTAGTCGTATCTAAAATCTCTTCGATCGTACCTGTGATGGTACAGCCCGTCAGAGCACTGATAGCGAGGCTTACAGCCGCAACGAAGCTGCGTTGAATTGCTGCCATGGCGACCTCCTTCAATGGGAATCGTATAGCCCTTCTTCCTGACGATAGCACAGGGCCCATCACAGGCACCTGAGGAAGACACTAGGCAACGCATCAGGTGATGCAACGCTTGAACGATTTGCTGCGGGTGTCCAGGCGGCACGTGAAGCGGGCGTGACCTCACAAGGCCAGTGACCTAAACAAACAGGAAGGAAGGTGTTGTCGTTGGCAGGAGGCCGGTCAGCCGACCGGCAGGATTTCCGCAATGACGGACCGCTCGACGCGTCCGATGCTGACCCATTGTTCGGCCATCGGCACCAGCGCCTGGATCCGGCTCTCCACCGCTCCCAGCCGGCGGGCCAAGGACGTATTTTTTCGATATGCGGCGACCATCAGGAACGCGCGAAGGCCCTGAAGAAACATCGTAATCATTCCCGCCTGAACGGCTGCTGACGCGTCATGCAGGGCTTCCACTTGCTCGATGACGGGCGCCAACTCCGATGCCGTGACAATGTCCGTCGTGCCTTCCCGTTGGAGATCCGCGAGCGTTCGGCTGATCACCGGAATCCGTCGCCTGATGTCATCCAGAAATCGCTCGTCCATCCGGTCGAGGTGGTCGAGAATCCGTCTGATGTCGTCGACGGAGGTGTCCCCGCCTTCCTCTTCAGCACGGAGAATCACGGCATCCAGCACATCGCGCGCCGGCTGGACGGAGCGAGAGCGGACATGCTGAAGATTGCGCAACGCCGTCAACAGAGAGGTACCGGAGGTGATGGCGACCGGGGCCGCGGGAGGCTCATTGACGCCTTCCAACACCGGCAACGTCTCAGGAGGCTCGTCGGCGGCAGGCCTACCCTCGGCGTGGCGCACCGCGTCGGCGATCCCTTGCAATCCGGCCTGCAATGCCGTTAATGCCGCAGCCATTGCCCGCGGCTCATGCCGTCCGACGTCATGGAGCGTCGGCAGCAGCTTCAACGTCATTTCTTCGATTGACGTGAGATGCACGGTGGCAGCGGATCGCGCTAAGTTGGTCAACCCCTGCAGCATGATTCCGTAAAGCTTGGACCTCGCCGCGCCGTTCGCCCCTTCACTCAGCCGCTTTAACGCCGAATGGATTTGGGCCAGCCACTCATGCGCCTCCAACGCAAACAGACCGACGATTTCCTTTTCAAAGGTAGCGTCTATGGGCTCTGCGGTGGTGAAACGGGCCGACGCCCGTCCCTCGGTCGCCGCGAGGCGGTCTTCATCATCCGGAGCCGCGGCAGCGGTACGGGACTCGACAACCCCCTGAATTGCGCTGGCGAGCGCATCCAGATTCTCAAGCAACGAGGCAAACTGATCAGAAACAGTCGGCAGATGCTTAGACCGGCGGTCTGCCCCCAGTCCGGAGGTAAACGTGACACGCGCGACGGCAGGCGATTCGACCGTCTCTATAATGGAGACGAGCGGCGAGGCGCTGAGGTCGATTTCCCGTTTGCCTTGTCCGTTCGCTGATACCCTTTCGGCCTCGACGGCTACCACCGGGCGCAAGGGGAACTGCGCGTTGATCCCGACGACGGAACCGATTTCCCCGGTGGTGAGTCTCACCAATGTTCCCAATGGGTATGCTGATAATTGCTCAACTAAGGCTTTCACAATTTCACGCGGGAAGGCTGACCGCTCGACGACCACAAGCTCGCGAACGGCTTCATGGGGAAAAAACCGGCGGCGATAGGGACGCGGCGTGACGAGCGCGTCGAACACATCGACGGCGCCGATGATCTGCGCCATTTCGTGGATGTCGCGGCCTTTCAACCGGTTCGGATAGCCGCGGCCGTTCCACCGTTCGTGAGCCTGGCGGACGACCTCGGCAAGCCACTCCCATTCGGTTCCAAGTCGGCGGACCAACTGATAGCCCAACTCAGGATGCTGCTCAATGAGCGTCCGCTCCTCCTGCGTGAGCCGTCCGGACTTCGTCACGACCGATTGTGGAACAGCGAACAAGCCGATGTCGTGCACCAGACCGGCTAAGGTGAGCCGCTGCAGTTCTTGACCGTAATAGCCCAACCCAGAGCCGACCTTTGTCGCCAGAATACTGACGTTGACCAGATTGGTGATAAGCGTGGAACCGCTGGGCCCGGCCAGCGCCTGTACGACGAGTTGATCGTTGCGCCCGATGGAGTCTGCCACCTCTTTGGCGAGGGCAGACAACTCCCCGATCTCGAGGCGATCCTGGCGTTGAATCGCCGCGGCCATTGCAGTCAATTCCTGCTCGGCCCGGCGATACACATCCGTCGCGCGTCGTTCTTCCATCATGCCTGTCAACTCTCTGTGTGACGCATCGTCGCTCGCTTCAAGCATGCAATCGGTCGGAAGGCATGTCAAGGCGAAGGGGCTTCATTGGTGTCTTCATCTCGCGGGCAGTGCTTGCCCAATGGCCGTGCGCTCGGCTTTGCCGCGCTCCACCCATTGATGGATCAAGTCGCGAATCGCCGTGAGCCGCCCAGTGACAGCCTGCACGCGTTCCGTGGCCAGCCCGAGACGGTGCTGCGCGAGCACCGACAAGAGACTTTGCAATCCGCCGAAAAACGTCATGGCCGGGGTGACATTGACCTGCTGTGCTTCGGCGCGCAACTGAGTCACCTCCTGAAGCGACGCTTCCATGGCGCCGTTCGGAAGGGAACCGTCGCCGGCCAGCGCAGCCAGTTTTTGCGCCAAACCCGGCATCTGAGCGTCGATCAACTGTACAAAGGCCTCCTCGGACGCGGCCATGCGGTCGAGGTAGCCCTGGATGACATCGACGCCGACTTGCTGCACGCCGGCCTGCACCTGGCCTTCCATTTGGTCAATCAATGTCTTGATGAGATTCCGTTCCAACGGCCCGGTTGGAGCCGGATGCGTCGATTGGAGCGCTCGCAGCGTGCCGAGGAACTCGGCCGGAGACAACGCGGGAGCCGCCTCAACCACTTCGGCCTCGGCTTGAGATTCGAAGGATACGCCCGTAGCGCTCGTCAGGGCCGTATGGATTTGCCCCAGTTGCTTACAGAGCGAAAGAAAATCCTGCACCGAAAATGATTTCGTCGGATCCTTGATCGCCTCGATGAACGGCAAGGCGGCGAAACTGGCTTGCTCCACATCAGGAAGATTGATGGTGGCGGCAGAGCCGCCGAGATTGGTCACACCGGCGGTGAGGGTGCCGATCAGTGCGGCGTGGCGTTCCGGGGGCGGCCCTTGCTGCAGCTCGTCCAATGCGACATGAATGTTCTGCAGCCATTCGTGCGCCTCTTGGACGAAGAGATCGACGAGCTCTTTTTGAAATTCATCAGAGGTATCGCCCGACATCCATCCACTCCCTCACCGCGGCGGAATTCCACGGAGAAACCCTTCTGCTGGTCAGCCACTCGCCCGCGGCGCTGCAAGGGAGAATCACCGGCGTAAGACATCGATGGTCCGCCAGAAACACCACACCCGTCAGGCGCGCTTGGACCCGCCGCCGAGCTGGGATGCCAAGCCTGCGATCTCGCCCAGCTTCTTGGCCATTTCCTCGAATCGCTTCGTCGCCTGCTGAGCAGCCATCTCCGTCTCGGTGACCCGGCGGGCAAGAACGGCGTTCCGCTCGCGCTCGGTTTCCAAGAGCTGCTGCATTTCTTTCGCTTTTCCGCCGCTGTTCTCGGTGTCCGCCAATCGGCGCGTGAGCTCTTCCACGCGCTGTTGCTCCCGTGAATATTGCTGCGCAAGCTCTTGCGAGCGACTCACCGCCTTCTCCATAGCCGTCATCTGCTGCACCAGCTGAGTGGCCGCCTGCCGCTCGGCATTCAACGCGGCCTCGAGCTCTTGCACCCGGCCTATGGATTTTTGCAGCTCGGTGATGCGCTGCGTTTGCTGCGCCGCCAAAGTCCGCTCTTTTTGCAGGACGCCTTCCAGGTCCTGCGCCCGCGCGGCCTGGGCTTGCGCATCCGCGGCGACCTTTTTGTATTGAGCCGCCTGATCACGCTCCGTCTTCCAAAGCACTTCGAGTTCCTTGACGCGTTGCGCCGATTCCGCGGCCGCTCGCTTCGCCTGCTCGCGTTCGGCGGCCAGCAGCGATTCAAGCTCTTTCGCACGCCCAGCCTGGAGTTCGACCTCCTTGAGCCGTCCCGCCTGGGCCTCGAGGTCTTTGATGCGGACGGCCTGAGCTTCGAGGTCTTTCATCCGGCCGGTCTGGGCTTCGAGCTCCTTGACCCGAGCCGTCTGCGCCTCGAGTTGAGCGACCCTCTGAGTCAACTGCGCCGTGTTGCGGCGCTCCTGCTCAAGTTCGGCGGTCACCTGTTTAAGTTTTTGCAGCGTCTCGCGGGAGGCATCCGCCTCCTCGGCGGCACCGGCCGCGCTCTGAGCGGAAATCGGCGGCGCGGGCTGAGGAGCCGCAGCGGCCGGTTTGGCGGGAGCAGGAGGCGGCTGTTGCTTCTTGCCGAGAAGCTCAAGCACACGGTCTTTGAGGGATGTGCCTTGAAACGGCTTCTTCAGCACGCCGTCCGCATGACAAGACTCGGCCTGCTTCGTGACTTCGTCGTTGACGATGCCGGAGATCAGTAGGACGGGGGTATTGGCGAGTGCGGTCTGCGCGCGAACGAACGCGCAGACTTCGTAGCCGCTCTTGTCCGGCATGATCACGTCGGACACGATGAGGTCAGGCACCTCTTTGGCCAGGAAAGCCAGTGCCTCTTCGCCGTTGGCCGCCAATGTCACGCCTAACCCGGCCTCCGTCAGCAGCCGTTCGGCGACCTTGCGAACGGCGATGCTATCGTCTGCGACCAGGATCTTCGGCATGTATTATTCCTTTCGATGATCACGCTTATGACCGGAGGTGGTCTTGACGATTTCTGCCGAGTCGTTGCAACGCAACAATGTCGATTTCCTGTCCCTCGTCGGTAAAGCTGCCCAACGTTTCCAGGTCGAGGCGCTTGCTGGGCACGATGTGCGCAACATCCACGTTATGCAGGGAAGGAATGACTCCGTCGATACATATGGCCATCGGACCGTCGACATGACGCGCCACGAGACACAACAGCGGGTCCCCTTCGACCTCCCGGCTGAGTCGGGTCGCCAGGTCATAGACCGGCATGACGTCCTTTTCACGCTTGAGCATGGCTCCCACGAACGGTGTGCGGCTCGGCACCGGTACGGGGTCGATCCACGGCGCCACGCCGCCGACATCCTCCGTCCGCGCCGCCAATTTTTTACCACCCACAGAGAACACCACGACGTTCCATGAACGTTTGGTGGTGACCGACTGATCCTGCTGACGGGTCGCGCGAAGCATGATGCACCTACGACGAGGTCAACGCGTGATGAGACACGACTTCTCCCAGTTCGCCCAACACCCAGTCGGGACTCAGAATCAGCACCAGATGATCCCGGTAAATAGTTGTTCCCGAGATCCAGGTGCGTTCCTCCCTCTGAAAGTGCGACGGAAGCGGGCGGCATTCCGCGCGCTCGACCTCGATCATGCCAATGACCTCCTCGACGCGGACAGCGCCGTGGGTTTGGCCGTTCGAATAGAGGACGACCCGCATGTCCGGATTGGAAAGGTCGAGGACGGCGCCTACGCGGTCGGCCAGGTCGACGTCCTCATACGTGACGCCGACAAACGTGACACGGCCTTCCTTCCGCGCCTCTTGCGGGGTCAGCACCCCGCGGACGCCTTGAGACGGCAACGCGCACCACTGATTCCCGAACCGGACGACCAGGAGGCTGGTCGTCTGCACGAGAGTGGTCGTTACCTTATGATGGCCTCTCAAACTCATTCAAATCTCGACGACGTTGCCCGGTGCACCGCCTGATCGCATGCCGGCCGAACTCTTAGGCTCTCCGGGCAGGCGACTCCTGGCCGATCCACCGTTCCAGTTCTTGAATCAACGCCCGCTCTTCCACGGGCTTGGCAATGTAGGAGCTGGCGCCGACATTCAACGCCATTTGGCGGTGCTTGTCTCCGGCACGCGTCGTCATGACGATAATCGGCGTCTGTTGGGTCTGCGGCCGGCTCCGCAACGCCTGGATCACTTCATAGCCGTTCAACTTCGGCATCTCGAGGTCCGTCAGAATCAATCGGTAGTTCTTGGCCGACGCTTTGCGCAGACCTTCTTCCCCGTCCACCGCCGTGTCCACTTCATAGCCGGCGGTTTCCAGCATGCGGCCGACGAATTTTCTGATGCTCAAGGAGTCATCGATCAAGAGAATCTTTTGCTCGACGGCCGGCTGGTCCTGCACCTCAGTGAACGGCGTGTCGGTCGCCGCGCCCATCCCGATCTCGCTGGACGCTTCCAAAGGTGCCACGGATTTTTCCCCGCCGGACACCAACCGCGCCGGATCCAGAACGAGCACTACCCGGCCTTCGGGGTCGATCGTCGCGCCGCCGAAGCTCGACCGCTCCAGAGACTTCAAGGATCCGATGGGCTTGATGACGATTTCCTGCCGGCCGAGCAGCTCATCGACAGCCAGACCGATGGGCCCGGTCCCGGTGCGGACGATGACCACCGGCTTGCCGACTTCGACGCGCGCCGATCCGTTTCGATACATCAGCTGCTGCAACGGCTGGACGTCGATGGCTTCATCGCCGGTGTGAAGCATCGAGCGTTCGCCCATCTGCTGCAATGATCCGGCCGTGAGCATCGTCACTTCGCGGACGCTCGGCAGGGGAATCCCGTACCGTTCTTCGCCGCACCGCACCATCAGCGCCGTCGCAATGAGGAGAGTCAACGGCAGGTGCAAGGTGAATTTTGTGCCGACGCCGCGGACAGATTCGACGTCGATGTGGCCGTTCATGCTCTCGATGACGCGCTTGACCACATCCATGCCGACCCCACGGCCGGCCTGATCCCCGACCTGGTCGGCTGTCGAGAATCCGGGCAGGAAGATGAACTTGATGGCCTCGGCTTCGGGCATGTTTTTCGCGATGTCGGAGCGCACCAGGCCCCGTTCCACGGCTTTGGCCCTGATTTTTTCGATATCGAGGCCTGCACCGTCGTCTTCCACTTCGATCAGCACCGCATTGCCTCGATGGGACGCGTGCAGATAGATCGTCCCCGTCGCGGGTTTGCCCTTGGAGACGCGCAGCGCCGCCGGTTCGATGCCGTGATAGACGGCATTGCGTACGAGGTGGACCAATGGATCCACCAATCGCTCGACGACCCCGGTGTCCACTTCCGTGTGCTCACCCGACGTAACCAGACTGACTTCCTTGCCGGTCGCTCGCGCCATCTCGCGCGTCGCCCGCCGGAAGCGGGTGAACGGCGTGCCGATCGGCACCATGCGGGCGCGCGCAATTTCGTCGCGCATGCCGAGCGTGAGCTGCTGCAGCTGGCTCATGTCTTCATGGGACCGACGGATCGAACCGCTCAGCTGCGTCATGGATTCCGAGATATCGGCCGTGACCTCGCTGATGCGCCGGGCCAGAATGTTGAAGTCGTCGTATTTGTCGAATTCGAGGCTGCCGAAATCGTGCACCCCTTGGAAGGCCGCCGCGGCGCTGCCCGCCTTCACCGCTTCCGTGGTGCCGCCTGTCGTGGTCGGCAGCGTGAACGTGTGCTTTTCTTCGAACGATCTCACGGAATCGATTAACCGCACGCGGCACGCCAATACTTGCTGCGACAACTGCTCGAGCACTCGCAACCGCTGCTCCAATCGTCCGCGGCCGATGACCAACTCGCCGACGAGGTTCAACAGCCGCTCGAGGCGGTCGCGGCTGACGCGAATGACTTCCCGGTCTTCTCCCGTCGTATCTTTGGCCTTGGCCGCCGGGTCGGCTTCGGCTTGTGGTTTCGCTTCGACGACCGGCTCGGGCGTGGACGCCGCCACCGGCGCTTCAACGGGCGCCGCCTTGGCCACTGTTTCCACCACCGTCGAGGTCTGCTCGAGCTGCTTGAGTCCCTTCATCGCCGCCGCAAACCGCTGCCGCACGGTTCCCGTCAAAGTGGGATCCCGACGCATGAGCAGGCGCACGACGTCCACAGACCGCAGGAGCACGTCCGTATGACCAGGCTGCACCTTGACGCGGCCTTCGCGCACCGCGCCCATGAAGTCCTCAATATAATGGGTGAGATCGCCGATGGACTGGAATCCGACGGTGTACGCCGACCCTTTGAGCGTGTGCGCAGTCCTGAACAGTTGGTTGATCAAATCCGGATTCTGAGGTTCTTTTTCGAGCCTGAGGAGCTGGGCCTCCAGGCTCTCGAGATATTCCTGCGCTTCCGGGGCAAAGTAGGACAGCACTTCCGGATCCAGCTGCGGCATTAAATACTCGTCCGTCAGCGACGGACCAGCGGCCGCGGCAGTCGACGGCGGCTCGGACGGCGGTTCGAGCACGGCCGTCGCCACTTTAGCCGGGGCCGGAGCAGGGGCCTGGGACGGCGCGGCAGCCGGCGCCGGAGCGCCGACCGGCCGTCCCTCCTGGATCTGCTGTAGGGTATGCGTGACGCCGGGCACGTCATGCCTCAACTGATCGACCTTCGCGTCATCCCGCTTCATGAGCAGCCTAATGAGGTCGACCGCGTCGCCGATCGTCGACAGCATTGCCGATGAGACCGCAATTTTTCCGTCGCGCACCGCGATCATGCAGGCTTCGACCGGATGGGCGATGTCGCCGATGACCTTGAAGCCGATGGTGTGCGCCGAGCCCTTCAGCGTGTGGGCGGTGCGATACAGGGACTGGATCGTTTCCGGATCGCCCGGGTTTTCCTTCAAGCGATTGGTCAGGACATCAAGCGTCTGGAGATACTCGTCGGCCTCCGGTGCAAAATAGGATAGGACTTCCGCATCGATGGTCGGCACCAGATAGTCTGCGGGCAGTTCCTCGCCGCCCGAGGCCGAGGCCGAAGCAGGCAGCAAGGCGTCCACTTCCTTTTTCCAATGCGCGCTCACCGCCGGGTCTTCGTTGCCTCCGCCTTTCACCACTTCCAACTGCGACTGAAACGCCTCGACCATCCCGCGCAGGACACCGACCGTCTTCAACCACGAGGACGGATCGATGGCCGTAGACTGCTCCAATGTCGTCTCGAGCAGCTCGCCGAGGAGCGCGAGGCCGGTGAAGCCGTATATACCGGAGGCGCCCCTGACTTTGTGTGCCCACACATATTGATTCTGCAGTTCTTGCGGACTGGGCAGCGCGTCTCCGGGAGGATTGACGGCCGTGGAGAGTGCGGCGACCGCTTCCGCCGCTTCCATGACGAAAATATCGAGGAGGCCCTGACGGTCCAGTTCGGAGCTCATCCTATCCTTTCTGACCCGGAGCGCCGCGTGGCGGCGCCCCGGGCACCAGACCTTAGGCCAGCTTGAACTGCGCGACCGACGCCGTCAGACCATCGGCGAGCTTGGCCATGTCTTCGACGGTCAACCGCGCCGCATCCGTGGCTTTTTGCGTCGCGACGGCACCGCCGGTGAAGTCCTTAATCGAGCGGCCCACCTGATCTGTAGATGCCGTTTGCGTCGCCGCAGAGCTGGCGATCGTTTGCGCCAATTCGGCAGAGCGTTGCGCAATGCCTGAAATTTCGTTGAACACCTCACCGGTACGCAGCGCGGAAGCGGACCCCGCTTCCACCGCCTGTGTTTCCTGCTCCATGGCGACGACCGCGTCCTGTGTTTCGGTTTGAATCACTTTCACGAGATCCGCAATTTCTCTGGTCGCTTGCGTGGAACTTTCGGCCAGTTTTCGCACCTGGTCGGCGACGACCGCGAACCGGGCACCGGCCTCGCCGGCGCCGGCCGCCTCGATGGCGGCGTTGAGCGCGAGCAGGTTGGTTTGATTGGCGATATCTCGAATCGTCGACACGATCTGCGAAATTTCCAACGACCGGTCGCCGAGGCCCTTCACCTGCTTCGACATGCGTTGCACCGCGGAACGGATGCTCTGCATGTCCTGCACGGTTTCCTGCACCGCAATACGGCCGCGCTCCGTCGCCTGCAACACTTGCTTGGCGGACTCTGAGGAGGCGCCGGCGGTTTCCGCGACTTGGCGCATTTGAGCAGCGAGTTGTTCGACGGCGCTGAGTGTCTTGACCGACTCGTCCGCTTGGTGTTTGGCGGTTCCGGCCATCTGACCGGCGCTGTCACGCAACGTACCGGCCGACTTATTGACGCGCTCAGCGGCCTCACGGACCTGTTTGAGCAGTTGCCCGAACCGGGCGATCATGAGGTTGAAGCCGTCCGCCAGGTTACCGAACATATCGGCGGTGACCTCGCCGCGCTTCGTGAGGTCTCCCTTACCAACGTCCGACACCAGGACGAGGAAGTTCATCAACCGTTTCTGCATCTCGTCGCGTTCGCCCTCCGACGTCACCAGGGCCGTAATGCGGTCCAACATGGTGTTGAATGAACTGGCCATCTGACCAAGCTCGTCCTTCGACGTAATTTTGGCGCGCGCTTGGTAGTTGCCGCTCGCCGCTTGTTGCGCGACGCTGGCGACCTGTCCGATACCCAGGGACAGTTTGTGCGCGACCCAGTATCCGAGCGCCAACCCTAAGAACACCGCGGCAATACCGCCGATGACCAGAATGTAGGTCGCGTTGGATGCCATCGCTTTCGCGTCATCCGAAAGGTCTTTGGCGACTTCGGACATGGTCTTAATCTGTTCGGCGTGGCGCTGCGTGACCTTTTCGAACGCGGGGCTCAAGCTCACCGTAATGGCGAGAGCGCCCAACTCGCGCATGGCCAACGCCTGGCCGGATGACAGGGCCTTGTTTTCGAAGCTTTCTTTGATCGTGTTGATCGCCGCGTCGCCCTGATTGAAGAACTCGGCAAGCGCCGCCTTGAGTTCCTGTAGGTCCTTGAGTTCGTCCCGGCCCGTGGTCGACGTCCGATGGGCGAGCTTCTCATAGTTGCCGACCAGCCGTTCGATTTCTGCACGGAAGGGCGCGATGTCCTTCAACTCGATTTCGAAGTCCGAGGCACGCGGCGTCCGCGAGACGTCGACCAACGATTCGTGGTAGCGGTTGAGGTTGAAGAGCAGCTGGTTGAAGTCGGTTAACGCGATTGTATAGTCGGTGTACATCGTTTCCGCTTGTGTAGACAAGCGGGTGCTCGTCACGACGCCGACGCCCGCCATTGCGGCGATGATCACACCGACCAAGCCGAACACAGTCAACAGCTTGGCTTGTGTCTTTAAGTTTTCAAACCATGCAAAAAAGTTGAGCCTCAACATGGGAACCTCCTCCTTCTCGCTCGCGATACGATCGAGCCGTAAGCCTCACACCCTGTCTAGACGATCTTCCATTCAGCCTGTGCCCTCGAAATGAGAAAGAACGACGGACGTCTCCAATACGCCACGCAGCCGGTCTTCCAGGTTCACAACGGTCGATACGAAGGGATTGCCCCCGTCCCCCGTGCCGACCGGAGCCGGTAAAAATTGATCCTTCGACAGGGTGCGAATCTCGGGAACGGTGTCCACCAAGACCCCGACTTGCCAGTTGCCGTGCTTGATGACGACGGCATACTTGAGGGCGTTCTCGGCGGCAAGCCCGATCATCTGCCGCAAATCGAGCAAAGGCACGACCGATCCGCGCAGGTTCGTCACGCCGACCAACCCGGCCGGCATACCGGGCACGGGCGTAATGGATTCGACGACGAACACTTCCCGCACGTTCTGTAGATCGATCGTGAACAATTCGCCTCCCAACGCCACAATCGCGGCCCGCATGGTCCCTGTGCCCGCAGCCTGGGCGGCGTTGCCATGGCCTGGAGCCGCAGCATCGGCCTTTTGGATTGCGAGGGAGGTCGCGCTCTCGGCGGCAGCCATGGCGGTTATCCCAACACCCGTTTGACCGCAGCGAGCAGCTCTTCGCCTTTGAACGGCTTCACGACATGGGCGTTCGCGCCCTGCTGCTGGCCCCAGAATTTGTCGCTTTCATTGCCCTTGGACGTGCAGAGGATGATGGGAATGTTCTTGGTCCGATCATCGTTCTTCAGGTCGCGGCAGGCCTGAAATCCGTTACGGCCCGGCATGACGACGTCCATCACGATCAGATCGGGCTTTTCACCGACCACCTTGTCTTCGAGCTTCTCCGTATTCGGCAAGGACACGACCGTGTGATTCGCGCCTTTCAACAGACCCTCAATCACCTGCAATTCGGCATAGGAATCGTCCACGACTAGAATCTTGCTCATCGTTCTCTCCTTGGTTCTGGTTAGGAATGACTGCTCCGTTTATGACGACGCGAATTACTTCAGGGGCAGCACGACGCTGATGGCGCCGGCCAAATCCCCTTCCTTCCACCCCTCTTTATGACCACCCGTAATGTCTTTTCCGCCCTTGGGTGCGCCGTGGCACGAGAGACAGGACGCTGCGGCGTATTCGGGATCCATCATACGAAGCACCGGACGCCCGTCCACTACCGTATTTCGTACGTACGTCTGGCCCTTGGGATGCCGCGGGTCGTTAAACATCCGCAGCACCTCGGCCTCGAAATCGTCGGGGCGATTGTTGACGTTGCGATAGTCGATGCCGGTCAGTTTCAACTTCACGCCCGTCTTCCTATAGAAGTTTTCTCCGGTCTTCCGTGCAAACACCGCGGGGATGAAGCCTTTGAAGCCGATGCCGGGCCGGTTGATCACCGGCTGAGCCTCGTCCACGACTTCCTTTTCGGCTTCCACCAACGCGAGGTAGAGCGGCGCCTGCGGCACGGCATTGGGAATTCTGAGGTCGATCTTCGTCTTTTTCTTAAACCGCTCGATCACCTGCCCGGCCATGTAGTCGCCGGTGAAGCCCTTGTTGGCCTTGGTGGCATCGTTGATGTTTCCCATCTGCTCCGACATGACGCCACGGCCGATCTTCACGAGATCGATCAAGTGTTCCGCCACTTCGGCCTCGTTGCCCGCCAAGACCGGGCTCGCCTGACACAGCAGAGCCACCGCCGCAATCCTGCCCGCCATCCGCCAGTTGCACCATGTCGCGTTCATACCCATCCTCCTTCGTGATGTCACTTGATCGGATTCTTCGTTCCTTTTCTCATTCTTCGCCTTCATCGCCTAGGAATAACCGTTTTTGTGCAGGCAACGAAATTGACGCGTGCCGTTTGTGACGCACACGGCCGTTTCGAAACCTGCGGCCCACTTTGCAAAGGTTGTGCTTATGCGCGATGCAGAGAGACGAGCACGAATGCCGGTTAAAAAACGCCTGCCCTTTCACAGATTTACGTACTCTACACAGGAACAGCGTTCCTCCTCGTTCGTCGCATGATTGTTCAGGTTGCGACAAAATGATGCCGTTTGGGCAAAAATTGGCCATTCGCCCTTGTCGCATCGTGCGGATGGTGGTCGTCGGATCTGCTCCGATGTGAAGGAAATCATGGTGAGCGCTGCGCGGGCGCCTTAACAGAGGCATTCACGCTCGTCAGCCGCCACATCATCCGGCAGTTGACGCGTTCCGGCGGCCGTGGGCGGCCCTCTGAGGCTGTTGAGAAGGAAGAAGCGGAGCGCTTAGGAGGAGGGACCACGTGGGCGGCGCTCGCCGGACTGAAACCAGCGGTTCGAACGCATGAGTCCAACTCGAACACAACGGGACACCACCCGGCCGATCATCGCTCCTATGACCGTATGCGTCCCGCTGTACGCTATCCGGTGGACCCCTTGCAGGCTGCTCGCGATCACCACCGCATCGGTCCCCGTCCCGGTTGCGAGGGAAATGGTTCGAGCGACGCTGCGCACCTTGTTCTCGATCAACGTCCCAGTCTTGCTCTCAGTAGCAACCTGCACGGCGCCCACCAAAGCCGCCGTCGCCAATGTGGCGTTGGTGATCAGAATGATATTGATGGTGCCGACATTCTTGCGGTCGGACCCTGTGGGCCGCGGGGACTCCCCTGCCCGAACGGCGTTCGTGACCCCGACCGTACAAAAACATTGGATCCAGATGGGGCCGGATTGCTCACGGTCAATCACAAGCTGTTTCATCGGAACGGCCGTCATGAGGCCGACGACGGGTCTCCTCGCCTTGATCCGCACCGCCAAACGGCCGAGGTGCCGTGCGGGATCGCTCCATCGCACCGGCGCCGGGTGGCCGGAGTTCGCCGGATTGGCGGGAACTTGATGGTTGAGTATGGACCGCGCACGCACGATGCCCCCACCCCGCGGCGCCGACGAGATGGTCCGATAGAGGCGCTTCAGATCGATGATCAACGTCCCCTCATGGATCCGATATTCGATGCCCCTCCGTCCGGGCTTTCCTTGTCTCATGTCATCCCCGCAACACTCTCTTGAGCGCGGCACAGAGGCGAGTGTTGTCTTGTTGCCGCCGCACGGCGACTCGGATCATGCGCTCGGAACACCCCTTCCATCGTGAACAATCTCGAATGAGCATGCCCTGCCTTCGAAGCGCCGCCGTGATGGCGGACGAACGGAAGGAGCCGGGCAACTCGATGAACAAGAAGTTGGCTGCTGACGGAATCACTTTGACACCATCGATCGACCTGAGTTGCGAGACCATCCGCCCTCGTTCCTTTTCGACATACGTCCGGCAGCGCTGCGCGTGACGTACGTCGCTCATCGCGGCTTCGGCCGCAACCTGGGCCAACGCATTCACGGTCCAGGGCGGCTGACACCGGCTCAGGCGCGCGCCGACGGCTGCCGAGGAAAGACTGTAGCCGATCCTCAGGCCGGGCAAGCCGTAAAATTTGGTGAAGCTACGAAGGACAATCAGACGCGGATACCTGGGCAGGTATGTGATGCAGCTCAATCCCTCGCAGTACTCAATGAACGATTCATCGACGACCACCCAGACGGCGGCACGATCTGCGGCGTCCAGCAGCCCGCGCAAATCTTCACGACCGCACGGCTGACCGGTCGGGTTGTTGGGGTGACACACAAAGACGGCATCGAAGGCCGTCTTGCCGCGGCGCTGCGCCGTCAATCGGCGCCTGGTGGCCTTCAGCGGCGGCCGAAAGTCCTCGTCACGTTGCGCCATCACCATGCTGGTTCGGCCACCGGCCAGTTCAACGGCCCGGGCATATTCCTCATACGTCGGTCCCAGAATCAGGGCCGAGCGTATGGACAACGCGCGTGGGATGAGATCGATCAACTCGGTCGCCCCGTTTCCCACGACGATGCAGTCCGAGGCGAGCCGCCAGCGGCGCCGAATCGCTTCTTTGAGCCTCACGCATTGGGGATCCGGATAATGCCCAACCAGGAGGGCCGCATGGGACAATGCGCGAACGGCGCGGGCGGAAGCTCCCAAGGGGTTAATGCTTGCGCTGAAATCGCGGAGAGACTCGACCGGCCGCCCCAGTTCGCGCGCTGCCGCGTGGACGTTCCCCCCGTGCAAGGGCGTCCGTGTTACCGCCACAGAAACCTCGCCGACACTGCAATCGCCATGAGGTAGGCCACGGTCACGATACGTTCTGCCCGTTGCAGCTGCAAAAGCGACAAGGGCGTCAGGGCATCACCGAGCACAGGGCGTTCCTCACGATGACCCGCGTAAACATTCACGCCGCCGAGCTGGACTCCCAATGCGCCCGCCATTGCGGCTTCCGGCCTTCCGCTGTTGGGGCTCGGATGCTTGTGTCCATCCCGAAGGAGAATGACGCCGCTTCTCTTCGCCGCCTTAGCGCTGACGAGCACGATCCCGGCAGCGGCGGCGATCAACCAGGCCGTCACACGAGCGGGAATCCAGTTGACGAGATCATCGAGCCTTGCCGACGCCCATCCAAAATCGCGGTATTCCTCATCGCGATGTCCCACCATCGAATCGAGGGTCGAGACGGCCTTATAGGCGAGTGCCAGGGGCGGTCCTCCGAGCGCAAGGAACAAGAGCGGCGCAATGACGCCGTCACACGCGCTTTCTGCAATCGTTTCGATGGCGGCTCTGACGACCTCGCCTTCGGGCAACTGCTGAGTGTCCCGTCCGACGATCATGCCGACTGCACCACGGGCTCGCTCCAGTGATCCGGCTTGTAACGCGGATGACACCGCACGCACGTGATCGACCAAATCCCTCCATGCCAGCGTCGTCGCAGCCAAACAGATGCCCATCCCTCTTCCCACCCAGTCATGAACCGCATTCCCGGCCTCGATGGCGGCCCAGCCGGCTGCAAAGGCCACTGCCGGCAGAACGGCCGCCATGACGAGGCCGGCAGCGCGCAGCGATAACGCTCCTTTGCACCAGTGGCGGAACCGACAGTGGCTGAACGCAATGAGCCCCCCCATCCAGCGGACGGGATGTGGCATCGACCGTGGGTCGCCGATCACGGCATCGAGCGCGCAGGCGGCCGCCACGTCGATGGCAGTCATGGGAAAGACAGAAGCACAGGCATCAGCAGTACGAAACTCACTTCGATCAGTTCGTTGGTTGCCCCCAGCGTGTCGCCGGTGACGCCGCCGAAGATGCGCTGATAGAACCTCGTGGCGAGACGGCTGACGAGTCCTCCGGACGACAAGGCGGCCAGGGCGGCCATGCCTCCGAACGCCCAGACGAGGAGACTCAGCACGACGATCGTCGCCCCGAGAACATGTCTCGCCGACAGATAAGTCAGAAACGGGGCGGCCAGTCCCCCCTCCGTCCGGGCATACCTGGCTCCATACGCGCCGACGACCATGGCCCAACGTCCCATAGCAGGCATACAGAGCAATATGGGCAGACGCAGCGTCTCGGGCACGGACACGAGGGCCGCGTAACGCAGGATCAATGAAAGAAAGAGGCCGGTGGCGCCGATTGCGCCGATACGGGGATCGCGCATGATGGCCAGACGGTCGGTCGGGGTCCGTCCTCCGGCCAGCCCGTCCAGAGTGTCCGCCAATCCGTCCTGGTGAAGGCCGCGCGTGATGGCTACCAGGAGAACAATGAGCAGCGCTGCGACCGCCTCACGAGGCAGCCATCGCGAGAGCAACGCGTCCGTCATCGCAAGGCATCCACCAAGCAGAACGCCGACAAAGGGATACCACAGCATCGATCCCGCCAGTTCATCGGGCGCGGGATCATGGCACTCCCGCGTCACGGGAACCGCCGTCAGAAACTGCCACGCGAAGATCAATGGTTTTAAATGCGTCGTCACACGTTTCGCTCCGACACGCCGGCTTCATCGAAGGTGGCCATTTCCGTCAGCACCTTAATCGCGGCCTGGACCAAGCCCATTCCCAGACAGGCGCCCGTCCCTTCACCGAGCCGCAGATCAAGATCGAACATCGGCTTCATCTGCAGTCTATCCAACAGCACTCGATGGCCCTTCTCGACCGATCGATGAGAGGCAATCAGATAGGCGCGGCAGCGAGGCTGCAGCGCGGCGGCGATCAGCGCGGCCGCGCCGGCGATGAAACCATCCAGAACAACGGGCACCCGGGCCGCCGCACCGCCGAGGATCAACCCCGCCATTGCGGCGATCTCGAGACCGCCGACGGTTGAGAGCACTTCCAGGGCATCGAGCGGATTCGGCCGGTGATAGGCTACGGCTTTCTCAACGGCGTCAATTTTACGCTCGAGCCCTCGTTGGTCGATACCCGTGCCCAATCCGGTGACGTCCTTGACCGCCTCTCCCGTCATGACAGCGGTAATCGCTGCACTCGCCGAGGTGTTTCCGATCCCCATTTCACCGGTGCCGAGCATGCCCGTGCCCTCGCGAACGGCTTCGAACGCGAGTTCGATCCCGACCATGAGCGCTTGTTCGGCCGTGGCGCGGTCCATCGCAGGAGCCTGCACCATATTTCTGGTTCCCCTCATGAGTTTGCGGTCGATGAGCCCATTGACGGGTCCGAAATCATGGGCGACGCCGATGTCCACGACACGGACCTCCACGCCAGCATGACGGGCCAGGACATTGACCCCGGCCCCCCCCCGGAGAAAGTTGAGCACCATCTGGGCAGTCACGGCCTGAGGATAGGCGCTGACTCCTTCATCAACCACGCCATGGTCCGCGGCAAAGGTATAGACGAGCCCCCGCGGCACGGCCGGCTTCCGTGCACCCGTGATCGCGCAGAACTGGACCGCCAATTCTTCCAGCCGGCCCAAACTGCCCTGCGGTTTGGTCAAGCGGTCCAGCCGTCGCTGTGTCTCTGCGGCAACCGCCGCGTCCGGCTCGCCGATCTGCTCCAACACCTCAGACAGGTTCATCATCCCTCGTGTTTCAGTGGAAGAGCGATGCCGCTCACGACGAAATAGGCGTCGTCCGCGGCTTCGGCGGTAAGCCGGTTGATCTCCCCTGCCAGTTCCCGGAAGCGGCGCGACTGCCGATCCGCAGGAACCAACCCCATGCCCAATTCGTTCGACACCAGCACGACACGTGCGTCGTTGCCCCGGATCGCGCGGAGCAACGTTTTCGTCTCGTCGATGATGACCTTGTCCTTCGCACCGCGCTGATAATGATTAGACAACCACATGGTCAAACAATCGACGAGGATGACACGGTACTGTTTTCCCTGCTCCTCAAACCAGGCGCTCAACTCGAGCGGCACTTCCGCCGTTTCCCACGCGGAAGACCGTGATTGCCGATGTCGCGCAATCTTCATGGCCATTTCCTCATCCAAACCTTCACCGGTTGCGACAAAGGCGCGCCGGGCGGACTTGCCCATGCCCTCTGCCGCGAGCCGAAGCGCCACGTCGCTTTTCCCCGAGGAAGCCCCCCCAACAACGAACGAGAGCCTGCATCGTACGCGTCGGGAAGGCATGGCTCAGACTCCTGCCTCTATCAGATGCTCAAGCATCGGAATGTCGAGATGCCGTTCGACCAGGCCGGCCAGGCGGTCCAACCTGGCATCGAGAGACAGGTGCTGAGTCTCTGGAAGCAACGGCCATCCTTTCTGCTGCCGGAGACGGTTCAGCCACCATCGGCGGAAGGGGCCCTGATCGAAGATCCCATGGACGGAAGTTCCGAACAGACGGTCGCCATGAAGAGACATTCCCTCATGCTGCGGACCGCCGCTCGAATCGCCGCTCAGTTCGAGAAACGGTTTCTCGGACCGGCAAGCGCCGATTCGCCCCATTCTAAGCTGGTAACCGACGATAGCGCACCCGCTTGAAAGGTGCCGCCCTGAAACCTGTTCGACGATCTTGGGCGCGGCAAAGGCCGTGTCGATCGGCAGCATGCCGAGCCCTTCGATCTCCGCCTGAGATGATTCCACACGATCGGGATCGCGGATCGTCTGGCCCAAGAGTTGATAGCCCCCGCAGATCCCCCCCACCGTTCCGCCTGCGGTCAAGACATGATGGGCAAGACGATCAAGACCCTGTGCGCGCACAAACTGCAAGGCGTTGACCGTGTGCTTCGAGCCTGGGAAGAGCATGGCATCGAGCGGCCTGGTGGTGGACTCGTGGAGGCGCACCAGTTCGACGTCCGCCTCTCCTGCCAGCGCTTCGAAGTCCGTAAAGTTGGAAATGCCGGGCAGGTCGGCAATTCCGATGACGACCCGGTCGTCTCGTTGAGACGTCCGCCGCTGCCAGCCGTCCCACCCCAATGTGTCTTCCTCCGGCATCTGCAAGTCACCCCAGTGCGGAAGCACGCCGGCGCAAGGCCAGCCCGTTTCACGAGTCACTCGGCTAATTCCCTCGGTCAGCAGATGCGCGTCTCCCCGGAATTTGTTGATGGCGAAGGCTCTCAGGTGCCGGCGATCATTCGCATCCAGCAGCGCCCATGTGCCCACGAGTGAGGCAAAGACGCCCCCCCGGTCGATGTCGCCGACGAGCAAGACGGGCGCTGCTGCATACCGCGCCATCTGCATGTTCACGACGTCGCACGCTCGTAGGTTGACCTCGGCAGGACTTCCGGCCCCTTCGAGAACGACGACGTCGAAGGCCTCGGACACACGTTGAAACGCCTCTTGAACCGTGCACCAATATTCCCGTTTCACGCGGCCGAAGTCCTTTGCGGACAACGATCCGGCGACCTCGCCGCCGACGACAAGCTGTGCCGTTGTATCAGACTCGGGTTTAATCAAGATCGGATTGAAGTCGGCTCGCGGCGCCAGGCGGCAAGCGGCGGCCTGCACGGCTTGTGCGCGGCCGATTTCCTTCCCGTCCGGCGTGACGAACGAATTATTGGACATGTTTTGGGCCTTGAAGGGCGCGACGCGGAGGCCCCGGCGGAAAAACAGCCGGCACAAGGCCGCCGTGAGCACGGATTTTCCAACGTGAGACGCGGTCCCTTGGACCATGAGCGTGCGTGCGGCCATTTCTTTATGTCGCCTCCTCGGAGCCGCCGGTCTCGCGCTCCCAGAGAAACTCGGGCTCGCCTTGCGTCTTCGCCACCCAACGGGCCCAGACGAAAAGGGCATCGCTCAGCCGATTCAAGTACTTGA
>DATELB010000289.1:0-13564 GCA_035277085.1 Nitrospira sp. | reverse complement strand
GCTTTCTCCGCGATCGGCGAAAGGCAATTCGTGGGCGGCGCCATGATCTTCGTGTTTTGGATGGTGCGATACAGCGTTTCGGCGGCGGGGCCCTTCAGGTCCCGCGGTTTCAGCGTCGGAGAAATCTTCGCCTGCTTGCAGATGTCCTCCGCCAGCTGTGACGAGACACGGCAGAAATCGCCGGAGAGAAACCCCGAAAGGGTGTGGCTCTTCGTGTCCTGCAGCATCTTGAGCAGCATCCCGAACTCAATCCCGTAGGGATGCGGCTTGATTTCCCGCGGAGACGGCGGCAGCTCGTGATAGGTCCTGGCGTATTCCTTGGTCTCGCCTTCCGGCGTGTGGTACACGAGCCGGACGTGCGGGTTGGCGATCGTCGTTTGTTCCAGCCATTCGTCGACCGAGGCGCGGCCTTTTTGATACTTGCCTTCGACCTCCAGTGTGACCTGGGTTCCCTGCGCTTGCTCCCATTCGATCTGCTTGTTCTCATGCACCAGCGGTTCGTTCTTCTTGGTGTCGATCTGAACTTCGAAAAAATGCGCGGCCGCTCTGGGGCCGGTCCGTGAGATGATCTTGACTGGCTTGCCCGTCGTCAGCTGGCCATACATGCCGGCCGCCGAAATGCCGATTCCCTGCTGGCCGCGGCTCATCCGCATGCGGTGGAACTTCGATCCGTACAGCAGCTTCGCAAAAATGCGGGGAATGTGTTGGCGGATAATGCCCGGCCCGTTGTCGGTTACCGTGATACGGAATCTTGTGGCCTGGCTCGGAGCCACCGGTTCACCGTTCGAAACCACCTCCAGCTTGACGCTGACGTCCGGCAGAATGCCGGCCTCTTCGCAGGCGTCCAACGCGTTGTCGACGGCTTCTTTGACGCAAGTCAATAGCGCTTTGCGCGGATTATCGAAGCCGAGCAGATGGCGGTTCTTCGTGAAAAATTCCGAGACGGAGATTTCGCGCTGGCGCGCACCCATTTCGACCGCCGTGATTTGCTGTTGCGGCGGTTTTTTGGGAACGGCTGGTTCGGAACCTGACGGGCGGATCGTGGACGCAGGTGCAGGCGTAGGTTTCTTCGGCATTCACCCTCGTGATATGTGAGCGTGGTCTTGGTATCACAAAAAATGTCGCGAGGCAACGGTGATCAGCGCGAGATCACCGTCTCGTCAACGCAAAGGACATTAGTTTGCTTGACGGTCGGGGAACAGAAGCCTATCGTGTGCTGTGGGAGGAGTTAACGCCCAGAGGGAATGTGGTCCATCAGGGGATCGAGCGCTGAGGATGGTGTGCATGCCCAGCTTGTACTGGGAAGCCTAAAGTCCTCCCAAGATCTCCACCGTACCTATCACTCTCGGTAGGTGCGTGCTCCTCCCACCTTTTTCTCCTGACCCTCGCCTGATCAGTGAAGCCTCCCATCCATCCCGGCTGCACACACGGAGAAAATTATTCTCGAGATGTTCGACGAAACCGCTCCGGCGGCACGCGAATTGTCGATCCCCATTTTCTGTGGATAAGTCTGTGAACAACGAGGACACTGCTTCGAATGAAGCATCATTTGAGGCATCTCCTGAGCAAACTGCCTAATTTTTGGGCATAGGCAATCCGCCGATACAACCCCAACTAATAGTGGGAGCGGAAATCATCAGCTCCAATTCCTGCACCTTGCCTCATGTGATTGCGCATCTCCGCTGTTGATGCGTTATTCCGATGTTACACGTGCATAAATATCCACAGGCACAAGCGTTCTCGCACGCTCGCCATCAATTCGACAAGCCTGTCCGGCCGAACCGCACTCGCTCGCAATCGGGTCGACTAACAAACGCGCCGATGGACTCTAGGAAAAGCACAGGATGGAGGTGTGAACGTCAAGGGAACACGGACTGCCAGATAGACACCAGCCAGTTCTTGATACTCGTGAACCAGCCTTCGTCCGCTGACGGATGAGACGCTTTCGCAGGATTTGCCGCCGGCGCCGCAACGGGCGTCGGTGGAGGTAAGGGTTGAGGCGCAGACGCAGCGGGAGCCGGGGGCAAATCTTGAGGCACAGGGATAGTCGAAGGATCGAACGGTTTGTGGACCGCCGGTTCGGCAGCCGAGGGAATAGGACCGCCATCCCGAATTTTCCGCTCATAGACGTCGATCATTTCCTGGAGCGCCGCACCGTTTTCGTTTGCCACCGTCAACTCGTATTTGAGCGCATGTTGTTGTTTGGTGGCTTGCGCCACTTTCTGCCGCAGCCGTCCGAGGTGCTGCTCGATCTGCTGCCGTTCACGGTCTGCTTCGTCCTGGGCTTGCCGGAGCGCCGCGACGGAGGCCTCGGCTGCGCGAACCGCGTCGGCATTTTGCATCTCCAAGTCGCGTACCTGGCGGGTCAGCGTCGTCTGCTCTTCCAAGGCACGGGCGAGTTCGGTTCGCGTCGTCACAGTGTCTTGGACTGCCGCATCGTAGGTACTCTGCATGACGCAGCCCCCGCTGGCGACCATCAGCGCAAACGCAGTCGGCGATATTACGGAGAGGGCGATAGTCTGTATCGGCGAGCCTGCCTCGGGGATTACATTTCTCATTCGGAAGACCGCTGTTCAATGCGTCGCATGCTGAAGAATACCCGTTCGTCTAGGAGAAATCACCAACATCATGAGTTTCCGGCATCCCGCGAAAGGGGGCGTCGGAACCTTGCTTGCGATTCGGCCGCTTGGCGAAGCGCAAGCCGGCTCCTGGGATTGTCAGCGCGGCGCGTGCTAAACATATGATATTTGGTGCGATCGTGCCGCAACCGGAGGCTTCCATCGCCTTTGTGCACCTAGGGGATCTGTCACGGATTGAGAGTCTTGTTTCACCGAGTGAGAATCCATGCCTCCCCTACCATTGCCCAATGGTTTCCCGGAACGTAATTGCTGTACCTTCCGTTCATCAGTACGGAGATGAGGCCCATGCCTTTTGGTTCGAACAAACGACGGGACGTCCGCTCTCCCATATCCTGCGCCGTCTATTATTCCGACGGAGGCTTCCACGCAAGCGGCATGACAGAAAACCTCACGAACCATGGAGGCTGCCTGCGCGGCACGCATGTCGTCAGAGTGGGTATGGAACTTCTCGTGCTGGTGATTCCCACCGCCCAGCATGCGCTCTTGATCAAAAAAGCCACCGTGCGTTGGGTTGCCGATGTGCATTTTGGGGTCGAACTGAGCGAAGCGGATTGCGGTGCCGTTGGCGAACTCGGCGAACAGGATGTCCATCCTCAGCAGGGTCCCATCACGATCATGACGCATTAGCGGCGACGACGATCGGCGGGGGTTAAGTTGCAACAACCCTCTCCTTCCGCTAAGTTAGCGTGATGAGTCAGTGGCCCGTGCGCCTCATCCTTCTTGCCGTCACGACCGGCATTCTCCTTCCATACTGCTTTCCAAAATACGATTTCGGGCTCCTCGCCTGGGTGGCGCTCATTCCCCTTCACATCGCCCTCGACGGCTTGAGCCGCCGGACGCAAGCGTTCTGGCTCGGCTGGCTTGCGGGAATTATCGGCTCGACAGGAATCATGTCGTGGGTCGTCACCGCCATGACCACCTATGGCAAAGTGCCGGTTGTTTTTAGCTATGGCATCATGCTGCTGCTCACAGCCTATCTCGGTCTTTATATGGCCCTGTACAGCGCCGGCGTCGTCTGGTTCCGGATGCTGGTGCCGCGCTATGGCCTCTTCGCCGCGCCGTGCCTCTGGGTGACGCTGGAGCTCCTGCGTACCTATCTGTTCAGCGGACTTCCCTGGTCGCTTCTCGGCTATTCGCAATACCGTCAGCTCGATCTGATTCAAGTCGCCGATCACCTTGGCGTATACGGCGTGTCGTTTCTCATTGTCTTGACGAACGTGGCCCTGGCCGAACTCTACCTTTGGGTCATGCCGCTGTTCCGCGGGTTCAGGCCAGCCCGGCTTCCCTGGGAATTGGTCACGACGGCAGCGATGCTGGTCGGCTTGTCTTGGGCCTACAGCACGTCGCTGATCGCCAGCGAGGCCGTTGAACGGCCGAAAGCCTCGCTGCACGTCGGCGTCGTGCAGCCGAACATCGATCAGGCGATCAAATGGGATCAGGCGTATCGTGACGAAACGCTCCGACGCTATGACCGTTTGACGGAGTCATTCGGCTATGGGACCGACCTTGTCGTGTGGCCGGAAGCCGCCACACCCTTCATCTTCGAACGCGAACCGGTGTATCAGCTGCAACTTGTCGCCATGGCCAACCGGGCATCGGCGCCCTTGCTCTTCGGCAGCCCGGCCGTCCGGTTCGACACCGACCGTAAACCGTTCTTGCTGAACAGCGCCTATCTGTTGTCTCCGGACGGACAGCTGCTGGGACGCTACGACAAGCAGCATTTGGTCCCCTTCGGCGAATATATTCCTCTGAAATCATCCCTCCTGTTTTTTCTGGAAAAACTGGTGGAGGGCATCGGCGATTTCCAAGCGGGCCCCGGCCCTACCGTTCTTTCCTTTCAATTGAAGGAACCCGACGGCGGCGGTCCGGCGCGCCGCGTTAAAGTGGGCGTCGTCATTTGCTACGAAGTCATTTTTCCCGATCTCGTGCGACGCATGGCGACCAGCGGGGCGGAGTTTCTCGTGACGATCACCAACGACGCGTGGTTCGGAGATTCGTCGGCGCCCTACCAGCATTTCTCGATGGTGGTTTTACGCTCCGTCGAAAATCACCTGGCGTTCGTCCGCGCGGCGAACACCGGCATTTCGGGCTTCATTGATCCGTTCGGACGGATCATCCAGGCCTCTCCCATTTTTACGGAAACGGCGCTGCAGGCGGAAATTCCAGTGCGCCAGACCAGGACCTTTTACAGTCGTCATGGAGATGTCTTTGCCTACGGCTGTATGTTAATCTCCCTCCTGTTCTGTCTATACGGTTTTTTTGGCACCAAAGGGGCCGAACCCGACGCTGTCGCGGCCACTCCCGTATAACCACCGAAAGGATCGTGTTCATGCTCGATGAGATTCGTCTCCGCGTGCGCAGTGTCGCTGACCAGGTCGCCGAGCTCCGGGGGCATCTTTGACCTCTCCCGCATGACCGCCGAACTGCAGGAACTCGAAGCCAAGATGGGCCAGCCCGATTTCTGGAGCGACGCGCGCGCGGCCGCCGGTGTGAGCCGGCGGAAAGTCAGACTCGAGCGTGAGCTTCAGCAATGGCGCGACATCGAGGCGAAGCTCGGCGACATCACCGCGCTGCTCGAACTGGCCCAGGAAAGCGGCGACGCCTCGCTGGAAGCCGAGCTCTCCTCGGAACTCGATCACTTCGAGCCGCTGCTCGCCGCCCTTCGCGTCGAACACCTGCTTTCCGGCGAGCTTGATCAAAACAACGCCATCGTCGCGATTCATCCCGGCGCCGGAGGCACCGAGTCCCAGGACTGGGCCCAGATGCTGTTGCGCATGTATGTGCGATGGGCCGAAGGGAAAGGATTCAAGGTGGAGACCCTGGATTTCCAAGCGGGCGACGAGGCCGGCGTCAAGAGTGCCACGATTTCCGTGAGCGGCCCTTACGCCTACGGCTATCTGAAGGCCGAGGCTGGAGTGCATCGGCTCGTCCGCATCTCGCCGTTCGATGCTAACAAACGCCGGCACACGTCGTTTGCGTCCGTATTCGTCTATCCGGAATTAAACGAGGATCTCGAGGTGGCGATCGAGGACAAGGACTTGAAGATCGATACTTTTCGATCCGGCGGCGCCGGCGGCCAGAACGTAAATAAGGTCGAGACAGCGATCCGCATCACCCACCTGCCGAGCGGCATCGTGGTCCAGTGCCAGAATGAGCGCTCCCAGCTGCAGAACCGGAACGGTGCGATGAAAATTTTGAAAGCGCGGCTGTATGAGCTCGAGCAGAAAAAGAAAGAGGCGGAGTTCAATGCGATCGTGGGAGAAAAAAAAGACATCGCCTGGGGCAGCCAGATCCGCTCCTACGTGTTTCAGCCCTATCAGATGGTCAAGGACCACCGGACGGGCTATGAAGTAGGCCAGGTCGCCGCAGTCATGGACGGCGATGTCGACGGATTCATCGAGGCATACCTCAAGAAGCAGCTGACGAAAGGGGCCGGTCAGCTGTCTCCGGCCCAGGGCCTCGACGACGTGTAACGCAAGGCGCTGGACCATGGACGAAGCGAACGAACAGCGGCAGCAGCGGATCAAAAAGCTGGATCTGCTTCGCGAGGCCGGCGTGGCGCCGTACGGCGCGCGGTTCGAGGTGAAGGACCGGGCCGGCGCTCTCATCAGCCTCCACGGGGACAAGACGAAGGAGGCCTTGGAGCAGGAGAAGGTGAGCTGCACCATCGCCGGCCGCATCGTCGCGCTACGGCGTTTCGGAAAGGCTGCGTTCGCGGTGCTCCAGGACGGGTCCGATCGCTTGCAAACTTACTTGAAGAAGGATTTGCTGTCTCCGCAGGCCTATACGGTGGCGGAACAGCTCGACCTGGGAGACTGGATCGGCGTGACCGGCACGCTGTTTCGGACGAAGACCAACGAGTTCACGGTCGAAGTGCATGAGCTCGTCTTCCTGAGCAAAGCCCTGCGCCCGCTTCCGGAGAAGTGGCACGGACTGACGGACGTCGAGACCCGGTACCGGCAGCGCTACGTCGATCTGATCGCAAATCCCGACGTTCACGGCATTTTCGCCATGCGCAGCCGCATCATCTCCGGCATCCGCGCCTTCTTGATCGACCGAGGGTTTCTGGAAGTCGAAACGCCGATGATGCATCCGATTCCCGGCGGGGCCGCGGCCAAGCCGTTCGTCACCCATCACAATGCACTCGGCGTGGACCTGTATCTTCGCATCGCGCCGGAATTGTACTTGAAGCGCCTGATCGTGGGCGGATTTCCCCGTGTCTTCGAAATCAACCGGAACTTTCGGAACGAAGGCATCTCGACCATCCACAATCCTGAATTCACGATGCTGGAGTTCTACGTCGCCTACGCGGATTATCACGACTTGATCCGCCTGACCGAGGAACTCATCTCCTCGCTGGCCCAGCAGCTCCTCGGAAAGACGGTCATCGAGTATCAAGGGAAGGCGATCAACCTGGCTCCGCCATGGCGGCGCTGGTCTTATCATCAGGCGATTCTGGAAGTAAACGGCTTGGCGCCCTCCGTGCTGAAGGACCGCGAGCAGGCATTGGCGGCGGCCAAAAAGCTGAACGTGCCGGCCGATCCGAAATGGCCGCTCTTCAATATCGTGAACGAGATTTTCGAGGAAACGGTCGAACCCAATCTCGACCAGCCGACCTTCATCACCGATTATCCGATCGACATTTCTCCGCTGGCCCGGCGCAAGGACGCCGATCCGGCCTTGACGGACCGCTTCGAGCTCTATATCGCCGGCCGGGAAATCGCGAACGCCTTTTCTGAGTTGAACGATCCGCTGGATCAGCGGGAGCGGTTCGAAGGCCAGGCGGCGCAACGCGCGGCGGGAGACGAAGAAGCGCACGTCGTTGACGAGGATTTTCTCCGGGCGCTCGAGTACGGGATGCCGCCGACGGCGGGAGAAGGCATCGGGATCGACCGGTTGATCATGCTCTTTACAAATCAAGCGTCCATCCGCGACGTGGTCCTCTTTCCCCAGTTGCGTCCGGAGAAATAGCTTCTTGGCACTCCCGTATGAAATCGTCGTCGGTCTCCGGTACCTCCGCGCCAAGCGGCGCAATCGGACCATTTCCTTGAACACTATCGTGTCCGTGACCGGAATCACGCTGGGAGTCGCGGCGTTGATCGGCACCGTCGGCATCATGACGGGGTTCAAGGAAGACATTCAGGCCAAGATCCTCGGCACCACCGCCCACATCATTGTCCAGGACCGGACCAAGGACGGCATGAGCGATTATGACGAGACGGCAAAGCAAGTGGAGACGGTGCCCGACGTGGTGGCCGCTACGCCGTTCATCCTCAAGCAGGTGATGCTGACCACTCAAAACAGCGCCCAAGGGGTGGTCCTCCGCGGGATCGATCCGCTCCGGGAAGGCAAGGTGACGGCGCTAGCGGAAAACGTCGTGTCGGGAAGGCTCGAGGACCTGGGAAAACCGATTTCCGTCAAGCTGCCTCCCGCCGACGATCCGTCGGGTCCCCTGCAGTTGACGGAACGACCGGGCATCATTCTCGGCAAGGAGCTGGCGATGCGCCTCGGCGCCTTCCCGGGCGATACGATCAGCGTCGTGTCGCCGACGGGCACGATCAGCGCCATGGGGATGGTCCCGAAAATCCGGACCTTCGTCGTGGCGGGCATTTTTCAGTCCGGCATGTACGAATATGATTCGTCCCTTGCCTACATCGATCTTGCGGAAGCCCAGAAGTTTTTCGGCATGGGCAACACCGTCACCGGCGTCGAAATCAAGGTGACGGACGTGTTTCGCGCCGGGGAAATCGCCCGGCGGGTCGAGCAGGCGCTGGGTTTTACCTACGGCGCCAGGGACTGGATGCAGATGAACCGCAACCTGTTCTCCGCGTTGAAGCTCGAGAAAACGATGATGTTCCTGCTGCTCGTCCTGATTACCATCGTCGCGTCCTTCAACATCGTGAGCACACTGACCATGATCGTGACCGAAAAGCAGAAGGAGATCGCCATTCTCAAGGCAATGGGCGCGACCAGACGCAGCATCCGCCGGATCTTCATGCTCAACGGCCTGATCATCGGACTCTCTGGAACGGCCATCGGGATTCCGCTCGGCTACGCATTTTTGTGGCTGATTGAGACGTTTTGGACGTTCGACCCCACCGTCTACTATATTTCCAAGATTCCCGTGCATGTGCTGGCGGAAGACGTCATGCTGGTCGCAGGCTCGGCCATCCTCATCAGTTTCGCGGCCACCGTCTACCCCTCGCTTCAAGCCGCCAAGCTCGAGCCCGTTGCCGCGCTGCGCTATGAATAATCCGGATCACAGCCGCACGGGCATGATCACCGTGTCGAATCTGCATAAGTCCTTTCCCATGGGCGAGCAGACGCTCGCGGTGCTGAAAGGTATCGATCTGTCGATTGCCCGCGGCGAGCTCATCGCCGTCGTCGGCGCCTCCGGCGCGGGCAAAAGCACCCTGCTCCATATTCTCGGCCTGTTGGACCGTCCCACCAGCGGCAGCGTGTGCTTTGAGGGGCAGGATCTCTTCCAGCTGTCGGAAGCGGCGCAGGCTGAGTTCCGGAACAAACGCATCGGGTTCGTGTTTCAGTTCCACCATCTGCTCCCGGAATTTACGGCGCTGGAGAACGCTTCCATGCCGGCCCTCATCCAGCGGCGGCCACCGGAAGACGTGAAGGCGGAAGCCACCGCGATCTTGAACGACGTTGGGCTCGGCGCCAGGCTGCATCATAAGCCTGGTGAGTTGTCCGGGGGGGAACAACAGCGCGTCGCGGTTGCCCGTGCTCTGCTCCAGAAGCCCGATCTGGTGCTCGCCGACGAGCCCACCGGCAATCTGGATACGCATACCGGCGACACGCTGTTCTCGCTGATGCGGGAATTGAACAAAGCGCGCGGCACCACCTTCGTGATCGTCACGCACAACGACAAACTCTCCTCCCAAGCCGACCGGATCTTGCACATGCAGGACGGGCAAATCATTTAAGGGCACTCTTCCGACGAAGTCGCTGCCCGTCCCAGTCTGACAAACTCCGACTCGTCGACGTCGGATCGGGACATGCTTCCCTTCCTCAAATCCTTGACGAGCGCGGGGGCATCCAATAGACTCAGCAAGGCGTTTTGCCGGAGGTGCCGCAAGTGCGAAGACGTATCGCTTTCCGAGCCGCCCTGCTCGTCTTCTGTCTCGGGGTCGGACGGGAAGCGCTTGCAGCGGAATTTGTGATCGTCGGTCCTCGCGCGGTGGGCATGGGGGGCGCGGGCGTGGCCGTCACCACGGATGCCCTGGCGACCTACTGGAATCCCGCCGGCCTCGCGATGACGCAGACCGTCGATGTCCGGATCATCGGTGGTACTCAGGTGATCGACCGGGCGGGCATCGCCAGTGCCGTCAATGATCTGGAAAATTTTAATACCAGCGATACGTCGCCCGCCAATATTGCCAAGGCGCAGGACATCGCCAAGCGCATCAACGCGCCCGGTGCCAACACGTCGTTCAACGGTGCCGCAGGGCTCTACCTCAAGGGTCATTTCGGGGAGCACGCGTTCGGTTTCAATATTTCGGATGTGCCCACCGGCGGCTCGTACTTGTCGGTTCCGGTCTCGGTGCGTTGCAGCCCGAATCCTGATTGCAGCGGCACTCCAACCTCGGTGTCCGTCAGCGGAGCGGCGGCCGTCCGCATGCTGGAGGCCAGGCAGGCCGCCTTTTCCTACGCCTATGCCTTTGCGGACAAGATGTTTTCGATTGGCGTAACGGCCAAAGTCATTCAAGGCGCCGCCTACAACGGCACGCAGAATCTTTCAGGCGGACAAGACATCAAACTGAGGGACAGCCTCGGCAAGGCGACGATCTCGACGACCTACGGAATCGACCTCGGTGCAATCTATCGTCCGGCTTCCTGGCTGCGCTTCGGCGTCGTTGCGAAGGACATCAATCAACCGGAATTCGACTCGCCGGACGGTTCCAAGATCAAGCTCGGACCTCAGGTACGCGGAGGCATGGCGCTGAATCCCTACTCGTCGCTCACCTTGTCGGCAGATGTGGATATGACCTCGAACAAGACCCTCGTGCCGGGCGTCAAAAGCCAGGTCTTGAGCCTGGGGGCGGAGCAAACAATTCTGACGGAATTTCTGTCGTTCCGCATCGGTGCGTTCAAGAACATGCAGGACGCCGGCACCCCGTTTACTCCTACGGCGGGACTCGGTCTGAGAATTTTCGCATTTCGCCTCGACTTGGGCGGCGGGTATGATTTCCGCGAGCAGGGGGCTTTGGCCTCCGGGTCAGTATCCTTGACCTTTTAGCCCTATCGTCAACCACTAATGGTATACTGATTAGATGTCCATCCGGTTACCCTATGCCATCTGCACCGCTGTCTTCGGTACCTTGCTGCTCGCGGGTTGCGGAGGCCTGCAGGAAGTCTGGGAAGGTCCGGGCGCAAAACAGTTCCGGCCGCAAGCCATTGCAGTGCTCCCGCCGATGGCCAGCCAGTACGACAGCGCCCGTGAAGACATCCAGGACGTGCTTTCGGGGGCGCTGACGAAGACGGCGCGGATCGAACGCGTCGTGACGCCGGAAAGTGTGACTGATATGTTCCAGGCCTCCAAGGAGGCGTTCGACTCGCTGGTGTTTTATTTCTCTCGGCTGGAAATGACCGGGCAATCAGACAAGGAAGCGGCCATCAAGCTGGGAAAGGCGTTGAACGTCGATTCCTTCCTCGTCGTTCGTGTGAACTCTTGGGAATACGTCCGGAAGGAAGGGGACAACGTGGGCCGCGTAGGATTGAGTTTGCGGCTGGTCGACGCGACGACCGGCACCACGGTCTGGAAAGCCCGCCACGAAAAATCCAGCAGCTACATGTTCTACCGCCCCAATCTCAAGGATGTGGCGAACGACCTGGCGAAAGAAATGATCGCCTACATGCCTCCTCAATACCAGCAGGGCACGTCGGTCGCTCAGAAGTAGAACTGTCCGCTTATTACACGCCCGACCGCGGCGTCATCGCACTCTTCAGGCTTTGAACGAAGCCTGCCACCCGCGCGACCATGTCTTGTTGCTGCTGTCCGGCCGCAATCTGCTTGACGATGGCGCTGCCGACGATGACCCCGTCTGCGACCGCCGAGACCTCGGCCGCGTCTTCCGGCGTCGTGACGCCGAAACCCACCGCAATCGGCGTCTGCGAAATTTTCCTGATCTGGTCCACGCTCCGCCCGATCTCGGACACCTTGCCCAGCTTCGCTCCCGTAATCCCGGTCAACGACACGTAATAGACGAAGCCGTGCGACCGCCTCGCCACGTATGCGCGGCGCTCAGCCGTACTGGTCGGAGCCAGAAGAAAAATCAGATGCAGTCCGGCCGCGGCGGCTGGACGCTGCAGCGGACCCGCTTCATCGGGGGGCATGTCGGGAACGATGAGACCGTCGACTCCAGCCTCCGCAGCCTCGCGGCAGAACCGCTCGGGACCGAAGGCATGGATGCTGTTGTAATAGGCCATCAAGACGAGCGGAACGGCGGATCGTGCCCGGAGGCGCCGAACCATCGAGAGGATTTCACGCAGGGGCGTCCCGCTGCGAAGCGCACGTTCAGCCGCCTGTTGGATGACGGGCCCATCCGCGATCGGATCGGAAAACGGTACGCCCAGTTCGATGACATCTGCGCCGGCGTTTTCCAATTCCGGCACGAGTTGTTCGGTCTCCGCTAGAGTCGGGTCACCGGCCATCAAGTAGGTGATGAGCGCCTTCCGTCCCTCGGATTTGAGCCGGCCGAACGTTCTGTCCAAGCGGCTTTCGCGCGACGAAGACCGGCCGTTGGTGCCGGGTATCGAGGCGGCAGCGTCCCGCGATCGGCGTGCTAAGCGCTTGCCGGCATCGGTGAGGCGACCTGTCTTCATAACGTGATCCCTCTCATTCGCGCCACCTGTTGTACGTCCTTGTCTCCTCGACCCGAGAGATTGACCAACAGCACTTGTTGGCGCTTCATCGTGGGGGCAGTCTTGACCGCCTGAGCAATGGCATGCGCGCTTTCGAGCGCTGGCACGATGCCTTCTTCCCTCGCGAGCAGATCGAAGGCCGCCAAGGCTTCCTCGTCTGTCACGGACGTGTAGCTTGTCCTGCCGATTTCGCGAAGATAGCTGTGTTCCGGACCGACGGCCGCGTAATCCAGGCCGGCGGACACTGAATGCGTGAGATTGATCTGGCCGTCCTCGTTTTGCAGCAGGTAGGTCATCGTTCCCTGGAGCACTCCCGGCGAGCCGCCGGCAAAACGAGCGGCATGTTTTCCGCTCCCGACACCGAGCCCGCCTGCCTCTACCCCGACCATCTTGACCTTCTTATCGCTCAGAAAGGCGTGAAACAGCCCCATGGCATTGCTGCCTCCGCCGACGCAGGCGATGAGGCACTCCGGGAGTCGTCCCTCGGCGGCGAGAATCTGCTTGCGGGCCTCCTTCCCGATAATCGCTTGAAAATCGCGAATCATCATCGGATATGGATGCGCGCCCAGCACGGACCCGAGAATGTAATGGGTTGTCGCGATGTTCGTCGTCCAATCGCGCATCGCTTCGCTGATCGCGTCCTTCAGCGTGCGGCTACCGGCATCTACGCCGGTCACCGTCGATCCCAGAAGACGCATGCGAAAGACATTGAGCGCCTGGCGCTGCATGTCCTCCGTCCCCATGTAAATTTCACACTGCAAGCCGAACATGGCCGCGACGGTGGCCGTCGCCACGCCGTGCTGGCCTGCGCCCGTCTCGGCGATGATGCGAGGTTTCCGCATGCGCCTGGCCAGGAGTCCCTGTCCGATCGCGTTGTTGATCTTGTGAGCGCCCGTATGACAAAGGTCTTCCCGCTTCAAATAGATTTTGGCGCCGCCGAGGCGCTGCGTCAGGCGTTTGGCGAAATAGAGCGGCGTCGGGCGTCCGACGTACTGCTTGAGGTAGTCGGCAAGTTCGGCCTGAAAACGCTGGTCTTTCTTCGCCTGGGC
>DATELB010000288.1:0-74893 GCA_035277085.1 Nitrospira sp. | reverse complement strand
GGCGAGTTCTTTGATGCCGGCCCCTTCTTCTTGTTCCACGGTATGCGTGTGAAGCGAAGCGCCGAGCGGAGCAGCCACGGCGTCGGCAAATTTTCGCACCATACTATAGGAGCGCTCTGAATAACCCCCGATCCCAAGATTGACGTAGAATCCGTCCGCTTTGTAGCCGAGCCGCAAGAGAATATCCCACAACGCGAGACTATCTTTTCCGCCTGAAACCGCGACGAGGATTCGGTTATCCCGAGCGAACATCGTTTCCGACTTGATCGCCCGAGTCACCTGGTCGTGGATAAAGGTCGTGAAGCATACTTTGCAGAAGGCCGCATGATGGCGCGGGATTTTGATGATCGCTTTCGTTTTGCATTTGGTGCAGTTCATGAGTCGATGATACGGGCAGCTTTACGACGATTGCAATGAGCAATCTCCCGTGCCAGGGCATTCCTCCAGCCATCCGCAAATTCCCCTCATTTCTTTACATGTGGTGCCCATTTGCTACAGTTCAACCTAGCTGGCTTTAGCATGCCGTATGCAATGTCCGAGCTGTCAAAACGACCTCATTGAGATTCCGACGCTTGAAGGGCCTCAGCTCGACGTCTGTCCAGGACAGCACGGGGTTTGGCTGGATGTGGGAGAAGGCAACCTGTTCGTCGAGAATTACCGGACCATTCACGAAGGATTGCACGCCGGTGCCAGGACACCGGCCTCAGCACCAGCAACGGTCTGTCCGAAATGTGGCGGCCTGTTAGGTCAAGAGACAGTGCTTGGGACGGCGTTGTTCGCGTGCAGGACCTGTGAGGGGTGGTGGCTTCCGAAAGGCAGCCTCACCCTGATGAATGCGACGGCGCGCGGCGGCTCGGCTCAGATCCGTTTTGACGAGGCGGACTTTTATCGTCGAGCCGAGAAAAGAGCGTTGCGGTCGCACACGAGGGAAGCCGGAGGCGACGCTCGTCGTCGCCATACACCTAGCGTGCAAGGAATATGGTTCTGGACGCTGTTCCTGTCCCTCGGGCTGCTCCTTGCCGTTCTCATTTCGGCGGCCGGCCTACGGAAAACCGTGGTGCCTGGCCTGTGGGGCACGCCTCAGGACGCCACGGGGGTGTTCCTGGCCTTGGGCGCAGTCGCCGGCATGGGACTTTCGGCGTACGGGGTCTCCGTCAACAACCGGAAGCGACTTATTGAAAGCATTCCCACCTCGGCTGTCCGGTCCTTGGCGGTTGGCCTGGTGGAAGTGAGCGGCAGTGCTCGACCTGAACGTGCGCCGTTACGGGCGCCGTTCAGCGGACTGCCCTGCGTGCTCTATTCCTACATTGTCGAGCAACGTCGCCAATCCGGCAAAGAACACGCATGGGAAACGATTGCTAAAGGCACGTCCGCGGAGCCCTTCTATGTGCAAGACGAAACCGGTCGGGTGCTCGTCGTCCCGTTCGATGCTCAGTTGATTCTGCCGGACAAGCGGACGACCCGGAGCAATTGGACGGGTAGTCTGCCTCAAGAAACGATTCTTGGCCTTCTCAAGTTGGGCGTCGCCGTCGACGGATGGTTCGGTGAAAAGACCATCCGCTGCAGCGAGGCGGTCATCCTGCCCGAGGAACGCGTATACGTCATGGGCACTGCGCAAGAACAACGAGGTACGGGAGGCGGTACGGAGAGTTCAGCGCAACTGTATATCGGGAGCAGCCGGGACAATGCATTCATCATCTCCGATCGGAGCGAGAAAGAGTTGCTCTCCCGGTTGCAATGGCAGTTATGGGCATCCATCGGCGGAGGGCCTGCCCTGACGCTGCTTTGCCTGCTGCTGATGTTCAAGCTGTAGCGGGACGGTTCACTAATCATTCACCAGGAGCGTGGGATATGAACGGTACTTTATTGATCGGCGTCCTGCTCATGTTCGGAATCGCCGGCATCATGGTGTACGCCGTCGGGATCTACAATACGTTGGTGCGGCTCTCCAATAACATTGATAAGGCGTGGTCGAACATCGACGTCATTCTCAAACAGCGGCACGATGAACTTCCGAAGCTCGTCAAGGTGTGCAACAGCTACATGACCCATGAACGGGAAACGATGGAACGCGTCACGAGCGCACGAAGCGTCTACGGTCGCAGTACGAGCGTCGACGAAAAGGCCAAGGCGGAAAATCAGCTCACCAGGGCTCTCGGGAGACTGTTCGCCGTCGCCGAACAGTATCCGGATTTGAAAGCCAACCAAGAATTTCTCAATCTACAGCAGCGGATTTCCGGACTGGAAAACACGATCGCCGACCGGCGCGAGTTTTACAACGACTCGGTCAATCTCTACAACATCCGGATTGAACAGATTCCCGCCGTGTGGGTGGCGCAGCAGATCGGATACCGGGCCAGGCCCTTGCTGACGGTTGCAGAGTCGGATCGAACCGACGTCGAACTGGCCTTCGCCAATCGTGCGGCGTGAAGCCGTTAGACGTTTCCGCAAGGACGTCGTCCATCGCGCGGGCGGCCACCCGGGCGCAATGCTAGGAACCGGGCGACTCCAGGAATCTATGTGGCCGATCTGCGCAAGCGGTCAGGCGGCTTGCACCGGCGACAGCAACCGCACCTCGTGCTGGGGATACGGGATCTGAATGCTGGCCGAGTGAAAACGCTCGACGAGGGCTTGGTTGAGTTCACCCTGAACCCTCCCGAATTCGGCTACCGGCACCCAAGGATCGATGGAGATCGCGATGCCCGAATCCCCCAGTTGGGAAATGCCGACCGCTGGAGCGGGGTCTTTGAGCACGCCGGCATTCGAGCCCAGGATCGAACGAACCAAGGCGAGCGCTTCGGTGAGATTCGTGCCATAGGCCACCGTCACCGTCAGGTGCAGCTGCCGGATGTTGCTGAAGTTGTGGAGGATCTCGCCGACGATTTTTCGGTTGGGAATCACCACTCGCGACCGGTCCGGGTGCATGAGCGTCGTGGTAAACAAGTCGATCGTAAGGACATCGCCTTCCACTCCGAGCAGCGAAATGTGCTCGCCGACGCGGTAGGGCTTTGTAAAAATAATCGACAGGCCGGCGATCACGTTGCTCAGCACCCCTTGAAGGGCCAATCCGACGCCCAGTCCCGCGACCCCGATGCCAGCCAGTAACGGCGCTATTTGTACGCCCAATTGACTCAACGCGGCCATCGCCGTGAACACGAGAATCACGGTCTGCGTCAGCTTGACCAGCAGCATGCGGACCGGCGGCTCCATGTCGTGATGTCCGAGCCATTGCTGTGTCAACCTTCCGGCCCATCGAGCGACCAGCGCACCAAGGGCAAACACGACAACTGCGCCCAAGAGTTGAAACCCATAGCGAATGACGTATTCAGTGATAAGGTCCATTGTCGGCATAGCGCCCTCCTTGATCGACGTTAATTTTGTTCGAAAAAGTACTTAAAGCTGATGTTCGGATAAATGGCCCGGATGTCGTCCTGCCCTGCGACCGTGACCATGACGCCGATGGCGCCGACGAGCTTCGCCCCGGATTCGTAGCGTGCAAAGGTGTACTCGAGGCCTGGTTGAATGCCGACGAGCCAAAACGTCGCCGGCGTCGTATTCACCGCATGGCCATCGAGTCTGCTGTTGAACTGTTGGAGCGTCGTCATTTCCAGGAGATAGCCGAATCCGGTGCGCTCGTTGAGGACATGCTCCAACGACAGGTGTGTGCTGAACAAGTCCCCTCCATAGACGGTGACCCCCGGCTCAGAGCCGGATCCCGGAAAATTGTACGAATAGTAGACGTTACCTGTGATTCGGAATGGTTCGAGGTTTTTCCGCACGAGGATGCCCTCAGTCACGGCCAATGCTCCGAAGCGGCTTGAAGGGACGCGGGAGAGAGGCGTGAATCCCCCTGGTATTTCAGGCGTGCCAAACCATTTGTTGGTTGGGAGGGACAAGCGGCTGTAGATGGCGACGGAAGGTTTCCAAGAATCTGGATCCTGCACGATTGGCCGATATTTGAGAATCAGGTTCGTCGTCCCGATTCCGGCTCCGGATGTCCGCCCGTCCGGCTCAGGTGTGTTGGAACTCCAATAGACCGCCGAGACGCCGATTCCAGCCATCACATGACGGGTGAGACCATAATAGAGCGTCACGGCAGGTACGACGGCATCGGGGCTGAAGGGAGCAGCCACCGGCTGGGAAGAGGGATTTTTCTGTGACTCGCCGGATCCGATCATGCCCTGGACATAGGCGCGCACGAACCACTGACCCTGCCGGGTGACATCCGCATTCGAGGCAAAGGAGGTGCCGTGCGTCGGCGGATTCCAGCTCTTGCGGTAGTTGGCCAGTTCTTCCTCGGTGGGCACCCAGTCGAGCCCGAACGCCATTACCCCGTTGACGAGCGTGAACAAGATCACCAGCGGCGCGAATCTCTTTAAGAAGAAATGATGCATGTGTGATTGCGAGACCCTCTCGCGCCGCCCAGCAGTGCCGAGCGTATCGTAGAGAAAACGCATCGTCCGTACCAGGCCGTAGTCGTCTCCATACACGTCTACAATTCATGTACCTCGCTCAAGCTTATGGTCTTCGAGATATCACCTACTTGTGAATGCTGCGCAGAGATGTTGATGGCATGCGGTTTGCCGATAGTACTCGTTCGGATAATTGTGTCTGTCAGACGAAACCTGAACGGTCGAATCTTATGCAATCGATGTCTTTTACGTTTCCGTTCAAAAGCACCGTCCGCGACAAAGGGACGCGGGGGCGAAGCTACGTGGCGGGTTCGCTATTGGTCCTTGCGGCACTGGCAATCCGGATGCTTCTGACGCAACGAAAACAGGCGGAAGCGGAGCTTCAGGGCATTGCGTGGCTGCACCATGAAGGAAGAACCGCATTCAAGGTCCCTAAAGCGCAGCCCTATGGAGACTTGACGGAGCTCAACACGGACCGGACTATTCTGCGCACGGTGGGAAAGGATCTGCTCGCGAACGTCGCGGGCGACGCGTTGCATCTCATCGGCACCTCGGGCTCCGTCTGCGAACGAAACGGGCACTATGCCTCGTGCCTTGTCGCCTCCGACTGGTGCCGCTTTCTGGATCAGGCGTCGCGGGCGCGTTGCGGTACGCCAGACAACGAAGCGGCGTTGGCCAGCGGCGACTGGCATTGTCGTGAATCAGGCAGAGAGGTGTCGATGCGCGCGATGGAAGCAGGAAACCCCGTCGACATGCCCTGCAAAGGCGGAATCAATCTCTATGCCGCGCCCATCAAGGTCGACGGAGAAACGGTCGGCAGCATCACGATCGGATATGGTGATCCGCCGAAGGATGATCAACGGCTCATGGAAGTGGCCGATCGTTACGAGGTTCCGGTGGAGAAACTCCGTGAGCTCAGCGTCAAGATGCCGTCCAGGCCTCAATTTATCGTCGCGGTGGCCAAGGCCCGGCTGCGCAGTGAGGCGATATTGTTGGGGGAGATCATCAAGCGCAAGCGCGCCGAGGAAGCGTTGGAGGATTTGACGAAAAACCTTGAAGATCGCATTACCGAGCGCACGCAGCAGCTGCGGGCGATGGCCACCGAGCTGAATCTCGCCGAGCAGCAGGAGCGCAAGCGGCTGGCTGCCGAGCTGCACGATCACCTCCAGCACCTGCTCGTCCTCGGAAAGATCAAAATCGGACAAGGAAAGCGGTATGCTCCGCCCATTCCGATTCTCACGGAAGCCATGCAACAGGTCGACGAAGTCTTGTCCGACGCCCTTCGCTATACGCGAACCCTCGTCGCGGAATTGAGCCCTTCCGTGTTGAGGGATCTCGGCCTTCCGGCCGCCCTGAAATGGCTTGCGGAATATATGCAAAAACTTTCCTTGACGGTGGCGGTGACTCTCCCGCAAGAGCCTCAGCTGGCGCTGCCGGAAGATCAGGCAGTGCTGCTGTTTCAATCTGTTCGTGAGCTGTTGATCAACGCCTCGAAGTATGCCGGGACCGGTGCAGCCGCCGTCAGTCTGGAATATCACCACGATCACTTACGAATAGAAGTCAGAGACGAAGGCGGGGGGTTCGATGTGAGGGCTGCCGCCGCCGGGCCGGCGGCGAGCGGATCGTCATCGAAATTTGGGCTGTTCAGTATACGTGAGCGCATGCAAGCGCTCGGGGGATCGTTCGAGATTGAATCCGCTCCCGGCCAAGGTGTCACGGCGACGCTGATCCTTCCACTTCCGACCGCCTCATGATTCTGCTACCATGACCGCCGGCTTCATGAGACGGCATCGTTCCCTTGTTCTCATAACTGTCCTGGTCATCGTAGCAGCCTGCAGTTCCCCGCGGGTGGGCTACGATTTCGACCGCGGCGCTGATTTTAGCCGGTACCGCACCTATGCATGGGTGTCGGCGGCTCAACAGACCACGGGAGACAAACGCCTCGATAGTTCTCTGGTGAATGCCCGCATCCGTGCGGCGGTGGATGCCCAACTTCGCGTGAAAGGCTATCTTGCATCTCAGAACGGGCCCCCCGATTTTCTGATCGCCTACCACGCAGGCATGAAGGATCTGATGAAGGGTGCGTCCACGCAGAATTACATCGGCGACCGGGCGCATGGAACATTCACCACGATCAGCGACGTTCAGCCGTACCACGAAGGCACACTGACGATCGACATCGTCGATGCGGCATCACGGCAACTGATCTGGCAGGCTTCAGCCACAGCGGACGTTGAGCAGAGTCTCAGCCCCGAAGAACGCGATTCACGGATCAAGAACGTCGTCCGCGCCATGCTGGCGCATTTCCCGCCGGAGTAAGATTTTCAGGAGGACATCCCGATGAGCAGGCGGCATCTCTTGATCGCATTGCTGGCCGTGGCGGCCGGCTGCGTGCCATCACCCAAGATCGGCTATGATTTTGACCGCAGCGCCGATTTTAGTGCGTATCATACGTATGCCTGGCTCTCGGGCGATCAGGAAAAGACCGGTGACAGGCGCGCCGACAGCAGCGCCGTCGACATGCGGATCCGCATTGCCGTGGGGACACAGCTACGGCTGAAAGGCTACCAAGCGTTGCCTGAGGGAGAGCCTGATTTCTACGTGGCGTACCACGTGGGGCTCAAAGACAGCAGCCCGGATCTGTCGAGCCAATATTATTCAGACGGCATGGCGGGGCATGCCTTCTCGCATTCGGCGGATACGCGGTCCGCCGGCAAATCCGCACCGGCTGTCAACGACACGCCTTCCTATCTTAGCGGTTCGCTGCTCCTCGACATCATCGATGGGCGTTCTCAAAAACTCGTCTGGAGGGGTACGGCGGCCGGTGAGGTCGACCCGGGACTTACCTCAGAGCAACGGGATGCGCGCACGAAGGCCATCGTGCACAGCATCCTGTCGCATTTCCCGCCCAACTGAATGTGTGTGAGAACAATTAGGGCGTCCCGCCGGAAATGACGGGCCTGATCTCGATCCGGTCCTTATCGGCCAGCATCTCGTCCTCGGTCACCAGCTCGTCGCCTCGGATCACCAAATGCGCCTCGACGACAAGGTTCAGCTCCCGCAGGACGTCCTTGGCGCGCTTGGGCCCCTTGATGTCCACGGTTCTGGCTGGATGGCTGAGTTGAACCTGCATGGTTCGGATGATACGGCTGGCCCGTCATCAATTGCAAACCGCCCGAAGGCGGCTGACGGTCATGTATTAGACGACGACCGGCTCCTGATGTCCTCGAGCACCTTGAGAATTTCAGCCGGCCGTGGCGGGCATCCGGGGATGCGAACATCGACGGGAAAATGGCGGTCCACCGGGCCCGTCACCGCGTAACTTGCTTTAAAGACGCCGCAATGAATCGCGCAGTCGCCCAAGGCAATCACGAGCTTCGGATCAGGGGTCTGTTTGTACGCATCTTTCAGAGGCCGCTCCATATTCACGGTGACCGGACCGGTCACGACGAGTGCATCCGCATGACGTGGCGAGGCGGCGATGTGAACGCCGAACCGCTCGACGTCGTACACGGGATTCGTGAGAGCATTCATTTCCATTTCACAGGCATTGCAGGAACCGGTATCTACCTCCCGGATCGCCAGAGACCGTTTGAAAGGCAACGCCTTTTCGCGCGCTCCCGGCGCAAGGGCGGCGCGCGATTGTGCAGGTTGGGGATGTTGTCCCGTCACGCGTCCGGTCTTCAGGCTCTTCCTCAAAATACGAAACATAGGCGCCTCTCTCTCATAGATCGTTGCCGGAGTAGGATAGATTGAAACTCTTATTGATCAGCGGAAAGTCCGGGATAATATTGCCCACAACGGCCCATTGGATCGCCGGCCAATTAACGAATGATGGGTCGCGCACCTTGCAACGATGGATACGACCGTTCTCCCCAGCCATGACGAAATAGAGGATTTCTCCTCGCCAGCCTTCCACCGCCGAGAGGGCCCACTCCCCCCGGTGAGGCCGACGATCCGAAGCCATTACCAGGGGACCTTGCGGAATCGTGTTGTGAATTTCACGGATCAGGCGGATCGATTCATGGATCTCGTCCATGCGCACGCGTAATCTGGCGCGGACATCGCCATAGCGATAGGATACGACCTTGACCGCTAATTCGTCATAGGCGGCGAACGGGCGGTCTCTCCGGACATCCCGATCCATGCCGGACGCTCGACCGACAACCCCAACCACGCCATGGTCCCACGCCGTGCGCTCTGTCAGGACGCCGGTCGTTTCCAAACGGTCGGTGAGCGAAGCATTCGCAAAAATGATGGACTCCAGCTCGGCAAAATCCTTTTCGATCGCATCGAGGACATCGACCAGTTCGCTCCGTTGGATGGCCGACACGTCGTTCGTGACACCGCCGACGGCCAACACGCCTCGGAGAAACCTCGATCCGGTCAACCGGTCGTTGAGTTGCATGATCTGTTCTTTTAATCGGCTACAGTGGGCATGAGCCAGCGTATAGGCGGTGTCGTTGCAGATGGCTCCGACGTCTCCGAGATGATTGTGGAGCCGCTCTAATTCCAGAAAGAGGCAACGGAGATAGCGCGCGCGTCTGGGGACCTCAATGTGTAAGAGTCTTTCCACCGCCTCGCAGTAGGCCAAGCCATGTCCTAAGGTCGTGTCTCCGGAGACCCGTTCGGCAAGCGGGAGCGCAGTGGTTAGCGTCTGCTGTTCGAACAGCTTTTCGATGCCACGGTGCTTCCAAAAGTGGCGGATTTCCAGCTGCATAATCGGCTCGCCGGCGACCGAGAACCGGAAATGGCCGGGTTCGATGATGCCGGCATGAATCGGGCCGACCGGGATTTCAAAGACGCCTTCGCCCTCGATGTGACGAAACCGGTACTCGCCCTGCTGCCGGCCGAGCCTCTTATCCCACAAGAACTCTTTCATCAATGGATGGGTGCCCTTGGGCCAGTGCTCGTGGCGAACCAGACGGCGGAGATCAGGATGGCCTTGCGGGATCAACCCAAACAGATCTCTAATTTCTCTCTCATACCACTGCGCCGCGTGGACGTGCGGGGTAATCGATGTGAAGAGGCGCTCTTGTCCGGGAATGTCCACCGTGAGCAGCACCCACTGCCGGTTCAAGCTGAACAGATACTGGATCTCGTATTTGTCTTCGAGCGGCCGGCAATCGACCGCGAACAAGAGTGCCAGGCGGCCCGCAAGCTTCTCGTGGAGAAACCGGGCGAGCTCAGGAAGCCGGCTCTTGTCCACGCGAAACTGCACCAGGCGGTCGGATGAGCGTTCCGCGATCAAGTCGGGAAAGACCGGCTGTATCCGTCGTTCGGCCGATGAAGGTTCAGTCACCGTTCCTCTCAGCGGCTCAGCAATAACGTGGAAGCCATTTCAATGAATTCTCGCAACGATGAGGGGAGCGCCAAGCAAAATCCCGCGAGCACGGTCCCCAGAAGGATGATCGGAATATGACCCATTGACCACTGTTCTCCATGGACAACGTCCTTTGGCGCAGAACCCCAGACCATGCCGGTGATGCGATAAAGAAAGCCGGCGAAGGCCACGACGCTACAGAGCAAAAGGATCACGAGCGGAACCCTGGTGCCGGGCTGGGTCCACTCACCCGGAAGGCCGGATGTGCCCAACGCCGTGATGATCTGCATTTCGCTGGTGAACAGCGCGAAAGGAGGGAGCGCCGTGAGCGCCAGTCCAGAAATCATCAACGCCACGGCAGACCAGGGCAGCACCGCCGTGAGACCGCTGACCTGGGCGATCTCCACGGTCTTAAACCTTCGATGGATATTGCCGGCTGCGAAGAACGCCAGCGATTTGGCGAAGGCATGGTTGACCAGGTGGAAGAGTCCGCCAAACGTACCAAGCGGCCCGCCGACCCCGAACCCCACCATCGCCAAACCCATGTGTTCAATGCTGGAATAGGCGAACAAGCGCTTATAATTGTGTTGCAAGAGGATGAAGAACGCGGCGAGCGCAAATGAGATGAGCCCGAACAGCGCTAGCAAGCCGCCGGTGAAATCGGGAGATAGGGCCTGATCGGCAATGCCACGGCATCGAAGAATCGCGTACACCGCCACCGTTTCCAGCACGCCGGCCAGCATGGCCGCGACCGGAGCCGGCGCTTCGGTGTAGGCGTCGGGAAGCCAGCTATGCATCGGCACCAGGCCGGCCTTCGTGCCGTACCCCACAAAGAGAAAGACAAAGGCCAGTTTCAGGATGTGAGGATCGAGTTGGGCCGCCACCTGTTGGAGTTGGGTGATATTGAGGGCGGAACTGACATCGCCCAGCACGCGAAGGGAGGAATAATACATCAGCACGACGCCGAACAACGCCAGGGAAATGCCGACCGAACAGAGAATCAAGTATTTCCACCCGGCCTCCAACGATTCACGCCGGCGCCAGAAGGCGATGAGAAATGTCGTGGCCAGTGTCGTGGCTTCAATTGCCACCCATTGCACCCCCAAGCTGTTGGCGACGGTCGCCAGCACCATGGCAAACAGGAACATATGAAACAGAAAAAAGAAAAGACTCAGCCGCTTGGGCGCAATGACGCCGTGCGCCACCTGTTCATCCATGTACGAGCGCATGTACAGCGAGCAGGCGATGCCGACGGTGCCGATAATGAACAGAATGACCGATGACAGGGCGTCGATATAGACGATCTCGGCGAAGGCCGTGACCGACCCTTGCAAGAACACGGCGCGCGCGACGACCGCTTCTGCCCCAACCAACGTGCCGATACTGATGAGATTGATGACGTGCAGCCAGCGCGAGTTGTTGATGAGCAGGCTCAGGCACCCGGCCGTGAACGGCGGCAGCAGCAGCAGCCCGACAGCGATCATGACGGTGGATTCCATCATTCCTTCAACTCGCTAAGATGGACGGTATCGACGCTGTCGAAGGCGTCCTGGAGGCGGTTCGTATAAATGCCTGCGATCAGGGCCGCCACCAGCACGTCGAAGAACACGCCTAACTCGACGATCAATGGCATGCCGTACGTGGCTGCCGTCGCTCCCAGGAAGAGGCCGTTCTCCATGACAAGAAACGCGATCAGCTGTGTGACGGCCTTTTGCCGGGAAATCATCGTGAAAAATCCGATCAGCACGATGGCCAAGGCAATGGCCAGGGAATCGCGTGTCAACAGATGCCCAAAGGGGATGATCGGTTGGGTAATGAAGAAGGCGATCATGACCAGCGCCCCGCAGATCAGCAGGCTGGCCGGCACGTTGACCTTCATCACCAGTTCGCGGGTCACGTTGAGCCGTTCGATGACGCCTTTCAGCAGGCGGGGAATGACGATGACCTTGACCACCACCGTCAATGCCGCGGCGATGTAAATGTGGCGGCTGCCCGTGAGGAACGCCACCAAGGCAGCCGTCATCGCCAAAAACAGCGACTGCAACGCGAAGAGGTCCACGCAGGCCGAAAGCCGGCGTTGCGCTACGATGGCAAAACAGGTCAGGAGCAGCATGGCCGAGCTAAAGTCGACGATTTGTGTTGCGAAGTGCGGAGTCAGCCAAGACACGGTCAGCCTCGCAAAATGTAAAAGAACAGCAGTCCGAGCAAGGCCAGAATGAAGGCCACACCAAGCAGATCGGTGATGCGAAAGAGACGCAGCTTGGCGAACATGCATTCGATGGTCCCGATCAACACGGCAAGCCCGGCGACCTTGGCCACGTACACGGTCAGTCCGATCGACAGGGCCGCCGGCGTCAGAGTCGTCGCAATGCCCCAAGGAACGAAGACATTCGCAATGAGCGTGAGGAACACGAGCAGTTTGATGCCGGAGGCCCACTCCACCAGGGCCAGATAGCGGCCCGAATATTCCAGCACCATCGCTTCATGGATCATCGTCAGTTCGAGATGGGTCGCCGGATTGTCCACCGGCACCCGGCCGGTTTCCGCGAGAGCCACGATGAAGAGGGCCGCGAGTGCCATGACATGCGAGGAAGGATCCGTCACAACGCCTTCGAGCAGAGCGGTCTTGTGGACAATTGTACTGAGATTGGTGGAGCCGGCGGTCAAGGCGATGGCGAAGATCGCCATGATCATGGCTGGTTCCGTCAGTGAGGCCACGATCGACTCCCGGCTGCTGCCCATGCCTCCAAAAGGTGACCCGGCATCGAGTCCCGCCAAAATGAGAAAGAATGTGCCCAGCGCGAGCAAATACACAAAGGCGATGATGTTGCCGGCAAAGTTCAAAGGCATCTGCGAGGCGAAGACCGGGACGAGAAGACCCGCCGTCATCGTCGAAGCAAAGACGATGTAGGGTGTGGCGGTGAAGATCCATGACGTCGTCGTGGAGACGACTGGTTGCTTGCGGAACAGTTTTCTGAGGTCGGCATACGGTTGGAACACGCCGGCGCCCCGGCGGCATTGGAGCCGCGCCTTCACCTTTCGAATCAGCCCGACGATCGCCGGCGAAAGCGCGATGAGGACGATGGCCTGAGCCAGCGTGAGCAGGATTGCTTGGACTATCGACTGGTCTACGATCATGACTCTCCGTTACAGCGCCACCAACAACAGCACGACCAACGTCACGAACATGTAGGCCAGATAGAGATGAAGGCTCCCTGCCTGGACGATTCTTAGGCGGTCGGCCAATCCGGACATGAACGTGATGACAGGGTCATAGAGGTACTTCTGAAACATCGGTTCAATGTGAAATTCGAAGCGCCGCCGCTTGGCGAAGTACCGCGACTCTTCCAAAAACTCCGTTTCGAGCTTGACCGTCGGCTGATAGATCGTGCTGAAGACTCGTTTGATCGGTTGCACGAATCCGGTCGCGCTGTACTCCATCCGTGGAGTCAGGTTGAGACCACATGCCCATGTCTTGCCGTATCGAGAGGCACGGGTGCCACCGAAGAGCGCGACAAGGGCAAGCCCAAGTACGGCCGTGGCCGCCAGGACAAGAGCAAGAGCGGGGGAAGAGAGACTCGAAAACTCGACATTGACCGGTGCCAGGGCCCAGCCGCCGAGCGCCACCATCCTGTGGGCGATCGACGTGCCGATCATTGAAGCAGTCACGCGATCCATCACCGGTACCACCAGCATGGGGGCCAGGCCAAGAGCGACACAGCTGGCCGCCAGGAAACCCATTCCCATGCGCATGGACCAAGGCACTTCCTCGGCATGTTTGGCGTGGGAGCTACGCGGGAGGGCCAAGAAGGAGATGCCGAACGCCTTGGCGAAACAGGTGAGGGCAAGTACGCCCGTGAGCGCCAGCATGGCCGCCGCGATCGGGAGCATGAGCTTCATCAACAGTGACGGCATCTCGTAACACAGGAAGAGCGTTTGGAAGACAAGCCATTCGCTGATGAAGCCGTTGGTCGGCGGCAAGGCCGCAATCGACGCGGCGCCGATGAGAAAGAAGGCTCCGGTCCAGGGCATGTGCCGCAAAAGGCCGCCGTATTCCTCCATGTTTCGCGTGTGAGTGGCATAAAGCAGCGATCCTGCGCCGAAAAACAGCAGCGCCTTGAAGACGGCATGATTGATCGTATGATACAGCCCGGCGATCAATCCGAGAGCCGCCAATTCTTCGAGGCCGTAGCTGTGGAAAATCATCCCTGCTCCGATTCCGAGCAGAATGATGCCGATGTTTTCGACGCTGTGATAGGCCAGCAGGCTCTTGAGATCATGCTCCATCAGGGCATACATGACGCCAAACAACGCCGAGACTGCGCCGATGACCAACACGACGAATCCCCACCACCAGGGAAATTGCCCGTTGAAAAAATCGAAGCACACCCGGATCAACGCGTACACGGCGGTCTTAATCATGACGCCCGACATGAGCGCTGAGATATGTGAGGGGGCGGCGGGATGCGCATACGGCAGCCACACGTGCAGCGGGACAATACCAGCCTTGGTGCCGAAACCGATCAGCGCCATCAGAAAGGCCATGGTTTTCATGCCGTCCGGCAGGGGGTGCTCCGGCTGACGAAATGCCTGAAACGAAAACGATCCGCCTCCTTGGAAGAGCAGGAGGAACGTCAGGAGGATGAACGCGGTCCCGACGTGGGTCATGATCAGATAGAACAAGCCGGCGTAGCGCACGTCGCTCTTCTCGTGCTCGGTCACGACGAGGAAATAGGAGAACAACGACATCAGCTCCCAGACAAGCAGGAAGAAAAATCCGTTGTCGGCGATGACCACCAACGTCATGGACAGCAGAAACCCATTGAACAGGGACCCGAGCAGCGAAATCGAAACCCGCCCACAGAGTTCCGTCACATAGCCAAGCGCGTAGACGGATGCAGCCAGGCCGACTAATGAAATCGTGAGCAGAAAGAACGACGCGAGGGGGTCGAGACGGATGGCGAACGTCAACAGAGGCAGCGTCGAGGGCACCGACGCCGTAAACGGTTCGGCTGCGAGCAGGCCCATGATACCGAGGCAGATGCCTCCCACCCCTCCGACACCGGCAAGCCCGTGCGCAAGGATGTTTTGCACCCTCGGTCGAGAGGAAGCACAGAGAGGAAGAAGCAGTCCGACCGTATAACCGGCAAGAGTCAAAAGGAGCAGAATGGCCATATGCAGGTGGATGGCCTACCGCTGCTGGCGAAGGAGGGTGGGAACGATCTGACTCTGGACTTCATCCGTGACGGCGAATCGCGTGTACGGACGGTCGACCAGTTGATTGGCATAGAGACGTCCGACCGGCGCCGGAATAGTGACGTCCACGGATGTCTGTCCCTTGGGTGCGATCGCAATCAGCTGTTCTCTCGCGCCTCCGATGTACGGATGCCAGACGATGAGCTTGTATGTGCCGGGCGGGATGTCGCTGATCTCGAAATGTCCGTCCGGATCGGTCGTGGCATAGTAAGGATTCTCCATCGCCAATCCCCAACTTTCCATGTAGGCGTGAAAACCGCACTGCATCACGAATACTCGGCGGCCCTTCGACATGCCCACGAGCTGCTTCATCGGCTCGCCGGCCAGATGTTTGTGGTACATGGCCGCGTCGCTGCGGTCTTTGAGATCGCGCGGGTGCTGCGGGTTCATTGGCAGCGGTACGTTGAAGAGCACCCGTGCCCCCAGTTGAGAACTTTCGTACGCCTGGATGTCGTGCATGACCGGATCCATGTTCACGACGACGACATTCTCCTTTTCCCGAACGATGGTGGTGAATGGGACGAAGCGGCAATCTCGGGCTTCAATGCGCGGACTCGTAAAGCTGGCCGCAAAGCTCTTTCCCTTCTCGATGCCTTCGAGGTAGATCACGACGTCCCGGAATGCTCCAGCGGGCCCGACGTTGAACGGCTGCAACAAGCGCCAGCCTTGACCGTCGGAAATCCGGCCGCAATAGACCTGGTCCGGCAGCGTCGTCAGATTGTAGCCTTTGGGCTTCGGCACTTGCCCTTCGAGTCTCACGGTGCCGCGCACCGTGCCTCCGTCCGCTACGGTGGTTTCTTCATACGCCCAGGAGGGTCCTCCATCGAAGGACGCCGCAACCAGCAGGATGAAGACGATGTAATGCATATCAAGTCTCCTAGTTCTTGACGATGATCAGATCTGGGACAGAAAGGGTCGTCCGGCCCGGTTCTTCCGACACCGGTTCACGCCTTCGCGTGCCTTGAGATTGTTGGGATCGAATTCCAGTATCCTCTTCCAATGGCATGACGCTTCGTCCGGCAGATCCAACTCCTCGAGCAGGAGCGCCAGGTCGCCACGCGCAAGGACGTCCCCGGGGCAGACATTGAGCAGCTTCTGCAATTCAGCGAGCCGCTCGGTCCGCTTGTTCTGCATGGGGCTTCCTCGTGAGATGTTGTACGGCCAGAGGATGTTTCAGCCGCTTGAGTGTGCGCAGGTCCCGCAAGGCCCAATATCCCAACGCCACCAACAGGAGTGCGATCGCCAGGCCAAACGGCCATAGGTCGAACACACTGCCGACTCCGAGACACAACGCCGCTGCCGAACACAGAATTTCGAGACGGCCGATTTGATACCGTGTAGGGGGCATCATTGTTTCAATGCACTTCAAACGCTGAATGCCGGGATGTGATGGCCTGGCGCAATTGCACGGAGGATGCCTGAGAGCCGCTTGAGAGGGCGTTGAAACGGAGACAGATAAATTGCGCACTTTCGTCTGGAGCGCTCGCCAATCAATAGCCGCGACCGCCTGCAGGGCGGCCTTCATGCAACAATTGCAGAGTGACGCAATCAGGGGGCTAAAAAAGCTGCAACTCTTGCAGGAAGAGGAGTGGTGGGGGCGACCTCGGTCTATTCGCGGATGCCGTACTCTTTGATTTTATAGTGAAGCGCACGAAGACTGATGCCAAGGAGTTTCGCCGCCTTCTCCCGATGGTTCGTCACTTCAACTAGCGTGCGGCGGATCGCTTCCCTTTCGATCTCTTTTAGCGGCGATCCCAACGAGACCACCATGGTGCGCGCATCTTCTCGGCTTGCCTGAACCTCTTCAGGCAGATGTTCCGGTTCAATCACCGCGCTCTTCACGGTGACCACCAACCGCTCGATGAGATTCCGAAGCTGCCGGATGTTTCCCGGCCAGGCATAGAGCCGCAATAGCCGCATCGCTTGCCGGGAAATCTCTTTGGGCTGCCGGTGATGCTGGGCCCAGAACTCGGCCATGAAGCGGTCCGTCAACAGCGGGATATCGTCCCCTCGTTCACGCAAAGGCGGCAGATGGAGGGGAACGACATTGAGGCGGTAGTACAGGTCTTCCCGAAACTCGCCTTCTTTCACCGCGACTTCAAGGTTGCGGTTGGTCGCCGCGACAATCCTCGCATCGACCTTCACGATTTTGGTGCCACCCAGCCGCCGAAATTCCTTCGTCTCCAGGACGCGCAAGAAATCCACTTGCGACTTCAGCGACAACTCTCCAACTTCGTCGAGCAATAAGGTCCCGCCATCGGCCAGTTCGAACCGTCCCATTTTGTTCGTTGTCGCGCCCGTGAAGGCGCCTTTTTCGTATCCGAACAGTTCACTCTCAAACAGGTTTTCAGGGAGCGCTCCGCAATTCAAGGTGACAAACGGTCCGTTCGCCCGGTGGCTTTTGTGATGGATCGCGCGGGCGACGAGCTCCTTCCCGGTCCCGCTTTCTCCTGTCAGCAGCACCGTCACGTCGCTGTCCGCGACCATTTCGACCAGACTGTACAAGCGCTGCATCGGCTCACTTTCTCCAATCATCTGGTCGAACCGCGTCCGTGTTTCGAGACGATCCTTGAGCTGCTTGTTTTCACAGGCCAACGCATGGCGCTCGAGGGCTTTCTCGACCACGACCGCAAGCCGTTCACGATCGATGGGTTTCGTAAGATAGTCGTATGCCCCGCATCGCATGGCCTCGACGGCCGTCTCGATGGAGCCGAACGCGGTCATGACCAGGACCTCGATCTCCGGCCACTTCTGTTTAAGTTGTCGAAGAAATTCCATGCCTCCAATGCCGGGCATTTTGAGGTCGGTGAGAATTAGATCCGCCGTGGTCGATTGCAATCCCTCCAGCGCTTCTTCCGCGGTTCCGGCTCCGCGCACCTGATACTGTTTCTTCTTGAGGAGCGTCACCAGGGCTTCGCGGATGTTCAATTCATCGTCGACGACGAGAATGCGGCTGGAGGCCATCATGATCTTGCCTCGATTTCCTGCGGGTGGGGGACAAGGGCAGGGAATCTGAGCCCGATGGACGTTCCGCCCCCTGGCGCGCGTGAGACGCTGATGAGGCCGCCGTGATCCTGCATGATCCGGTATGCGATCGCGAGGCCAAGTCCCGAACCGCCCGGCTTGGTCGTATAGAAGGGATCGAACAACCGCGGCATCGCCTCTTCGGAAATACCGACGCCGGTATCCCTGACCGAAATGTCCACCCAGCGTTTTTCATCAGTCATGCATGTGGTAGCCGCAAGATGACAGCGCCCGCCATGGGCCATGGCCTGGAAGGCATTGACGATAACATTCACCAACACCTGGCTGATCTGGGTCTCATCGCCAAGTACGGGCGGCAAATCCTTCTCGATCGCATAGTCAAGGCGAATCTTGTGCTCCTGCGCTTCGAGCTGCATGAGCGCTACGATATGTTCAATGACCCCTTGAACGTCCACTTCGAGAGTTTCGACGGAGCTCGGACGCGCAAACTTCATGAAATTGTCGAGAATCGCAGAGAGACGCCGACATTCGGCGTTCAAGACTTCCAAATAATGAGCGGTCCTACGGGCCGCGGGGGCCGGCTCCCGTAACTCTTGTTCCAGGAGATGGAGGTTCAAGTCCATCGCACTCAACGGATTCCGTAGTTCGTGGGCCACGCCGGCAGACAACGTATGGAGGGCCGCAAGTTTTTCGGCGACGCGGACCCGTTGTTCCAGGCCCAACCACGCCGTGACATCCTGCGCTTGCAACAGGACGCCGGCGGGCTGACGATCATCTCCCACCAATTCGACCGTGCTGATACGAATCGTATGAAGCCGGCCGTCAGGGCCTTCATAGGGCACATCGCTCTGACTCAGATGCCGATGGTTTCTGAGGGCTTCGTGAAGCGCTTCGCTGATGATTTCATCGAGAGGAAATGCGGTCTCATACGAATAGCCCAACAAACCGGCGGCGGGCCGTTTCAACACCGCTTCGGCAGTCGGATTGACCGCGGTGATGATCCCGCTGGGGTTGAGGGTCAGGATGCCCGTCGGAATACTCTGCAAGATGTTCCGCGCGAGCCCTTTCACTTCTTCGAGCGTGCGCTTGGTGCTGGCGTAGTGCAGAAAGCTGATCATGGCTGCGGTGCTCGCTGCCGTGCTGAGCGCCAAAAATACGGCCATGAAGATGACATCCCGGCGCGAAAAAGCGGCGGAGACTTCCACGCTCAGGAGCACCATGACGATCGCCCCCGCGGCAACAATGAACGGGATGGAAGCGATCAACCGGAAAGGAGCCCTTCGAAACAAAGGGCCTTCAGGAATGGGTCTAAACATGGCTGCTAGCGAAGGATGGTGCTGCGAGGCATATGCTAACACGCACGGCTACGCTGTTCACAAGGTCCGACTCGGCAATCGAGCTTCCAGAGAGGACTGGCAGCATGGGGCGGCGATTATCAGAGCTCGGCTTCGCGGAGCCACTTGGCCGATTCTTCAGGCGATACCGGATTGATGTAGAAGCCGGTGCCCCACTCGAAGCCAGCCACCTGCGTGAGTTTGGGAATGATCTCAATGTGCCAGTGATAGAAGTCCCCGGTTTTTTCTTGCAGCGGCGAACTATGGAGCACGAAGTTGTAGGCCGGTTTGGACAGGACCTTGTCCATGCGGCGCAGGGACTCGGACAGGATCGGTGCAAGAAATTCAAATTGTTGCTTTTGGCCCTCTTCGAAATAGCCCGCGTGGCGCTTCGGCAAAATCCACATTTCAAACGGAAATCGGGGCGCAAACGGCGTGACGCAGACGAACTCCGGATTCTCGGCCACGATGCGGTCGCCGTCCGACAGATCCTGCCGCAGAATATCGCAGTAGAGGCACCGTTCCTTCTGCATGTAATGGGCGCGGCAGCCCTCGATTTCATTCATGACGCTCGTAGGGATTACGGGCAGCGCGATCAATTGCGAGTGGCTGTGCTCGAGCGTCGCGCCCGCCGCGGCTCCGTGATTCTTGAAAATCAGAATGTACCGCAGGCGGAGATCCCTTTTGAGATCGATGATCCGGTCTCGGTACGCCCAAAGCACGTCCTCGATCCGCCTCGCCGGCATGTCGGCCAGGCTGTCCTTATGGCCCGGCGTCTCAATGATGACTTCATGGGCGCCGATGCCGTTCATCCGGTCATACAGGCCTAAACCTTCGCGGCCGATCTCCCCCTCGACCTGCAACGCGGGAAATTTGTTTGGAACCACCCTGACGGTCCAGTTTGGCACGTCCGCCTCTGCCGGCTGCGGGCGGTAGGCCATGATTTCCTTGGGCGTGAGCCGTTCCTGCCCGGGGCAAAAAGGGCAGAGCGAGGCCGGGATCGGCCGAATGTTTTCCATCTGCGCAAAGTCGTGGGGGCGGCCGTTCCGGTCGGTCGAGATGATGACCCAGCGACCGACGATGGGATCGCGTCGTAAGTCAGGCAAGATCGTTTACCTCGTGTGAGCGCGGATCATACACGCCAAATCGTCGCGTGAATGTCCGGTCCGGGAACCGTGAACTCCACCGGCTGGTGGCGGGGATATCGGGCGATCTCCAAGCCGTTTCCCTGCACGAGCAGCGTCATCTGCAGGGTTTGTCCCTGCTCCGCGTGCAGCTCTTTAAACGGGATCGCTAACTCCAAGACTTGGTTCCAGGCGATCCGGTCGGAGCGACTGGCCTCTTGCCAGCCTGCGTCGTCCCGCCGTTGTGCCAGCACATAGTGGTCGGCGGCGGCAAGGGACACTTCAAGGCGATAGCTCCTCGCAGGCGTCTGGAACCAGCATTCAATACGGAGATCATCCTTCTGATTATTGAGCGACTTGTCCGGATCCAGTCGTAGATACAGATGATCCAAGTCGAAACCGAAACAGATGGCGGTAAAGAGGCCTTCGGCTTTCCACATGGCCCCCAGCGGAGGATTCGGATCGATCGTGCCGGCCCCCCGCCATTCAAAGAAATCGGTGACCAGTCCATCGAGCGTCGGCCGCAGCAGCGACAACGGCGAGGTCACCTGGTCGCGACCGTGAAAGCGGCGGACCTCGCACAGCGGCTGATTCAGCAAGTCCGGTGGCGTCATGCCGGCAAGCGTCCAGACATTGCGAAGATGGGTGCGGAACAATCGGTCGAATTCTTCCTTGTAGGCGGTATTGAAATCGTCGCCGTACCACCAGAACCAGTCACTGCCTTCCGCCGCGTACAGCTCGTGCCAGGCGGCGTTCGCCCGGTCGGGCGGCAGTCCGGGACTGACCTCCAAGAGGCGCGACCGCGTGTGGCTCAATAAATCCCATCCGCGGTTGTCCTCTCCATGGCCGATCCAGATTTTAAAGTCTTGATTGATCCACGACCCCGAGTGGAGATGGGTCAGCTGCGGCATCTCCGGCGTGGCAGCGACGGCTTCCGAAATTTTGGCGGTGATCACGCGTAGTGAGTCCCCTTCGTCGAGGGTGCCTTGAGACAGCGCGCTGTAGAGCTGGGAAAGGAACTGCTCGCCGCCTTCATGGTAGTGCTCCCACGGATTTTCGCCGTCCAGGATAATGGGCAGAAGCACCTCCTCCTGCGGCGTGTCGACTGCGATCTGCTTGATGCGGCGCAAAACGTCGGCCGCGGCGGTGTCCGCGCTCGTCTTGTGGTAGAGAAACCCGAAGCCGTCTGAGAGGTCGCGGTCGCGAAACACGATCGCCGCTTCTTCGCCGGCCGGGCCCACCCGGTACGGACGATAGAGCTGAGATTGCCGATGCCATGGCTGCTGCGCCGCGTCTAACGAGCGCGCCAGGATGCCTTCATCCGTGGCCACCCAGCGGAGGCCGACGCGCCCGAGCAGGGGAATCAATTCAGGACAGACACTGCCTTCCGACGGCCACAGGCCTTGCGGCGGTCTGCCGAAGGTCGCCGAATGGTACTCCACGGCCAGGCGCAGCTGTGTTTCCGCATCTTCAGGTGCGCGGAACCGTGAGGGCAGCGGGAGGTCCGGCCGCGCCCGGCGCGTATACTCGGTGTCCATCACCAGTGGAAGGATCGGGTGATAAAACGGGGTGGTCGACAACTCGATCTGGCCGCGCTCGGTCAATCGACGGTACATCGGTACGATGTCCTGCACCGTTTGCCGTTGCAGCGCCAATACTTCCTGCTTGTCTTCCTCGGTAAAGCCCCGGTTCTTTGTTCGAAGGGCGGCGAGGCGCGGATAGCGCTGAACGGCCCCATATCCGAACCAGGCCAGGTTGAACCAGACCTGAAGGTCCAAAAAATCCTGTGCGGTGAACTGGCGGGCGAGCCGCTGAAGATCCTGTCCGTCGATCTCGAAGCCGCGCTTCACCAGCAACTCGTGATACCGGGGATGGGGCCGAATCATCGTGGCCCAATTGATCGAGAAGTAATGGCGGATCAGAAAAGCTTGTTCCTTCTCGCTCAGATCCGCGGCGCGCCGCTGGGCATGCTCCCAAAAGAGATCCTTCACCGTCCCGTCGCCGATCTCTTTCAGCTGCAGGAGCAGAGACGGCGTGAAGTTGAACGTGGCATGGATCCGCGGAAACCGGTCCAGGAGAAAGGCCATGTCGAAATAGGCCTTCGCCGCATGCAGGCGCACCCAGGGCATGCTGACCGTTCCCGCGACGGGATCGGTGTAGTAGGGCTGATGCATGTGCCAAAGAAAACAGACCCGAACAGTCTTCATGGGCAGGCAGAATGAAGGTTGCGCACTGACACCGAGTATGTCATAGGGATACCCACCTTGCAATCAACGGAGGGAAATGGAAAAGGCGGGCGAGCGGACGGTAGAGAGTCCCGCCGGCCGGTGGATGGCAGCAGCCTGGCTTCCGGTGGCTGCTTACATGGCGCTGATTTTTTATTTATCATCGCTGCCTCATCCGGATGACCAGCTGCCAAAATTTCTCTTCGAAACACTCGGTGACAAACTGCTGCACTTCATCGAGTACGCGGTGCTGGCAGCGCTCTCGTATCGGGCGTTCCGTCGGGCCGCCGGGCCGTATGCGGCGCGATACGCCGTCGTCTTCGCCGCCGCCACGGCTTCCTTCTATGGTGTGAGCGATGAAGTGCATCAAGCGTTCGTGCCGTTCCGCACGGCGACGTGGCTGGATTGGCTTGCGGACACCGCCGGGGGCGTCGTCGGCGCCCTCACAGCTCAACGCGTGATGGAACGCAGAGCGAAGGACGCCATTTCGTGACAACGTTTTCCTCTGCCAGTATAATGCCGCGCTGATGGCCACGATCGATCCTGCCACCACCAAACGGCCGCTGGCTGCTCCGGATCGCCCGCTCGTTGCCGAGACGATACATACCCGTTTACCTTTTCGAGCAACATTCAAGACACTCCTTCCGCTCGCCGGCGACGCGTCCAACCGACGGTACTTTCGCATCCAAGTCAGCGACGCGGCGCGACATGCCGTCATTCTCATGCAGCTCGCCGAGCCGGAAGCCTTCAAACAGTCCGAAGAGGCAGTGAGCGGCAGTTCACAGGCGATCGCCGAACTGCCCTTCATCAACATTCACCGGCATCTCTCCAAGGCCGATGTGCCGGTGCCCGAGCTCTACTATTATGACCAGGCGGCGGGGCTGCTCTATCTCGAAGACTTCGGGGACGTGACCCTCGCCGAAGCCTGCGCCCACGCCGATGCCGCCGAGAGGGAAACGCGCTACAAGCAGGCGATCGATGTCCTGGTCCGCATGCAGGCCAGAGGGACTTCGCCCGCCGAACCCCTGTGTCTGGCGTTCCATCGCAGCTTCGACGTGCCGCTGCTGATGTGGGAGTTCGACCACTTTTTGGAATACGGGATCGCCGCCCGGCTAGGCGCGCCGATGGACAACGGCGATGCCGAAGCGATTCGGGACGAGTTCCGCAAAATCTCAGAACTTCTGGCGGGGCAGCCCAGGGTGTTGGTGCATCGGGACTACCACTCGAGAAATCTGATGATCGCCGGCGACCGGCTGGGGGTGATCGACTTTCAGGATGCGCTCATGGGACCGGCCACGTACGATCTGGCGTCCCTGCTGCGGGACGCCTACATTGCGCTCGATGAAGCCTTGATCGACCGCCTCATCGACTATTACCTCGACCAGCTTCAAGAGGGACGTCAGCTCTGGACGAACCGCGAGGCGTTCCGCCGTCTGTTCGATTTCACGAGCATTCAGCGCAACCTCAAGGCGGCCGGCCGGTTCGTGTACATTGACCGCGTGAAGGGGAACTCCAAATTCCTGGCCGACATTCCCCGCACTCTCGGGTACGTCAGACGGAATCTCAATAAATATCCCGAATTATTCACCTTGCGCAAACTCATGAGCCACTATGTCCCGGAACTTCAATAAGCGGGATTCATTGTCCTGATGAAGGCGATGATCCTCGCAGCCGGCCTTGGGACGCGCTTAAGGCCGCTCACCAATACGATTCCCAAGCCACTGCTCCCCATCGCCGGAACCCCGCTCATCGTGTGGAATCTCCTGCTTCTGAAGCGGCATGGATTCCACGACGTCATCATCAACCTGCATCATTTGGGTCCCATGATCGAGCAGGCGCTGGGAAACGGGTCGAAGTACGGACTCAGGATCTACTACTCGCACGAACCGGTGATTCTCGGAACGGGCGGGGGGATCAAGCAGGCTGAACCCAATTTTTCAGGCGAGCCGGTGCTCGTGTTGAACGGGGATACCCTTTTTGAGTTGGATCTCGAGGCCCTCTGTTGCTTCCACCAGCGGCGTCAGGCGGCGGCGACGCTCGTGTTGAGAACCGACGCAGACGCGGCGCGCTGGGGAGTGGTCGACATCGATGCGGACGACCGCATCGTCCGCATCACGGGCCGTGGAAGGACGGATGCAGGTGCGACCCAACCTCGGATGTTTGCGGGCGTGCATATTCTTCACCCGCGTTTGCTGCGTGATGTCCCGAAGGGAAAGCCCTCGTCGATTATTGATGCGTACGTCGCCGCGATTCAGCGCGGCGACCTCGTGGCCGGTTACGAGTTGACCGGATACTGGTCCGACGTGGGAACGCCCGAGCGCTACTCGCAGGCCGAACACGACGCAACGAGCGGGCTGATTAAGCTGAGCGAACGGCTCCCTGCCAGCCCGCTGGTATAGGAGGCTATTGAAAAAGGGCCTATCTCACCCGCCGGCCCATCGCGGCGCCGAGACGCCGCGTTTTCCCAGGTCTCACCCGCCCGCCCTGCGCAGCTTTCGCACCCGCCCACCCGGTCTGCCGAGACAGACCCTTCCACAACGACCGTGCACTTGCCCCTAGCTTTGTTCTCGCATCGCTCGATGAGGCCGACTTGCGGAAGGCGCGTCTCGGGATATCGATTGCACAGCAATCGGTGGGCGGGAGGGTGAAAAAGAACGCCGGGGTTGGGTGGGTGAGACGGGAACGGCGCGTGCACGCGCCGGGGCAGGGTGGGTGGAATCGAGACCTTTTTGAACAGCGTTGGGTCGGAGTCTGCTACTGCCTGAAGCGTTGTCGTTAAGATTTCGCAGTTTGCTCAATCATCTGCTCGTCCGCCTCGTCTTTGTCTTCGAGCTTTTGCCGCTGTTGCCTGAGGAGGCGAGCCAGGTACGTGCGCTGAAGCTTGAGGCGCTCCGCCGCCTTCGTCTGGTTGCCGTCGGCATCGCGCAGCGCTTGCGTAATGACATAGCGGCTGTGCGCTTCCATCGACTCGTGATAGGGCAGCCGGAGGTAGGACAGCGCGTCGCCGTTCATGTCCGCCGAGTTCATGTCGAGCGCCAATACATCGGGTTCAATCACGTCTGTCTGGCTCAAGATGACGGCGCGGGCGATCACGTTGTCCAATTCGCGAATATTACCCGGCCAGGAATAGCTCGCGAGCGCGTCCAGGGCCGCGGGGCTGAACCACATGCCGGGACGCTTCGCTTCCTTGGCGTGGCGGCTTAAAAAGAACTTGGCCAGCGCCGGAAAATCTTCGAGCCGTTCGCGCAGCGGCGGCAGCGTCAATCCGATCACGTTCAGCCGATAAAACAGATCTTCCCGGAAGTCTCCGGCCTTGACGGCCTGCTTCAAATCCTTATTGGTCGCGGCGATGATCCGGATGTTGACCGACACGAGCCTTGTGCCGCCCACCCGGTGAAATTCGCGGTCTTGAAGCACGCGCAAGAGCTTGGCCTGCAGCGTCAGGGACATGTCGCCGATCTCGTCCAGAAAGACCGTGCCGCCCTCTGCCATCTCGAGCTTGCCCTTCTGCAGGCGATCGGCGCCTGTAAAGGCGCCGCGCTCGTGCCCAAACAGTTCGTTTTCCAACAACGTCTCCGTCAGCGCGACGCAATTGATGACCACGAGCGGCATCGCATGCCGAGGGCTCCATTGGTGAATGGACCGGGCCAGCAGCTCCTTGCCGGTGCCGCTCTCGCCCAAGAGCAGCACGCCGGCATCCGATTTGGCTGCTCGTTGCGCGGATTCCAACACAGTGCGGATCTTGGCGCTGGTCCCGATGATCGACGCATAGCGGCTGTCGACTTCGCTCTTCAGGCAGGCGACTTGACGTTTGAGTGACGCGCGTTCCAGGGCTTTGGCGATAACGATCAATAAGTGGTCTTTATCGAGCGGTTTCGTCAGAAAATCGTAGGCGCCGTGCTTCATGGCTTCGACCGCGGCTTCGATCGAGCCATGGGCCGTCATGACGATGACGGGAATATCTTCAGCCTGTTTGACCGCGGGCAGCCGTTTCAAGACGTCGAGTCCCCCGAGCCTGGGCATGTCAAGATCGAGAAGCATGAGGCTGGGTGATTCCTGCTCGACTTTCTCGAGGGCCTGAAGACCGTCGCCGGCCAGAAGGGTGCTGTACCCCGAGGCTTGGAGGCGATCCTCGAGCATGGTCGTGATGTCTTCATCGTCGTCGACAATCAGAACTTTGGCATTCATCCGCTTCTCCTCCTCGCCTTACTCGCACTTACCCTCTGCTCATTCTTCCATCACGTTGATCACAAGTCCGGTCAGCGGCTTAGGATAAAAATACGTCGACTTGTGTGGCATCCGCTCTCCGGCCTCGGCGACCGCCTGCACTTCGCTCACCTTCGTCGCGTTCAGGAGCAGCGCTCCGGTGCCCGTTCCGCTCTCGGCCCAGTCGAGAGCTTCGGCATCGTCCTTCGTGTAGACAATCGCCTCTTGCGCTTGCTGCGTCGGACAGAGTGCACTTACGACCAACTGCTGGAGGAGCGAGACATCGAGTTTTGCGCGCGGCGACGCGCCGGCTTCCGGACGATGCTCCGGCTTCAGCGAAATCGTGGCGTAGCGATGCTCTCCCTTGAACGAGAGCCCGAACGTCGGCTTCGTGCGGCCTTCGGTCCGTACGGCGTCGAGAAACGCTGTTCGTACGGCCGGCTTTGTCTGACTCGAGAACGGGAATTCTTTGAAATCAAATTTTCCCTCGAGCTGCGCCTTGATGGCGGCGTACGGCTGCAGCGGTGTCGTCGTGACGCGGTGAGTAGGCAGCACGGTCAGCCCCGGATCTTCGAGTGGTGACAGCAGCATTAAGACGCCGTCATAGGGTGTGAGCGCATCCGATGTCCCGGCCTGTTCTCTCCGGAAGCGCTGGTAATTGAGGGCCGTTTCATAGCGATGATGACCGTCGGCGATGAAGAGGGGTTTACTCCGCATGACGTCGATGATCTGGTTCAGGACCGCCGGATCCGCCACGGCCCAGAGCTGCTGGCGGCAGCCCTGATCATCGATGAAATCAATTCTCGCCGGCTGCCCTTTCACGGTCCGTTCCAGCAGGTCCAAGATCGCATGCTGCGGATCCGAATAGAGCAGCCAGATGGGACTCAAATTGGCTTTACAGGCTTTGAGCAGGTTCAGTCGGTCGCTCTTTGCCGCCGATCGCGTATTTTCGTGCGGATAAATATGGCCGGAATCGAGCGGCTCGAGTTTCGTCGTAGTCAGAAAACCCCGAAGCGTTTTTCGCGGAGCGCGTGCATCCGCAGACGGGACGGCATACTCGATCGTGTGATAGTAGACGGCCGGTTGCGCGTCCCGCTTGAGCGCTCCGCTCTTGATCCACTCTCTGAGCGTCGTCCCGGCGCGGGTGTACCGGTTATTTGAGCCGTCGTCGCCGGGCTGATCGATGCCCAGTTCGAGCCGGATGATGTTCTGCTGGTGCCGGTCATAGAGGGTTTTCTGTCCGGCAGCGTCGATAATGTCGTAGGGGGGGGACACGACGTCGCGGACGGAGCCGACGGCCGCGGGGTCATACAGTGTTCCGCGAAACGGAATGATCTGCGCCATGGATTCCTCTTCCTGCTGAAGTTGAAAAATTTCGTCACGGTCGCGCTCGCGCCGGCGCGGACGGCATACGCACTGTACGCTGCACCAACGCGTGCTTGACAGACTGAAAGGCTGGACCGCTGTCACGCGTTGCCCAGCCGATGCCAAACGGCACCGGCCTCGCGGAAGCGGCTACCGGTCGCGGGTCACCATATAATCAGCGGCGGCCGAGAGCGCCCGTCGAGCCGTGCTGTCTTCGAACTCGCTCAACTCTCGTTTGGCCGCCGTGATGTAGGCTTGAGCGTGGTCCAACGCATAGGTGATGGACCCGTACTCATCCATGAGGCCGATCAACCGTCGTAAGTCGTCCTCGGTCAGGGTCCGCGTTTCCATTTGGTCCTTAATCATCTGCCGATCGGCTTCCGAGCAATGGTTGAGGAGGTGAAGCAGAGGCAGGGTGGCCTTGCCCTGTCGGAGGTCCTGTCCCAGTGTCTTCCCCAACGACGCGCCATTGGCCGTATAGTCCAACGTATCGTCGACGACTTGAAACGCAATGCCCAGGTACTGTCCGAAGCGAAACAGGCAGTCTTGCTGTGTATCCGTAGCCTCGGCGAGGATCGCCCCCATACGGCAGGAAGCCGCGATCAGGCCTGCCGTCTTGTGTTCGACGATCTTAATGTAGTCGGCCTCCGGCATGGCCGGGTTGCCGTTGTAGTACAGCTGAAGCACTTCGCCTTCCGCCATCTTCTTGCAGGCTTCGGCGAGGACTTCATTGATGCGCTGGCTGCGGAACTCGACGACCTGACACATGGCTTTCGAGTACAGATAGTCGCCGACGAGGATACTGACTTGATTTCCCCAGACTTTTCGTGCGGTTTGACGGTTTCTTCTGATGTCGGCATCGTCGACGACATCATCGTGAAGGAGGGTTGCGGTGTGGATGAATTCGACCAGGCTTCCCAGTTGATGGTGCTCCCGGCCCGCATAGCCGCAGAGACGGGCCGAGAGGAGCAACAGGAGCGGCCGGATGCGCTTGCCGCCGCTATTGAGGATATGCGCGGCGACGGTATTGACGAGGGTCACACTGGAAGTCAGGTTCCTGCGGATCCTTTCCTCGACTCCCTCAAGCTCGCTCCGATAGGCGTCCCAGACGTCTGCCATCGAGTGAATCGTGGAGGTGACAGGACCCTGTGGCATGCGGCGGATGGTAGGGCAGCGAAGGAAACAAAGTCAAGGCAATCGCAACGAAATCCATGCATTGGTCGGCTTGACAGAGGAATCACCCTTCCATTAATCTGACCCACGAATTTTGTATCGGACCATGCTCACGAGGAACAAGGCTCCGCGTCCTCTGAGTCCTCCCGATAGGGCCTCTACCCAGCAGGGAAAAGACCTGCCTTTTTCACGAGATAGGTAACATGGAACTTCCAGGGCTTCCACGGAAGCAAGGCCTCTACGACCCTGAACACGAAAAAGATTCGTGCGGAATCGGGTTTGTCGTCAACATCAAAGGTCAAAAATCGCATGACATCGTCCGTCAGGGTTTGCAAGTTCTCGAAAATCTGACGCACCGCGGGGCGCAAGGCTGCGATCCGTGCACCGGTGACGGCGCGGGCATTCTGCTCCAGGTGCCTCACGAGTTTTTACGCCGCGCGGCGGGCGATGTGGGGGTCAAATTGCCGGGAGCCGGCGAATACGGCGTCGGGCAAGTCTTTTTGCCTCCGAATCCGTCAGCGCGTCAGCAATGCGAAACGTTGTTCGGCAAGATCATCGGGCAAGAAGGCGCACGTCTGCTGGGTTGGCGGGACGTGCCGGTGAAAAGCGACACCATCGGCGTGCAGGCCCGTAAAACCGAGCCGTTCATGCGGCAGGTGTTCATCGCCCGCGACGTGCTGAACGAAGCCCAGTTCGAACGCAAGCTCTACGTCATCCGCAAGCTCGTCGAAAAGGCCATCCGTGAGTCCGCGATTGAAGGCCGCGAGCATTTCTATATTCCGAGTCTCTCCGCCGGCACGATCGTTTACAAGGGTTTGTTGCTGCCGCATCAGATGGGGACCTACTATCAGGATCTCAAAGACGCCAGCATGGTCAGCGCGCTGGCGCTCGTGCATTCCCGCTTCAGCACGAACACGTTCCCAACCTGGCCGCTCGCACATCCGTACCGCCATATCTGTCACAACGGCGAAATCAACACGCTGAAGGGCAATGTGAATTGGATGAAGGCTCGACAGGGACGGCTGCACTCGGAGCTGTTCGGCAAAGACATGGAGAAGCTCTTTCCCATCGTCTACGAGCACCAGAGCGATTCGGCCTGTCTCGACAACGCGCTCGAGTTTCTTTTGCTCGGCGGCCGCTCGCTGCCGCACGCGATGATGATGTTGATCCCAGAGCCGTGGGTGGCAAACCCGCAGATGGATCTCGACCGGCGCGGCTTCTATCAATATCACGCCGCCATGATGGAGCCCTGGGACGGTCCTGCGGCCGTGTGCTTCACCGACGGCAAGATGATCGGCGCGACGCTGGACCGTAACGGCCTCCGTCCCTGTCGCTATCAAGTCACCACCGACGGCACGGTGGTGCTGGCCTCCGAAGCGGGCGTGTTGCCGGCCGATCCCAAACATATTCGCAGCAAGGGACGGTTGCAGCCGGGACGCATGTTTCTGGTCGACACGGTCCAAGGCCGGATCATCGACGACGAGGAAATCAAGGCCGATATCGTGGGGCGCAAGCCTTATCGCAGCTGGGTCACGCAGTACGGCGTCTCGCTCGATGAACTGCCCGAGCCGTTGAACGTGCCACAGCCGGACCATCCGACGATCCGCCAGCGGCAGCAGGCCTTCGGCTATACGGTGGAAGAACTGAAGATGGTCATCACACCGATGATCGTGACCGGCGAGGAGGCCGTCTCGTCAATGGGGACGGACACGCCGCTTGCGGTGCTGTCCGACCGCCCGCAGCTGCTCTTCAAGTATTTCAAACAATTGTTCGCGCAGGTCACGAATCCGCCGATCGATCCGATCCGCGAGCAGCTCGTCATGTCCCTCGTGACGAACATTGGACCCAAGCCCAACTTAATGGATGAGTCGCCGGAATCCTGCCGCCGGATCAAGGTGCAGCAGCCGATCCTCACGAACGCCGATTTGCAAAAAATCCGGGGCATTTCGGATCCGAATTTCAAGAGCAAGACGCTGCGGATGCTGTTCCGCGTCGCCGAGGGCCCCGATGGCCTGGGCGCGGCGGTGGACGCCATGTGCCGCGAAGCCTCGCAGGCGATCAAAGACGGCTACAAGTTCCTGATTTTGAGCGACCGCGGCGTCGACGGCCAATGGGCGCCGATTCCGAGCCTCCTCGGCATTTCCGCCGTCCATCATCATCTGGTCCGTGAATGCACGAGAACGGAAGTCGGCTTGATCCTCGAGACGGGCGAGCCTCGAGACGTGCATCAGTTTGCCTGTCTCATCGGCTACGGCGCGGGGACCATCAATCCTTATCTCGTCTTCGAATCGCTCGTCGACATGGAGCGCGACAACTATCTACCCGAAGGGCTTGACGCTCAGACGGCCGAGGGAAAATTCATCAAGGCCATCAACAAGGGACTGCTCAAAATCTTCTCGAAGATGGGCATCTCCACGGTCCAGTCTTATTGCGGCGCACAGATCTTCGAAGCGATCGGTTTGAACCATGAGGTCGTCGACCGTTATTTCACGGGCACGCCGTCGCGCGTCGAAGGCATCGGCATCCGCGAGATAGGGGAGGAGACGTTGCGGCGGCATCGCGTGGCGTATGAGCCGGCCGCCATCCGCCAGCTGGATTTCGGAGGTGAAATTCACTACCGCATTCAGGGTGAACACCATAACTGGAATCCGGACACGATCTACAAGCTGCAGCACGCGAGCCAATCGAACGATCCCAAGACCTACGCCGAGTTTGCACAGCTTGTGAACGACGAGAGCGCACGGCGGTCGAACTTGCGCGGTCTGCTCGATTTCAAGTTTGCCCCAACGCCGGTGCCGCTGGAAGAAGTCGAATCGGCGAGCGCGATCGTCAAACGGTTCAACACAGGGGCGATGTCATTCGGGTCCATCAGCAAGGAAGCGCACGAGACACTGGCGATCGCGATGAATCGCCTCGGTGGGAAAAGCAACACCGGCGAGGGCGGGGAAGATCCGGAACGGTTCAAGCCGCTGCCGAACGGCGACTCCAAGAACAGCTACATCAAGCAGGTGGCGTCCGCCCGCTTCGGGGTGACGGCGCATTACCTGGTCAACGCCCGTGAATTGCAAATCAAGATGGCGCAAGGCGCGAAGCCGGGCGAAGGCGGCCAGCTGCCCGGCCACAAGGTCGACGAGAACATCGCGAAGTTCCGCTATGCGACGCCGGGCGTGCAGCTGATCTCCCCGCCGCCGCACCACGACATCTATTCGATCGAGGACCTGGCGCAGCTGATCTTCGACCTCAAGAATTCCAATCCCGAAGCCGGCGTGTCCGTAAAGCTGGTGGCCGAAGTGGGTGTCGGCACCGTCGCGGCCGGTGTCTCGAAGGCCCATGCGGACAAGGTATTGATCAGCGGCGACTCCGGCGGCACCGGCGCCTCGCCGCTCTCATCGATCAAGTACGGCGGGATTCCGTGGGAACTCGGCCTCGCCGAAACGCATCAGACGCTGGTCCTCAACGATCTGCGCGGCCGTATTCGGGTCGAAACCGACGGACAAATGAAGACCGGACGCGATGTCGTGATTGCGACCTTATTGGGGGCTGAGGAATATGGCTTTGCGACGGCGCCCTTGATCGTCGAAGGCTGCATCATGATGCGCAAATGTCATCTGAACACCTGCCCCGTCGGCATTGCCACGCAAGATCCCGAGCTGCGAAAGAAATTCAACGGGAAGCCGGAGCACATCGTCAACTACCTCTTCTTCGTCGCCGAGGAAGCGCGGCAGCTCATGGCCAAGCTGGGATTCCGGACGATCAATGAAATGGTCGGACGCGTCGACAAATTGAAGATCACGAAAGCCGTCGATCACTGGAAGGCCAAGGGATTGGACCTCACGCCGCTCCTGACCATGCCGGACGTCGGTCCGGAAGTTCCCCGCTACTGCTGCCAGAAGCAGGATCACGGCCTCGAGTGCGTGTTGGACAACAAGCTGATCGAGTTATGCCGGCCGGCGGTTGAGAAAGGTCAGAAAGTCACGCTGGACCTTCCTATTAAGAATGTGAACCGTACGACCGGAACGATGCTCTCCAGCCGGATCGCGAAGAAGTATGGGCTGGAGGGATTGCCGGAAGACACGATCTCGATCAAGTTCACCGGTTCTGCGGGACAATCGTTCGGGGCGTTCCTTGCGAGAGGGGTCACGTTGACCTTGGAAGGCGAATCCAACGACTACATCGGCAAAGGCCTCTCCGGCGGTAAAATCATCGTCTATCCTCCCAAGAACGTGCTGTACTCGCCGGAGGAAACGATCCTCATCGGCAACACCTCGCTCTACGGCGCCACGCAAGGCGAAGCGTACTTTTACGGCATGGCCGGGGAGCGGTTCGCCGTGCGCAACAGCGGCGCACGCGCCGTCGTCGAAGGCACCGGCGATCACGGCTGCGAATACATGACCGGCGGCGTCGTCGTCGTGCTGGGGCGCACCGGCCGCAATTTTGCCGCGGGCATGTCGGGAGGGATCGCGTTCGTCCTTGACGATGCGGGGAGATTCCAAAGCCGCTGTAATACCGGCATGGTCGAGCTGGAGCCGGTCTCCACCAAGGAAGACAAGCAGCAACTGCATGAATTGATCACGAAGCACTTCATGTATACGGGCAGCCGCAAGGCGAAACAGGTGCTGGATACCTTCGACGCCACCCTGCCGAAGTTCGTGAAGATCATGCCCGTCGACTACAAGCGTGTGCTGGAAGAGCGGAAGCGCAAGAAGAGCGCGGTGCACTGATGGGTGATCCAAAGGGCTTCATGAAATATGCCCGCGAGGGCCCAAAGAGAAAGCCGGTCGAGCTGCGCGTCCTCGATTGGAAAGAGATGTACGAGCCGATCTCCGAGGACAAGCTCAAGATTCAGGGCGCCCGCTGCATGGACTGCGGCGTGCCCTTTTGTCAGGGAAATACCGGCTGCCCGGTGGTGAATTTAATCCCCGAATGGAATGATCTCGTGTATCGGGGACGGTGGGAGGACGCGCTCAAGGCCCTGCATACGACCAATAACTTTCCGGAATTCACCGGACGCTTGTGCCCGGCTCCCTGTGAAGGGGCGTGCGTGCTCGGCATCAACGAAGAGCCGGTGTCCATCCGCGTCATTGAGTGGAACATCATCGATCGCGGGTTTAACGAAGGATTGGTGTTTCCTATCCTTCCGGTGGCCAAGACCGGAAAAACCGTGGCGATCGTGGGGTCGGGTCCTGCCGGTCTCGCAGCGGCCCAGCAGTTGGCGCGCGCGGGGCATGCGGTGACATTGTTCGAAAAGGCCGACCGCATCGGCGGCCTCCTCCGATACGGCATTCCCGATTTCAAAATGGAAAAGTGGGTGATCGATCGCCGGCTCGAGCAGCTGAAGGCTGAGGGAGTGGAATTCAAGACCGGCGTGACGGTCGGCAAAGACATCACGGGCGAGCAGCTGCGCGCACAGTTCGATGCGGTTGGTCTCACGATGGGCGCCGAGCAGCCGCGTGAACTTCCCATTCCGGGACGAGAGCTGAAGGGCGTTCATCTGGCGATGGACTATTTGACGCAGCAGAACAAACGCACCGCCGGGATTCCCATTACCGACGAGCCGATCACGGCCAAGGGAAAGCGGGTCGTCATCATCGGCGGTGGAGATACCGGGTCCGATTGTCTGGGGACCGCGCACCGCCAAGGCTGCGTAGAAGTACATCAGTTCGAACTGCTGCCGGAGCCTCCTCCGACGCGCGCCGAATCGACGCCCTGGCCGCTGTGGCCAATGCAGTTGCGGACGTCCCATGCGCATGAAGAAGGCTGCAACCGCCAGTGGAGCCTGTCCACATCGAAATTCACCGCGCACAACGGCCACGTCACTAAGCTCCATGCGAACCGCGTGAAATTTGAGGGCGGCAAGTTTACGCCGGTCCCGAATACTGAGTTGGAACTGGATGTGGATTTGGTGCTTCTGGCCATGGGCTTTACCGGTCCGGTCAAAAACGGACTGCTCGACAGCCTCGGCGTGAATTACGATGCGCGCGGCAATGTCATGGTCGACGGAAATTTCATGACCAACCTCGACGGCGTTTTCGCCGGCGGCGACACGAAACGCGGCGCCTCTCTCATCGTGTGGGCGATTGCCGAAGGCCGAAAGATGGCGACCGGCATCGACAAATACCTGCAAGCCGGCAACTCCGCGAAGTCGGGCTGCTGAGCACCTCTTTACTTTCCGCCTCTGAATCTTCCTTTCTCCTGCAAGAGACGGTCCTTTCGACTGCCGACGAGGACCACATATTGCGACGGCGGCTGATCTGCGTTATCGTCATAACGTATCAGTCATGAGGAAGTGTGAGGATGTGACTATGAAGCAAGAGCAATCGCCACCCCTAGAAACGGAACGGACGAATGACGAATTCGTGGAGCAGTCGCAGCATCGCGTCCAGCAGATGCTGAACGCAGGACTGCCGCAAAAGGAAATCCTCACCCGCTTGGCCATGGCCGGAGAGGTGTTAGCCGGTCACGGTGCAGCGGTTTCTATCCTGCTTCTCGATGAAGAGGGCTTGCTGCGCAATGGCGCTTCACCGAATCTTCCGTTGGATTACCTGCAGGCCATCGATCGTCTCAAGCCGGACGCTATGGTCGGCACATGCGCGGCAGCAGCGGCCACAGGGTGCCCTGTCATGACGCCGGATTTCCGCGCCGACGACAAATGGGCGGAGCTTCGTCATCTTCCGCTCTCATTAGGCTTCGTTGGCGCGTGGAGCATGCCGATCAAGTCTTCGGCTGGCGAGGTCCTCGGCACCTTCGGCACCTATTTTCGTGATCGCCGCTCCCCGACGGAAAAGGAAAGAAAAGGCGTCGAATTTCTGGCGAAGGCGGCGGCGTCCGTGCTTGCGAGGTCCCTTGAAGCCGGTCACGCGTGATCGACCATCTGCCCGAACCTCGTCCGATATGGCGCAGATCTTGATCGGCACTTCCGGATGGGTCTACGGCGCCTGGGAGACGGTCTTCTATCCACCCGCACTGCCCGACCCCCAACGGCTCGCCTATTACGCGAACCGGTTTCAGACGACTGAAGTCAACTACTCCTTCTACCATGTGCCGTCCGCCGACACATATCGAAGATGGCTCAAGCTGGTACCGCCTGATTTTATCTTCACCCTCAAAGCGAACCGCCTCATCACTCATGTGGACCGCCTGCGGCAGGTTGATTCGATGTGGAGCGACTTGGCGCGAGGCGCAGCAACGCTCGGTCGGCATCTTGGTCCCATCCTGTTACAGCTGCCGCCGTCCTTCCGGAAAGACCTGGCGACGCTCGTCGCGTTCCTTGAGATGACGTCCGCCCTGTCGCGGCTACCTCGTCTCGCCTTTGAGTTCCGGCACGGGTCCTGGTTTAGCGAGGAGACGTACCGCATATTGAGGCGGTATAAGGCGGCGTTAGTCATTGCGGACGGTCCTCTGTTTCCGCGTGTCGATGAGGTGACAACGGATTTTGCGTATCTTCGGTTTCATGGCCGGACACCGCGCGAAGCGCCCTGGTATGCGGACGCGCAACTCGAACGGGAGGCGCGGTTCATTGAGCAGTTAGCCTGCAACGGCATCGACAGCTATGTCTATTTTAATAATGACGCGCTGGCTCATGCTCCGATGAACGCCGCCCGCCTTGGAGAGCTGCTGGGACAACAGCGCTCCGCCGCCTAGTCGGTGCGTGCCGCGCGACCTCTTGCTGTACTTTCCTTCGCCGCCTAGGTATGGTGCGCGTATCCGGAGAAAGTCGATGACCGATCGCATCTATCCCCGCAGCCCTAAAATGCTCGTCGGCGGCATTGCGCACCTCGCCCGGTTCATCGATAAGATCCGCCTGCGGAACGCCGGCGACATTCAGGACTACAATTACATCACCGTCGGGTTCGACAAACATCTCATTGATTTTCTCAAGATCGATCCAAAAGCCTTTGAAGCGCGCGTGCTGGCCGGGGGATCCGACGAAGAACTGCTGGGCTGGATTCATGCGCAGGGCGAGTTGCCGACATCCGATGAAATCTCACAATGGAACCATCTCCTATTGTCCTCAGGCCCAAAAGACGATGCGGCTCGCCAGCGGTTCCACGGCCGTCTTCACGACATCGCCGCCAAGCGCGGCGTGGCGGTCAGTTCCCTCCCTTCCGTGACGACCTGGGCCGAAGTGATCGAATTGGACGAAGAACGACTGTGATCTCACGTCGTTTCGTCCATCGCACGGGTAGTTGGTTCCGCCCAGGAGAGGTGTTCGGGCCGATTCAGCCAACCGTCCAAGGAGGGAGCCCGTATGCACATGCTGATGGTGGTGTTCCGGTCGTCGCTCAAAGAACGCGTGCACGAGCTGCTTCAGCGATGCGACGTGAGGGCCTTCACCGAGGTCAATGAGACGGTCGGCTATGGCCAGACGGGCCCCGCCGAAGGGCTGGCGTTTTATCCCGGCACCAATTCCGTCATTCTGGTCGCGTTGGATCCGGATCATGCCGGTCGCGTCGGGAAAGCCGTCAAGCTCTGGTACGATGAGGCGGCCAAGCATCGCCGGTGGGAAAAGCCGGCCCTGCGGGTGTTTTCCTGGCCGTCGGAACAGATCGTATAGCGACAGCCTCTCATCCGGGTAATTTGGAATCCTGCCTTCGTTCGTCGTCCAATGTCCTACTAGGGTTCTTTCCTAGGGTGCTTGAAATCCACTCATTTGGTTGGTGCCAAAGCCGACTCACTTTATACTCCCATATATCGAGGGGAAGGGTGTGACTACGAACGGCATGTCCACGAGCCTCAATTTGTTGTTACTCGAAGATTCCGCCGCGGACGCGGAGTTGATGGTCGAAGCACTGCGTGAGTCGGGTTTTGACCCGAGCTTCCGCCGAGTCGATACCAAAGATGCTTTTCTCCGAGAACTCGATCATCCGCCCGATTTCATCCTGTCCGACTATTCGATGCCTCAGTTTACCGCCCAGGATGCGCTGCGGCTGATGAAAGAGCGTGGATTGGATCTTCCCTTCATCATCGTCTCCGGCTGCATCGGTGAAGACATGGCGGTGGAATGCATGAAAGCAGGCGCCGCCGACTATCTCTTAAAGGACCGGCTTGGACGCCTCGGCCATGCCGTCACCCAAGCGCTGGAACGGAAAAGGCTCCTCGAAGAGAAACGCCAGGCTGAGCAGCGGCTGTTCCTCGAGACGTTTCATGATTCATTGACCGGTTTGCCGAATAGGGCGCTGTTCATGGACCGGTTGGAGCGTGTGTTGCTGCAAAGCCGCCGCCAGCCAGGTCATCTGTTCGCCCTGTTGCAGGTCAATCTTGACGGTTTCAAAATGGTTCACAGCGGGTTAGGACCTTCCCTCGCCGATCGCCTGCTGATCGAAGTGAGCCAGCGCATTCTGCGGCGGGTCCGCTCCGTCGATACGGTAGCGAGGATGGAAGGGGATGCCTTTACGCTGCTCATCGACAATCTCAAAGCCGTCGGAAATGCGATTCGCGTGGCCGACCGGCTGCAGCAGGAGTTCGCGGCGCCGTTCAGCTTGGAACAAGGGGACGTCTTTTTGACCCCCTTTATCGGAATTGCCTGCAGCCATCCCGGATATGAAACCGGAGAGCACTTGCTACGGGATGCCACGGCAGCCACGCTTCAAGCCAAGGCGGCTGGCCGCGCCGGCTTCGTCATCTTCGACAAGGCGATGCATCGGCAGGCCATGGCTCGTCTCAAGATCGAAGGGGATCTCCGGCAGGCGCTGGACCGGAAAGAGTTCAGGCTGGTGTATCAGCCGATTATCGATTTGGCCGAGGGGCGGATCGCGGGCTTCGAATCGCTGCTCCGGTGGCAACATCCCGAGCACGGACTCACCAGTCCGCATGCCTTCTTAAATATTGCGACCGAACTTGGCCTGATGAAGCCGATTGGAGAATGGACGCTTGGGGAAGCCTGCCGCCAGCTCAAACTCTGGCAGGAGCAGTTTCCCAAAGTCCGGCCACTGAGTGTCAGCGTCAATTTTTCCATTGAGCATTTTGCGCAGGATCAACTGGGGCAGCTGATCAAGAAGGTGATCGACCGGACCGGGCTCGATGCGTCGAGTCTCAAAATCGAAATCACCGAGTCGGAAATGATGAAAAATCCGGACGCCGTGCGCCAGGCGCTTTCCGAGATCAAGGTGCAGCAGATCGACACCTGCTTGGACGATTTCGGAACCGGGTATTCGTCCTTGAGCCATCTGCAGCAGTTGGCCATTCGATTCTTGAAGATCGATCAGTCGTTCGTTCGCCGTCTGGGTACGGAAGACGATGCGCTCGCGATCGTGAAAACCATCATTGCCCTGGCGCATCAACTAGGGCGGCAGGTCATCGCGGAAGGCGTGGAAACTGCCGAGCATCTCGTGATCTTGCGGTCGCTGGGCTGCGAGTATGGTCAAGGCTACTACTTCGCGAAACCGCTTTCCCCCGAAGACGTGGGACCTCTCCTCTCGTCCTCCCGCCACTGGTAGGAATCCGCTCGTCCCTCCATCTCACCCGCCCAACCCTGCGCAATCCTTCTCACCCACCAACCCACCGATTGCTCTTCACAATCGTTAGCCATTCTTACCCGCCCACCTACCGATTGCTCCGCAATCGTATACCCGGTACGTGCGCTTTACCCAAGCTCAGCTGTTGGTAAGATATTCACTTTGAGGTGCTGGCGCCATGCCCATTCAACATTTCACTGCAAGAGTCGCCGCCGTCCGTCAGCTGACGCATGATGTCAGGCAGATCGACTTCGAATTGATCGACCCGCCGGAAATCAAGTTCAAGGCGGGGCAATTCATTTCGTTCGAGGTGCCGGACGTGAGAACCGGCCGTACGGTGACGAGGCCCTACTCAATCGCGTCAGGGCCAAGCTCCGCTCGGACCGTTTCCCTCGTTCTGAATCTTGTACCCGATGGGCCCGGGTCGACGTATCTTTTCGGGTTGAGGGAAGGCGACCGGACAGCGTTTGCCGGACCGGCGGGGAATTTTTATTTGAGGGACGATCCGACGCGCGACCTCTTGTTCGTGGCCACGGGCACGGGCATCGCGCCCGTCCGGTCGATGCTGCTGGCCCACGCCGAACGTGCGCATCCAACTCGTTCGACATTGTTCTGGGGACTGCGGAGCCAACGCGACCTGTATTTCGAGGAGGATTTTGCGCGCCTGAGCCGCGACCTGCCGGGAAGCTCGCATGTGATCACGCTCTCCCGCCCGGAGTCAGGGTGGACCGGCGCTGTTGGACGGGTAACGACCCTTGTGCAACGGCAGATTCAGGACGTCAGGCAATTGGCCGTTTATGTGTGCGGCAATAGTGGAATGATCACGGAGGTCAGCAGCATCGTTCAATCGAAAGGACTGTGTCCGATCTTTCGAGAAAAATACTACGATGACGGGCCGGCGGGAGGCGACGGCTAATGGCTTCATTCACGCAGGGCAACCGGACGGAAGGGCAAAATTGGTCACCGCTGTAGCCATTCTGCTCCGCAAAGATACAGTGGAAAGAGGGCCGGTGCGACAGAAAGCGCATTGTAGCCGGGAATGACGAAATACGGTGGCATTGGCACCGAGATTGCTCTACACTGTCGCGCCCAGCGCGGGGGATAGGCTTCCGTCACTGGGAAAATCACGAGGAGGGTAGGATGACCAAGACAATTTCCACACTGACTGCCGCCGCAGTCTTTGCCGTGTTCGCCACGGCGTATGCGCAGAATGAACAGCCCCCGGTTCAAATGCCGGCTCCCAATCAAGAAATGGCGGCGCCACCGGCGGCTCAAGCGCCTGCTCAGGTTCCCGGCATGGGAGAGGAAAAGAAGGCTGATAAGCCTGCAAAAGGAAATGGAACGCACGGCAAAGGAAAAGCAAAGGGCCACGCGAAAAAGACCGGCAAGAAGGGCAAGGACAAGACGGCGGGGAATCAGTAAAGCCGGCGTATCGTGGTGGAGACAAAACAGGCGGCCGGTTGAGGGCAACCGGCCGCCTGTCGCGTAAAGGCTGGGAACTGTCAGGCCGCAGCTTTGGTGACCAGTTTCTTCACTTCGACGTGCGCGAAAATCACGTCCGGTTCCCGTTGCAGCGCTTCGTAGTAGCTTCGTTCGAATCCATCCCCTTCCTCGGACGGCCGAATCAGTGCACGGACGTCCGCGAGGAAATGTTCCACTTCAACGGTCGTCAACTCCTCGGCTTCGTCGAGCAGCTCATCCACCCGAATCACCAGCTGTGACAAAGGGTGCAGCCAGGTAAACCACGGATCGTTCAGCACGAGCTGCAGCAGTTGTCCGGTAGATCCCACCCGGCCATTGATGCGTTCGTAGGTCAGCTGCTCCGCAATGATGAGCGCCTTATGCAGTCCCAGTAAACCCCGGCGCACCTCCATCAGCATGCGCCTCAGACTTTCTCGCGCTTCTGTCGATGATTCCGCCGCTCGAGACATGACTGTATTTTACCAGGTTGGGTGAAAAATGTGATCTTCCTGCGCCAAATACCATCAAAGCAGATATCTCAGCGGCCGAGGCGTCCGCCGCCCGAGAAGGGCGCCGGGTGAGCCTGGGCCCGCGCCGGGTCGGGCGGGTCTGGAAGCGAAGACGGGGGGCCAGGGCTCGGCGTGAGCGAACGATTTGGATGGAAGGGAAGCACGGGCGCGGGCGTCAGCTGGCTTGGGGGCAACGGCGCGCCAAACGGCGTTCCTGCAGGCGGACGGCCGGCATCGTTGGGAGTGAGCGGCCGGTGTGTTTCAAGACGTTCGGACGGCGGCGTCGCAAGGTTGTGCGCGCCGTCGAGCGGCTCCATGCGGCCTTCATTTCCGGCCCGCGAGAGGCCGCCGGTCAACAGTAGGATCGCACCGATAAGTCCGACGAGCGTCTGGCTGCGCATGGCAACTCCTGAAAGTTGCCCTATCATAACAAACCGGCAGTCGGCTACGCAGCCCGGCCCATCACCTTTCTCACGCGAAAATGGGCCAGCACGACGTCGGGGGCGCGGTCCAACGCCTCATAGTAAGCCCGCTCGAAGCCGTCTCCTTCGATGGACGGATGCAGTAAAGCGTCGACTTCCCGCAGGAGATGGCTCACGTTCTCGTCGGTAATGTCGAACGTCTCGTCCTCGAGCAGATGATCCATGCGGACGAGCAGATCCGCGATCGGATGCAGCCAGGTAAACCAGGGATCTTTCTGGAGCAGGTCGAGCAGGACTTCGGTGGACGGCACAGGTCCGCTGAGGCGCTCATAGGTTTGTTGCTCGGCAATGATCAGGGCGCCGTGAAGCTGAACAAGCGTTTCCCGCATTGAGCGCACGATGCGCCGGCGAGGATCGACCGGCACCAGCGCGGTCGAATCGGATGGGGCTCTCATACGTTCAAGTGTAGCAGGCTTGCGTGATTCGGCCAGGTCGGCCCCAAGTCTCCGGACGACAGTACAGAGAGCAGGTGCTTTCGCGTTTAATGCGATGTATTCTTCAGCCAGTCAATGGCCGGAGGACGATCAAATGGAACGACGCAGACATCGCCGTGTGCCGGTTCAGGTCCAGGGCTATCTACTCGGAAACTCGCATGAGATCGAAGGGCATACCCTCGATCTCTCTCTCGGAGGGGCAAAATTCGAGAGCGAGTTGGCGGTGTTCCCCGGCAAAACGATCATGGTGCGTTTGGTGGTGCCGGGAGCCGAATCGTCGGTCTCGATCCCGGAGGCGCGGGTGCGGTGGGTGAACGAGCAAACGTTCGGCGTCGAATTCGAACACATCAGGCCGGAAGAGCTCGACGACCTTGAAGACCTCATCGACGAATTCGACGAGGCGGAGGAGGGCGGCCACGCCTGAAGTCAAGGCGTTGTTCCGGAGGCCGCGCTCAACTCTCGTAGAAGACGACCACGGTCGCCTTGTTGCACTTGCAACAGGTACCCTGACCGGTCATCGGCGTTTGACCGGACGCTTCCGCCGCCTTCACCTGTGCGTCCTCGACGCGCCCCACCTTGTTATAACATTCGCTGCAATAAGTCGCCGTCTTCCCCATAGAACCTCCTCGGGTCAAGTCCGATACAAGATGTCCAATGAATCGACCATTCAAGTATAGCGCGATTACGCAAAACTGCTTGATGGGGCCTGTCGACGCGCGGAATTAAAGGCCGGTCTGGCTGCCAAAGGCCGCGAACAACTCGCCTGTCAGGTAGGCGGTATCTGCCGGATCGCGGAAATCTTTCCGGCGGATATAATCGTTGAGGACCCGTCCTTCGGTCGTGCGATGGACATGGGGGAGAGCGAGGTTTATCCGGTACCGCTCAATGGCGCCCGCGACACGGCTGATAAAGACAATCGTGCCGTCCGGTTCCTGGCGTTCAACGATGCCGACGTGGGTCAACGGATCGTTGACGAGGCCATCGCCGTTGTAATCCCAGGTATTGTCGAAGAAAATCAAATCTCCGGGCCGCACCACCGGGCCCTCGTGGAATTTCCCGTACCGGCTGATGTGATGGTGTATGAGGCGGACGCCGTTGGCGTTGGGATCCGGCGAACCGCTGTCGTACAGGTCGATGCCGTGCGCGAGGAAAATGGCTCGAGTCACACCGGCGCAGTCGTACGCGATGCGCTTCCCGTTGGCCTGGATGGTGGTCGCGCCGACGAGCTTGGAGGCGGTCTTGACGATCGCTGCGCGACGCGACGACGCCTCAGCCGATTTGCAGCACCCTGGTCCGGCAGCAGTCCCGTGCGAGCGATCTCCCGTAGGTGTGGCGCATCCGACCAACGTCGCCAGCGCGACGATGAATCCGATCAGCATCATGCGGTGTGCGGAGGGGTGAAACGAACGCATTCAGTGAACTCCGACGCCAAGGTATCACGGCATAGGGCATCGACCAAGCGAAGCGAGAGTTTGAACGCGCCGGTGCACCCGCTACGGCCTGCCGGACTACCGGATGACAAGCGGTGATTGAGCGCAGCGGAAGCCGATCGTCGGCGACCGCTGGTCGGGACTGAAGCCGCTTCGCGTCGCCGTGCGAAGCATGATGATGTTGCTCTTCCATGATCCGCCGCGCACGCCTTTATACCGGCCACTCGCGGGTCCCGCCGGATTTTCCCTCGGCATGTACGCGTAGTAGTCCAGTCCAAACCAATCATGCACCCATTCGGCGACGTTGCCCGCCATGTGGTGGAGACCATAGGGGCTTCGTCCGCCGGCATGTGAATCGACGGCGGAGAGAATGGGAATCTCATGCACGTGGTGCTGGCCGAACATCGCCCGTTCTGCGTCCGGGGAGGCGTCGCCCCAGGGAAAGAGGAGGCCATCAGGCCCTCGTGCGGCTTTTTCCCATTCTGCTTCGGTCGGAAGGCGCTTTCCCTGTGAAGCGCAAAACCCCCTGGCGTCGTGCCAGGTCACGTACAGAGCCGGCCACCTCGCCAGCGTCTCGTCAGAGACCGAATGCACGGTGATGACGTGCCAGAGTAATTTTTGCAGTTCATCCGCCGGATGCCGTCGTTCACGAGCGAGGTAGGCCAGATACTCTCCCAGGCTGACTTCGTCGCGGTCGATCGCGAACTCGTGGAGGCGTACACGCTGCTGGGGGAGTTCCGTGTCGTCGAACTGCGTCCACAGACCGTACGGGTCGTCGTCGATCCGCTTGCTGCCTATCGTGAAGTCGCCCGCGGGAATAGTGACGAGGGGAGCGGGCTGTGCCCGGCCGGCGATCGCCGCCAGGTGACGGGCCAATGGCGGCGAGGGCTTCGCCCCGTTTGCTCCCTCAGCATCGCGCGCCGACGTGAGCAGGAAGGCGAGGAGCGCGGCCGCGATGACGGCGCACGGCATCAGGTTTTTTGGGGGGCGGCGAGGGCTTTGCTGACCTCGCCGATGAGGCGGCGTTCGATTTCCGCGGTTTCTTCCGGGCTAACGCTCAAGATCCGTCCGCCTTGCGCCAACTTTTCAAATTCAGCCTTCACGCTCAGGCGGGTGACGTTCAAGGGTTGAGCCTGGACGGCGATCACGTACTGATTTCGAAAGCCGGCTACTTCCAGCGAGACCGGATTGGAGATCTTACGGTCGGTCACGATCACGGCCTTTTGATCGGCCTTGATGCTGACCTTGACTTGATAACCGTTGCGGGCCAGCGCTTCCTCGACGGTCTTTGTGACGGCATTCAAAGGACGAGGGAGGTCTTCGAATTGGGCGCCCTTCTGTTCAATGTGGATGCTCTGCGCGGCCTGCTCGATGGCCGTTTTCTTGATGTCCGCGGTCAGTTTGCGGGCCTGGACGAGCTGATTCTCCAGCTGCTCAGCCGCGGATTTGGCTTCTCCCTTGGCGCTTTCCGCCGCTTTCTTGGCGTCGCGGATTTCCTGATTCAGCAGGTCGATCTGCTGCTGCATGACCTTGTTCCCGTCCTGCAACGAGCTGACAAGCGATTCCTGCCGCGCGACCTGCTTTTTGAGCGCGTCGTTTTCAGCTCTGAACGGTGAGTCGTCCGGTTTGCACGCGGCAAGGACGAGAAAACCCGGGAAGAGGATCAGACATGCGATGAAGCTGCCCGCACGGCGCCACATGAGTTGACGGATTATCCATGCTTCGGAGCCGCTTGTCCACCGCGAATTTAAGTCGACAGGTCCGGATGTGTCGTCGGCATGATTGACCGTTCCGCGGGGGCCACGCTATGCTTCCATGATGCGGCGCTTCCTGTGCCTATGGGCTCTCCTTGCCACGCTTGTGACGCCATTCCTGACCGTCCTTTCTTCCTCCGTCCGGGCTGATCCGCCGCCCGACAACCCTCTGCAGGTCCCGCCAGAGGACTATCCGATCTACGACGTCATCGTTGACGAAAAATTCCTCACGCCCGAAACCAAACTGGTCCTGCTCGAACGAGGGACGTTGACGCGGTTGCATCCCGAGCAGGAGGGGCCCACTCGCTTGGAGACATTTCGGGAATATGAAATTTTCGACGGCCGTCTGCCGGCCGATCTCGTGCGAGATTTTCTGGACAAAAATCAGACGCCCTCGACACTCCAAGGACATTTCGGTTTTGGCGTCCGCTACCGGTTCGTCTCTGGGAACGGGGCTGAGCAGCAGGAAACGTTTCTCGCGCCGGTGCCCGCGTCGCATGTCGCTCCGCGTCTGCTGCAAGAAGGCCCGCTCGATGAGCCTCCGGCCGTCATCGACCGGCTGAGCTTTTCGCGTGTGGGCTACAGCTTCGGGCATGAGCATGCGTTTGTGTATGTCGAATACAACAGGCCGGACGGCAGCGGTGCCGGATTCGCCGTCTGGCTTCGCCCATCCGGTTCCCGCTGGGGAATCTTCGACAGCGAGTTGGTATGGGCGGCACGGACACAATAGGGAACAGTGGTGCGGCGGGAATCGGTTGCAGACCGGCGGACCCGGCGGTAGCATATTTTTGATGGCGTTGCGATGGGAGGACTGATCCGTAAAACATTTTCGGTGCCGCCGTTGGGCTGCAATTGCTCGATCATCGGCGATCCGGTGAGCAAACAGGCGATCGTCGTCGACCCCGGTGGGGCGGCCGACCGGATCCTTCACGAAGTTCAGCAACTCGGGTTGACCGTGACAAGAATTTTACACACGCATGCGCATTTCGATCATTTCCTCGCCTCAGGCGAGATGAAGAAGGCGACCGGCGCCATTCTTTGCCTGCACCAGGACGATCGCGAATTGTGGGAAATGCTCGACGTCCAATGCAGGGCCTTCGGCGTCCCTTATACGCCCGTTCCACCGCCCGATCATTGGCTCACGGACGAAGAGAAGGTGCCGGTGGGGGAGATGACGGCGGTCGCCCTTCACACGCCTGGCCATACGCCGGGCTCCATGAGCTTTCACATTCCCGAGGGCGCTGTCCTGTTGGCCGGCGATACGTTGTTTCGCGGCAGCATCGGACGGACGGACCTCTGGGGCGGGGATTTCGAGGCCATCGAACGTTCCATCCGCGAGCGCTTGTACACCCTCGAAGACTCGACGGTGGTCGTGGCCGGACATGGCCCTGAAACCGAAATCGGACGGGAAAAGGAAACTAATCAGTTCGTCCGCGCATGAACGGATCAGGAGGTATGTATGAGAACCAGCGCTCGATGGCTGATGTTGTTCCTGTTGTCCTTCGCCAGCGGTTCCCCCGTCCTCCATGCAGAAACCGGCTCGCCGCCCTCCGATCAAGTGACGATTTCCGATGTCAAAGTACGCATCTCCGATCACGGACCGGTGGTGCTGCTGCAGGCGGAAGGCAAGACCATTCCCATCTTCATCGACCTCACCGTCGCGGTCTCCATACAGGGCGCGCTGAACGGCGAACAGTTGAGCAGGCCCTTGTCTCACGATCTCATGCACAACATCCTGCAAACGTTCGGAGCCAAGGTGACGCAATCGGTCATCACCTTGAAAGGCGGGACCTATTATGGGGCGTTGAGCGTGGCACTCGGCGGCGACGTGAAAGTGTTCGACAGCCGATCCTCGGATTCCATCGCGCTGGCGATTCACTTCAAGGCGCCGATCATCGTCGGGCGGGATCTATTGGAGTCGGCGGGGCTGGTGCAGGAACCGTCGAAACCGCAGGATTTGTAACGGCCTATTCCTTGGACATACGCTCGTTCAGGCGGGCAAGACGTTTTTCGGTCGATCGTTTGATGAAGCTCATATTCTCCGCCAGATGCTGCTCAGCCGTGATCTGTCCTTGTTCCCGCCGCTTCAATTGATCCAAGCCGAATTGCGCGATGACCGGACCGTCCTCCCTGTAAAGATCCTTCCAGATCTCCATGCAACGCGCCTGCTTGTGGGACGGATATGCGTCGCAGGGCGGTTCAACCGCTCCCGCAGCGGCAGCTGACATTCCCACCAAGGTTACGACGATGGTCAGGCGGTGCATTCGTTGTCGCTGCCTCCGCCGTCGGCTAGATCTGCATGGCCTCGGTCACTTCGTGGAGCGTCGCTTTGGCGACCTCGCCGGCCTTCCGGCTCCCGTGTTGGACGATGTCCTCGATCTGCGAGGGATGGCTGACCAAGGCGGCCCGGGCTTCCCAGATCGGCGCCAACGTGCCGACGACGCGATCCGCCACAAGCTTCTTGCAGTCGATGCACCCGATCTCGGCGGTGCGGCATTCTCGATTGATCTGCTCGATGACGGGAAGCGGGGAAAACATCTTGTGGAAATCAAAGACCGGGCACACGTCCGGATTACCCGGATCCATGCGCCTGACTCGTGCGGGGTCCGTCACCATCGTCTTTAATTTTTGCCGCACGACGGGCTCGGTGTCCGAGAGGTTGATCGTGTTGCCGTAGCTCTTGCTCATCTTCCGCCCGTCGGTCCCGGGCACCTTCGGAAACTTGGTGAGGTGCTCTTTGGGTTCAGGAAAGACCCGTTGCTTGTAGAGATCGTTAAACCGTCGGGCGACCTCGCGGGTCAATTCCAAGTGCGGCAGTTGATCCTTGCCGACCGGGACGAACTGCGGCTTGTACAAGAGGATGTCGGCGGCCTGGAGGACCGGATAGCCGAGAAAGCCGTAGGTGCTGAGGTCCTTCTCTTTGATTTCCTCCTGCTTCTCCTTATAGGTGGGGTTTCGCTCAAGCCAGGACACCGGAATCATCATGGAAAACAAGAGATGCAAGACCGCGTGTTCGGGGATGCGCGATTGGACGAACACGACCGAGCGCTCCGGATCGATGCCGGCCGCCAGCCAGTCGATCAGCAGTTCGCGCACATATTCACGGATGTGACTCGTGTCCGCATAGTTGGTCGACAGCGCATGCCAATCCGCAACAAAGAAATAGCACTCATGCTCCGCCTGGAGCTCCTTCCAATTCTGGAGGGCGCCGAGGTAGTTACCCAGATGCATGAGACCGCTGGGCTGCATGCCGCTCAGGACGCGCGGCTTACGTTCGCTCGTCATGGGGACGTACTCATCGTCAATCCGAACGCCGTCGACAGGATTGTACCCGAAAGGCCTGAAGCGAATGTACTGGTAAAGGTGTGGATGATCCGGAGTTCCCGATCGAAGATCAGGAGCCCGACAAGAAGCATCATTCCATACGGCTCCACTCGTGCGAGTGCGAGCGCCGCGCGCGGAGGGAGCAGGCTGACCATGATGCGGCCGCCGTCGAGCGGCGGGACGGGCAAGAGATTGAAGATACCCAGGAACACATTGACCTTCACGGAGTAAAACGCCATCACCGCGAGAGGCAAGAGTATCAAGGCGGCGGCGGACGATTTCTCTTCGTCTGGTGCGGGGGACGCGTCGCGCGTCAGTAAGGAAGGATCCATCGACCACAGCACCGAGAGCAACACACCGCTTGCCACTGCGAGAAGGAGATTCATGCCGGGTCCCGCGGCTGCGACCAGCGCCATGTCACGGCGCGGCCGGCCCATGTTTCTCGGGTCGATCGGCACCGGTTTGGCCCAACCCAGCAGAAAGCCTCCGGGCAGCATCAGGCACAGCAGAGGGACGATGATGGTGCCGAACGGATCGATGTGGGCCATCGGGTTCAAGGTGAGGCGGCCTTGCGTCTTCGCCGTCGAATCGCCGCAGCGATCGGCGACCCACCCATGGGCGTACTCGTGCAGGACCATCGCAAACAGCAGCGGCAGCGCCTGATAGGAAATCGCCAGGAGGAGTTGCGGCAGGTCGTTCATGACGTCAATCGACTTGCGTAAAACGTCCCCGCTTCACCTGAATCAAGAAAAGCGGCCGGTTCAACGTGCCGTCCTGGGCGAATCCCGCGGGCCCTCCGAGCGCGGGGAGGTCTTGCTGGGCCGTCAAATAGTCCCGGATCGCTTCTCCCGACGTTGCGCCCTTCTTGATGGCTTCGATCACAAATTTCGCCGCGTCATAGCCCTGCATCGCAAACAGCGTCGGCGTGCTCTGGAACCTTTTCTTGTAGCGTTCGACGAACTCCTGCACGGTCGGATTCGGGCTTTCGGCAAAAAAGCCGTCGACAAAGACGGCGCCGTCGATCGATTGGTCGGCCGTGCGGGCGATGTCGGGGGCATTCCAGCCGTTGGTCCCGAGGAACGGCACTTTCATGTCGTGAAAATTGAGCTGAGCGGCGATCAGCCCGACGTCCGAGGCCCGTCCGGGGATGAAGACTGCGTCGAACCCAGGCGTATAGAGCACTTTCTTGTCGAGTTTCGTCAGCTTGCCACCGACTTTGGTGGCATCCACCGGCACGGCCAGCCCGTATTTTTTGAGATCTTCCGCCTTCATGCGCTTCAGTTGCGCCCCGACGTCGGAATCCCCTTCCTTGTACGACTCGATCGCAATGATCTCGCCGTCCCGCTGCCGGGTTTCATTGGCAAACAGGCGGGCCATCTCACGGCCGTAGGCCGTATCGGGATGAAGGATGCAGAACCGGCGAAATCCCAGATCACCGGTGGCGTAGGCTGCGATTTTGCGGGCCTGCAACTGATACGTGAGCGCCGTGCTGAACGTATAGGTGCCGAGACGCCTGACATTGGGCAGCGTGGCCGTCGGGGTGATGAGAGGGGTATGTGAACGCTCAGCCAGTTCGGCCATCACCGGCAGATTTTTCGACAACAACGGCCCGATGACGGCCATCGGGCGATCGCCGGAGAGCAGACTCGAAAAGTCGTCGAGGAACGAGGCCTGGGAAGAATCGATGTCTTTCACGACTAACCCGATCGAAGGGCCTCCGGCGTGGTCGGTGTTGGATTCGACGGCCACTTGAATCCCGCTCAAGACGTCATTGGCGAATGACGAGAGTTTCCCCGACAGCGGGAGCACGGCCGCGATCAAATACTGGCTGGACTTCAATCTTGTTTGGAGGGCGTCCAATATCTCGGAGAGCCGCCCCCTCTGTGGATGCGAAGGGAAGTGCGAGAGGAATTGTTGAATCTGCCGCGATGCCTGGTGCTCTTCCCCCCGTCCCATGTACAGGTCGATCAATCGCAACGCGGCCAGATCTCCCGGAAAGCTCTTCGGGTAGGCCTCCCTGATCCGTTCGAGCATTTTCTTGTCGAAGGATCCGTTGATCAATTCCGTGATGTTGGTGCGGATTTCGTCGCTTTGCTCGTCCGAACTCAACGTCATCTCGTCGAGCCAGGCGGAAATCGCACGGGCGGGGTCTTTTTTTTGGAAGTACAATTCGCCGCTCAGATGCATGGCCTCGCGCTTCGTGACCTCGTCCTGCGACAACGTGCGCAAGCCGGTCAACATGGGAAGCGCTAGATCCGGATTCCCCATCGCCGCATGGGTCCGCGCCAGCATGAGCTTCCCCCGTTCGGCCACTTCGGAGGAAGGAAACTCGGTCTGTAGTTGTTGGAGGTATTTGAGCGCCTCGGCGTATTGTTGCGCCCGGTACAGCGCCGCCCCGAGTAGAAGATAGGTGTCATCCAGGACATCGGGTTTTGGATTCGTGCCTAAAAATCTCCGCAAAATCGTGATGGCTTCTTCAGCCTGTCCGGCGTCTATCAGCCGCTTCGCCTGATTGAGCGTCGGATTATTGGCCGGCGCGCGCTTCGCCGTCTCGGCGGGGGGAGCCGCATATGTGTAGACAGGGAAAGCCGGGGCAGCGAGCGTACACGCAATCGCACAGGCAGCGATAAAAGGACTTGGTCTAGCCGGAAGGCCGCACGCAAGGAAAAACCCGTCGGCGGGGGGACGCTGGTGACTCGTACGCATGAAAATCGCCAAGGGTGACTAGTATCGGAATCGCCGGAGGGTGTCAAGATTTGCCGCATTGACCGTCGCGTTGTCTTCCGGTGAACGATTGGCTATCATCCGCGGAAATGGACACCGACGCCCTCGTCGAGCGCTACCTCAATCATCTTCGCGTGGAAGGCGGCCTGTCCCGGAATACGATCGAGGCCTACCGTCGGGATCTTGCGAAATTTCAACTGTACCTCCGTGCGCGGAATATCCGCCACCTTCGTCATGTGACGCAGGACATGGTCCGAAATTTCCTCGGATCGCTTCACGCGCTGAAACTCTCGCCCCTGTCTTCGGCGCGTTGCCTGTCGGCCGTGCGGGGCTGGCTGCGTTTTCTTCAAGAGGAGCGGGTCATCGACGATCATCCGGCGCTCGATGTCGTCGCCGCGCGGCGCGGCACGCGCCTACCGAAAGCCCTCTCCACGCAGGAGGTCGCCGCCTTGCTGAACGTGCCCGTCCTATCGACCGTGGAGGACCGGCGTGATCGCGTGATGCTGGAACTGTTGTATGCGACAGGTCTGCGGGTGTCCGAGCTGGTGTCTCTCCAGCTTGCGAACGTGAATTTCGAGGTGGGGTATGTACGCGTGACGGGCAAAGGCTCAAAGCAGCGCATCGTGCCGATGGGCGAGGCGGCGCAACGCCTGCTGCTCGAATACGTCGAACTGATCAGGCCGCAATTCCTCCGTCAACGCCAGTCGCGCATGCTCTTCGTGTCCCGCCGCGGCAGTTCGCTGACGAGACAAGCGTTTTGGAAGTCACTCCGCGCTCGCGCACAGCGCGCCGGCCTGACGAAGACTGTGTCACCGCATATGCTCCGGCATTCATTTGCCACGCATCTCCTTGGAGGAGGCGCGGATCTTCGGTCCGTACAGACCATGCTTGGCCATGCGGATATCGCGACCACTCAGATCTACACGCACGTTGAACGCGAACGGCTGAAACAAGTCCATGCGAGGTTTTTTCCGAGACAGGCGCGTCCGAAGACAAAATCGCTGCAACAACAAGGGGAAGGGTAGCATGAGATTCTGCAAGAATAGTGCGAGATTCGGTTGACAAGGATGGATGGACTTGGTAGCATCCGCCAGCTTGCTAGGAAAATCGGGCGGATAGCTCAGTTGGAAGAGCGCTGCCCTTACAAGGCAGAGGTCACAGGTTCGATCCCTGTTCCGCCTACCACGGAGACGGTGTGGATCAAGACCGTGACAACAGCGACAAATCTCTTGTACATGCGATCATCCTCTATATATAGTCTTGTCGATTGAATCATCCGCTATAGGTAGAGCCACGAGGGGCCGTCGTTCAGCCTGGTTTAGGACGCCAGATTGTCAATCTGGAGGTCGCGGGTTCAAATCCCGTCGGCCCCGCCATGGTTATCGTCTCGCATTGACAGGTCAACATATCAGTCCTGCGGCCGGCCGTTCGCGGAGAGGTGGACCCTTTCCTGGAACGGAGACCAGAGAAAGTTTCTGCCCACAATCGTCGCAGATAACGAAACGGCCGAGGCGGCACTGTGGAGCCCGCCATTTCTTCAGGCATTTGCTACACTCCAAAGGCAGCCGTGTGAGAGTGCTCATGCGAACAGGAAAGGTATAGACCAATGTTCCAAATCGGTGTAACAGGCCTGATGGGATCGTTAGGCGCGGTCTCGAAAATCGTCCTACTGGTGCTCTTGGTATTTTCCATCGTGTCCTGGGCGATCATCATTTTCAAATGGCGGGCGTTCGCGACTGCCGACCGGATGGACCACCAATTTATGACGCTCCTCGCCAAAGCCAAGGACTTGGACGATCTCTGCCGGCAGGTTCGGCGCATGGAGTTCAGTCCAGCCGCGGTGCTTTTCGAGGGTGTGATGGACCGTGTCGCGGGGTTGCGCGGCCCGGACGGCGCGTCCGCAGCGGACCGTCAGCTCGTCGAACGCACCGCTGGGCACCTCTCGCACAGCCAGTTGTCGAGGCTCGAGTCGTACCTCCCGTTTTTGGCCACGACGGGCAATATCACGCCATTCATCGGGTTGTTGGGCACCGTGATGGGCATCATCGATGCGTTCCGTGAGATCGGGGCTCAAGGGACGGCGAGCATCTCGGCGGTCGCTCCCGGCGTGGCCGAAGCGTTAATCGCGACGGCCGCAGGCTTGTTTACCGCCATCCCGGCGGTGATCGCGTACAATTATTTCCTGAGCCGGATCCGGCGAACCGCATTTCGCCTGGAAACGGTCACGATCGAGTTGATGACTTCGGTTTCAGTGCCTGTCATGAAGGCGAAGCCCATGCCGGTCGGAGCGCAACGATGATGTTTGAAGCCCGTCAGCGCCGCTTCATGGCGGAGATCAACGTTATTCCGCTCGTCGACGTCGTTCTGGTGCTGCTTGTGATTTTCATGGTGACCGCCCCGATGCTCTATCGGGGAATGGACATCAACCTGCCGAAGTCAGCGACGAACACTATCAAGCCTGAAATGCGGACCGTGCTGACGATCGAGAAGGACCAACGGCTGTACCTGGACAAAGACCCGATCGGCGTCGCGCAATTGGAACAAAAGCTCAAGAATCTGAAACATGAACATGCGGACGTGTCGCTCTACCTCCGCGCCGACCGTGATGTGCCGTACGGAGTCGTGGTTCAAGTGATGGACGGAGTGAAGAAGGCAGGAATCGAGAAGATCGGAATGGTGACGGAACCGGTGGGGCCGGAGCGGGTCGGAGGGGCATCGATTCCGCGCGCACTCTCTCGAAAGAGTTAACACCGTCGATCGTGAGAGGGGTTTGGGATGGTCGCTCCCGCACAGGTGTACGCGGCTTTCTGGTTCGACCGGGATGAACAGGACCGCTTTTTCCGCCGCCTCGGCCGGACGCTGTCGTTTTCCCTTGTTCTTCACGTCGCCGTGCTGCTCGTCGTTATGGGCATTCGGCTCGCGCCTCACGGCGAGCGTCCGTTGGCGGCGGTCGAAGTGAATCTCGTCAATCTACCGACGCCTGTGAAGATCGAACAACTCCGGCCGGTAGAACCGGTCAAACGCGTGGACACCAAACCTTCGCCTGATCCCGTTCCTGTTCCCGTCCGTGCTGCCGCTTCGCCGGTGAAGGCGCCCTCGCCTGCCGCGACCCCGGTCTCGGCGCCGCCCCGGCCAAGCGTCGCGAAGGATATTTTAAAAGATCTCGATCTGCCCCCCGACGCACCAAAATTTGGAGAACTCACCCCGGCGAAAGCGGTCGCGCAGCCGCGTCCCCCGGCGCCGGTAAAAATGCAGGTCCCCGACCTCCCTCGAATTCCTGATGTCGCCCCTCACCAAGCGATGAAGGCGCCTCAGCGCACCTCGATCAGCGAAGAATTGGATCGTGAACTCGAGGAAGAGCTCAAGAAAGTGAAGGAATTCAAACCGGCCGCGAAACTGGAAATTCCAAAAGAGGTCAAAGAGGCGCCGCTTAAACCGGTCCCCGAACAAGAAGCAGCGATTCCCCAGGTCAAAGCTCCGCAGACACAACTCAAGACATCCGGCGCCTCCGGCACGAATCCGTTTTGGGGCCGCGTGGAGGCGATCATCAAACGAAATTGGGAGCCGCCTCCCATCGACGTCATGGGCACCACCTACAGCACCGTGATCCGATTCCGGTTTTATCGAAACGGGACGGTCAAGGAGGTGGTGGTTCAACAGCCGTCGGGAAACAGTTATTTCGATGACGCAGGCAAGCGGGCCATCCTCAAGCAGGGTCAATTTCCGGTGTTCCCTGCCGAGATGACTGACGCGTATCAAGATGTGGAAATGATCTTCCGAGTCGGGGAGAGCGTGGGATGAACCAACGGACATTCATCGGCCTGGTGCTGTGCGGTGTGTGCGCGCTGGCGGGCGTCGTCGGTGCGGCGGATGTCTTTCTCGAAGCCACGAGGCCGGACTTCCAAAAAATTCCGCTGGGCGTGGTCAGCATCGAAAACAACGGAGGGCCGGACTGGCTGGGCGGACGTCTCGAAGAAGTGCTCAAGAAAGACGTCAAGCGCTCGCTGGTCTTCGAACTGATGGATCTTCCGAGCCTGGGAATCAAGGTCCGCGACGTCGGTAATGGCGCGGGAAACGGGTCCAAGGCGATCTTCAAACAGGCGGCCGAGAACGGCGTCTCCGTGCTTGTGTGGGGGAAGGCCGGCCTGAAAAAAGGAGAAAAGGAAGACGACGTCAACATGGAAGGGTTCGTGTACGACAGCGGAAGCGACGAGGTCGTCGGCGGGAAGCGGTATGCCGGGTCCCCTTCCGTGGTCCGCTTGATGGCTCACCGCTTCGCCGATGAACTCGTGTTCCGCTATACCGGCGAACCCGGGATCGCCAGAACGAAAATCGCCTATGTCTCGGCGCACGGAGCGGCCCGTGAGCTGTTTGTGATGGATTACGACGGCTACGATGCCCGACAGCTCACCGCCGACGGGTTCCTGAACCTCATGCCGCGATGGTCCCCGGACCGCCGATTCTTGGTTTTTACCGCCTACAGGGACCGGAATACCCAGGACATCGACATGATTGAGCTTGCGACCGGCAAACGCTGGACGCTCGTGTCCTACGGAGGGCTGAATATCACTCCCGCCCTGTCGCCGGATGGGAACTTCCTGGCGTTTGCCTCGAGCCATGAGGGGAATTCGGAATTGTACCGGCTGGACACGAGAACGAAGGCCGTGCAGCGCTTGACCACCAATCCGGCGGGAGAACTATCGCCCAGCTGGTCTCCCACTGGTAGAGAACTTGCTTTTGTTTCGGACCGCGGTGGCGGGCCACAGGTCTTTTTGATGAGCTCCGACGGCTCGAACGTGCGCCGTTTAACCTTCGAAGGCGACTATAACGCCGCTCCTGCCTGGTCTCCCAGAGGGAACTGGATTGCCTATGTCTGCCGGACCCCTCGTAAAGAATACAAGCTGTGCCTCACCAGCCCGGACGGGCAAAAGCGTATGCAATTGACTACAGGGGGTGGTATCGATGACTCACCTTCCTGGTCTCCTGACGGACGCCATCTGGTCTTCAGCTCGACGGCGGACGGCAAAAGCCACATTTACATGATCGATGCGGACGGAAAGGACCTTGAACGTCTGACGTTTGAAGGGACTCACAACAGTGCGCCAACTTGGTCTCCGGCGTCCTAAGCCGCACTATCAGCTACGTCAAGTCTGACACCATTTAGAGAGAGGAGACATACGCATGGGCACAACACCTTCCACAATCACGATGGCCCTCGTGGCCAGCGTCGCCCTTCTGGGCGTTCCGGGCTGTTCAAAGAAATCGGTGCAATCGGGCGGCGATATACAGTCGTCACAGCAGGCCAAGACCGCAAAGGGCGAGAGCACGGAGAGCAGCAGGACAGGGGTCGGCAATTTCCCTGACACCAGCATGCAGTCAGGCGGCGGGTCCGGACTGCGCGGGTTGGATAAGAACCCCTCCGAGGAACGTGTCGCCAGCGGGCTTGGAGCCGGTTCAACCAACGGTGTCGGAGCGGGCTCATTGTTAGCCAAGGCGGATACATCCGATGCGGCGGTCCGGCAGATGGAGGAGATCCGTGCGGAACAGGCCGCCTCGGCTGCCGCCGGTCTCCGAGACGTGTTTTTTGGTTACGATAGCTGGACGATCTCGGACGACCAGCGGCAGTCGCTGAACCGCGACGCGGATTGGATGAGGTCGAACGCAAGCGCAATGGTCAAAGTGGAAGGTCATTGCGATGAGCGGGGAACCTCGGCCTACAACCTGGTGTTGGGCGAGAAACGCGCCAAAGCGGTCCGCAATTATCTCGTGGAACTGGGCATCAGCGCCAACCGGTTGTCGGTCGTCTCCTATGGAAAGGAGCGTCCGTCCTGCCTCGATCACGCGGAGTCCTGCTACCAGCAGAACCGCCGCGGGCACCTGGCGGTAAAGACGGGCAAGTAACACGTAACAAGTGGGTGGCACCATGGATATCGCGTGGCATGTGCGAAGTGTCGGAACGCTGATGTGTCTGCTGTCGATCAGCCTGCTGAGCGGCTGCGTGGCCCAACAGGCTGATTTAAAGAGCGCCGAGCGACGGATGAAGGAGTCCAACGAGGCGCTGGCACAGCGCGGGGCCCAGCAACGGCAGGAACTCGAAGAACTGAAGAGCCAGGAGATTCCCAAGTTACGCGGAGAACTGGAAAAGGCACAGCATCAGGCGCAGGAAATACAAAGGGCCCAGGACGATATGCGACAGCGGTCGGCAGTTCTCGAGCAGCAGACCAGGAAGCTCGAGCAGTTGTCGGCGAAGCTGGATGCAGACAGCGCGAACCGCTACGCCCAGGTGCGGGAAAGCCTCAATGCGCAGGACGTCAAGAACAAGGCGGACCGCGACCAGCTGCGTCTCGATGTGAATGCTCGCCTCGATGACGTCAATCGCCAAATGGAGACGCTGCGCAAGGACATCATCGACGCGGTGCAGAAAAGCAACGCCGTGTCCGCCAAGAGCCTCGATGTCAAATTCGACGAGCAGCGCAAAGCCCTGGGCGATACCCAGGTCCGCACCGACCAGCTGTCGGCAAAGTTCACGCAATTCAACCAGGCCTTGACCGGCTTTCGCGACTCTTTGACCTCGATGAACGAACGTATCGCTCAGGAAGAGCAGGCCAACAAGGCCCTGGCCGCGAAGATCGACGCAGACACCAAGGCGTCGACGACGCACATCAACGAGACGACAAGAACGATGTCCGGCCACTTGACCGAGGTGAATAAGAGCGTCGCGGCCGTCGCTCAAAAGCTTGCGGCTCGGATTGACGAACAGGTCGGCGAGGTGAACAAGAACGTGTCCCGTCTCGATTCGCGGATCACCGAGCAGGAACATCGAGTGGATGGGCTCGCGAAGAACGTCGATCACATCTCGCATGATGCGCAGACACGGGGCACGACCAAGCCCGGCCAGCGCCAGGTGCAGACGACCACCAAGTCCACGCAACGGCCTGCCTTGCTTGCTCCTGCGGAGGCGCAGGCCGAACCGGTTCCGTTGGCCCGTCAGGAATCGGCTTCCGCCGGGCGGCAGGAGCCAGACATGGGCAACGTCGCCGTCGAGCGCACGACGACCGCAGCAGCCGACGACTTCGCTCCACCGGTCGAAGTCGCCGCCGTCCGTTCGGCGGAGCGGTCTGATAGGGCCGAGTACGAACGGCTTCTGGCCTACTTCAAAGAAGGCAATCTCGACGGATCCCGGGAGGGATTCTCGGCGTTCCTGACGGAATATCCCAACTCCGATCTCGCTCCCAACGCCCGCTATTGGCTTGGAGAATCGCATTACGGGAAGAAAGACTATAAGCAGGCGATCGAATCCTACGATCGCGTGGAGTTGGATTATCCGCAGAGCGAAAAAGTGCCGGCCGCAATTCTCAAAAAGGGGTTTGCCTATCTCGCTCTCAAGGACAAGAAGCGCGCCTCGTCGGCCTTCAAACAGGTCGTGACCTTGTATCCGAAGAGCCCGGAGGCCGGAAAGGCCTATGACAAACTCAACCAGATGAAGGAGGTCCGGTAGCCGTGAGGCCGGCTTTGACAAGCCTGTGCTTGGGACTCGTCACTGCGGTGGTGATTGCGTCAGTGGCCGGTTGCGCCAAGCACGCCGACTTCGTCGAGCTGCGGGATCATCTCGCGACCGTATCGAAATCCCAGGATCAGGATCAGAAGCGGCTCGATGCACTGCAGCGGCGTCTGGACTCGCTCGAACGCACCAGGGATGGGGAGCCCTCAAGAACAAAGCTCGACGATCTCAACAGCCGCGTCCAGAAACTCGAATCCCGGCTCGCCAGAATGGATGATGCTGTGGTCACTTCCGCGGCTCCAAAGCTGGACGCGATGCCCCAGGATCCGGCCAAGCCAGGAAAGGCCCAAAAGTCCGGAGGGGCGGAGCCCATCATCCCGAACGTCCCCGCGATCACTCCGACTTCCGCATTCAATCTCTCCTACAACGACTACTTGAACGGCAAATACGATTTGGCGGTCTCGGGTTTTCAACGGTTCGTCAAAGATTTCCCCGGCACGTCCTTGACGCCTAATGCCCATTACTGGCTCGGTGAATCGTATTACCAGCAAAAGGATTATGCGCGGGCGATGCAGTCCTTCGAGTTTGTATCGACGGAATTTCCCGGCAACGAAAAAGTGCCGGCTGCGTTATACAAGTTGGGTCTTGCGGCGGCGGAAACCGGCGATGTGGTGAAATCGAAGAAGAACCTGAAGCGGGTACTCGAAGAGTTTCCCACCTCGGACGAAGCCAAGCTGGCAAAGATCAAGCTAGCCGAGATCCGATGATCGGCTGGGCGTTGGGAGCGTAATCCGGTGCCCGCTGCGCACTCTTCCGCCACCATTCAGGTGCTTCCCGGCGACGTGGTCAGCCGGATCGCCGCCGGAGAAGTGATCGAACGGCCGGCTGCGGTCGTCAAGGAACTGGTCGAAAACAGCCTCGACGCCGGCAGCCGGCACATCGTCATCGACATCAAGGACGGGGGCCGGACTCTCATCCGTGTCACCGACGATGGGGAAGGTATCCGGCGAACGGACCTTCTTCTCGCCTTTGAGCGTCACGCGACGAGCAAGCTCCGCTCGGACGAGGACCTCAGCTCCATCACCACCATGGGCTTCCGCGGAGAAGCGCTTCCCAGCATCGCTGCGGTGTCGCGTGTTCTTGTGACGACGGCCACGAGGCAAGATACGGTCGGCGCGCAATTATCGTTGATCGGAGGCGCGTCCCACGGGCTCATAGACGCCCCGCCCGTGGCCGGCACCAGAATCGAAGTGGCGGATCTGTTCTATAACCAGCCGGCGAGAAAGAAATTCCTGAAATCCGTGCCGACGGAATTTTCGCACATCAGCACCGTGGTTCAGCAGGCGGCGCTCGCCAGGCCTTCGGTGCATTTCGAGTTGACGCATAACGGCCAGGACATCTTGAACTACTCGGCCGTGCCGTGCGACCGCGACCGGATTCTGCAGGTGTATCAGGCGGGGTTTGTCAACAAGGCAGTCGAGATACGCGGACGGATGGCCGGCTGTACGCTCAGCGGCGTGATGATCGACCCCCTTCATGCGCGCGCCTCGAAGGCGCCACAGGACCTGTTCGTCAACCGTCGGGCGGTCAAGAACGGCGCCGTGTTCCATGCAGTCCTCGACGGATACGGCTCGATGCTTCTCAAAGGCCATCATCCGACGTATGTCCTGTTCCTCGACATCGATCCCGAGCGCATCGACGTCAACGTGCATCCCGCAAAGCGTGAAATCCGGTTCGCCGATCAGGAAGCGGTCCATCGCTTCGTGCGGCAGACGGTGCGTCACGCCTTCAGCGGACTCGAACGCAAGTTGGTGCTTGGAATGGTTCCGGACCAGGCGACGGCCGGCCTCGACTCGTCGCATTTTGTCAGCGAACCATCGCCGGCCGGGTTTTCCGGGTCGGCGCGGCCGGCACCGGACGTCCCGTCGTACTCCGACGTCCCGTCCGGGTCCGAAGCGCTTTTCGCCGGCGAACCAAAAGACTCCTATACGGTTTCCCGGGAAGTGGCGATCATTCCGTTCGGGCAGGTGCTCGAGACCTATCTGCTCGCACAGGTCGGGCATGAATTACACGTGATAGACCAACATACCGCGCACGAGCGCGTGCTGTTCCAGCGCTTGTCCCGTATGTGGGCGCAACGAGGCATGATCATCCAACCACTGCTGATTCCCGAATCCATCGAACTGACCGCCGCACAGATCGCGCTCGTGCAGAAATATATTCCGGAACTGGAAGATGCCGGACTTGTTATAGAAACGTTCGGTCCCGCGGCAGTGCTCCTGAGAGGCGTACCGGTCGGACTCGGCCCGCTGGACGGCGCCGCGCTCGTTCGTGAGTTGCTCGAGGAGTTGGCCGAATGGGCGACGGCGTCATCACTCGAGGCGAGAGCGCAATCGGTTCTGGCCACGCTGGCGTGTAAGAGCGCGGTTCAAGCCGGCCGTTCCATGGCGCTTCCCGAGATCGAGCAGCTCGTCCGTGACTGGGTCAACGAGGGATTGATGACGACTTGCCCGCACGGAAGGCGCACGGTATTCCGTCTTTCTTCCGACGAACTCGACAGACTCTTCGGCAGGACCGGTTGGTCGTGACGACCTGTCCAGTGCACACGATGGGCTTACTCTCGGAGGGACAAGTCCGGCAGAGACCGCTGGTCGTTCTTCTCGGGCCCACCGCTGTCGGAAAAAGCCGCGTTGGAATCGAAATCGCGAAGCGGCTCGACACCGACATCCTCACGGCCGACTCACGCCAGGTCTATCGCGGGATGAACGTCGGCACGGACAAACCGCCGCTCCCCGCCCGCGAGGGTATTGCGCATCATCTCATCGATCTGCTCGAGCCTGACGAACCCTTCAATGCCGGTGTGTTCCGTGGCTATGCCGCTCAACTCATCGAAGCCTTGTATCAGCGTCGAAGACTTCCGTTGGTGGTCGGCGGCACGGGCCTGTACATGCGCATCCTGTTGCAGGGCCTGTGCGAGGCGCCGCCGAGCGACCCGAGCGTACGGGCGCAGCTCTGCGCCGAAGCCCGCGACCAGGGGCACGAACGTTTATATGCACGTCTGACGGCGACTGACCCTGTGGGCGCGGCCAAGCTGCACCCCCGCGACACTTCGAAGATCATCCGTGCCTTGGAAGTGCACCAGCTCTCCGGCGTTCCGCTGTCCTCATTCCAAGCAGGCCACGGCTTTGCGGACCGGCGATATTCGGCGCTCGTCATCGGTCTGAATCGGGAACGGGAGGATCTTTACCGGCGGATCGAGGAACGCATTGACTGGCAGCTTGCCAATGGACTCGTCGAAGAAACCCGTCACCTGCTGGATCGAGGATATCGGCGGGATGCTCGGTCCATGACCGGATTGGGCTATCGGCATGTGGCCGCCTATTTGGCCGGTGAATTGGAGCGCACAGAGATGGTCAGGCTGTTCAAACGCGACACGAGACGCTTTGCCAAGCGGCAAATGACGTGGTTCAGGCGTGAAGCCGAGACGAATTGGCTGATGATCGGCCCATCAGAGTCGCTTGAACAGACCGTGGCTCGTGCCATGCACCTGATTGATCCCTTTCTGTCAGCGCTGGATGCGGACGGGGAAACGACGGCATAGCCTTGCAGTAAGGAGACGGCAACACAATGGTCGCGCGGACAAAGACGGCTCGTGCGGAGGTCGGGATCATCGGGGGGAGTGGGCTTTATGACATCGAAGGGCTCCACCAGGTCAAACGGGTGACCATCACGACGCCCTTCGGGCCGCCGTCCGGTCCGATGGTCGTCGGCGAACTCGATGGGATTCGTGTTGCGTTCCTCTCGCGGCACGGCCAGGGACATCGATTCAATCCGTCGGAGATCAATTACCGCGCGAATATCTACGCCTTGAAAGCCCTCGGCGTGCGGCGGGTCATCTCCGTGAGTGCGGTGGGCAGCATGAAGGAAGCGATGAAACCCGGCCACGTCGTGCTGCCCGATCAGTTCATCGACCTGACCAAGCGACGGATCTCCACGTTCTTCGAAGGGGGTGTGGTGGCGCATGTGGCGTTCAGCGAGCCGGTCTGCGCGTCGCTCGGCGACTCGCTGCTTGGGGCTGGTCGTTCCGTGGGGGCCACCGTCCATCAGGGCGGGACATACGTCTGTATCGAAGGGCCGCAATTCTCGACGAAGGCCGAATCGTATCTGTACCGCCAATGGGGCGTGAGCGTCATCGGCATGACCAATCTGCCTGAGGCCAAACTCGCCCGCGAAGCCGAACTCTGTTATGCGACGGTGGCGCTCGTGACGGATTATGATTGCTGGCACGAAACCGAAGAGCCCGTCACCGTCGAAGCCATTCTGGCGACGCTCTGTGAAAACGTCACCTTGGCCAAGCAGCTGCTGCGCGCCGCCGTCAAATCGGCCGCGTCCGTGACGACCTGTCAGTGTCAGGAGTCGCTCCAGCACGCCATCGTGACGGCCCCCGGCGCCATCCCGGCGCGGCTCCGGCGAAAACTCGCGTTGCTGTTGGATCGTGTGCTTCCATCATCGAAAGGACACCGGTGAATCATGGGCAAACTGCTCGTTGTGGGTTCGGTCGCGTTGGATACCGTGAAAACACCCTTCGGTGAAGCGAGTGAGGTGTTGGGAGGGTCCGCCACCTATTTCTCCGCCTCGGCAAGCTACTTCACGACGGTCGACCTCATCGCCGTCGTCGGAGAGGATTTCCCGTCACAGCATCTGGCCTTTCTCAAGAGCCGGAACATTGATTTAACCGGCCTCGAGCGCCGCCCGGGCGCCACCTTCCGCTGGAGGGGCGAGTACAGTCACCAACTCAACGAAGCCCAGACGCTCGACACGAAGTTGAACGTCTTCGAAACGTTCCGCCCGAAGATTCCGGAATCGTACCGGTCACCGGAGGTCCTGTTTCTGGGCAACATCGATCCGGAGCTGCAGCTCGATGTCCTCAGCAAGCTGCCACGGCCTCCGTTGGTGGCGTGCGACACGATGAATTTTTGGATCAACGGCAAACGGGACGCTTTGTGGCGGGTACTCGAAAAGGTCGACATCCTCATCATCAATGACGGCGAGGCGCGTGCGCTTGGGGGGGACCCCAATCTCGTCAAGGTCGCCGCAATGGTGCTCGCGCGAGGTCCAAAGCATCTGATCATCAAGCGGGGTGAATATGGCGTCTTGATGTTCAGCGGGAGTCAGGTGTTCGGGGCTCCGGCGTTTCCGCTCGAAGACGTGCGCGATCCGACCGGCGCCGGCGACACGTTTGCCGGCGGGTTTCTCGGCTATCTTGCGGCGACGGGTAACCGGACGGTCGACTCATTCAAGCAAGCCATCATTTTCGGAAGCGTCATGGCGTCGTTTACCGTAGAATCCTTTAGTCTTGACCGTTTGCGAGTCCTGGATTACAAAGAGATCCAGGATCGGTTTCGGGCATTCAAACGTCTCACCCATTTTGAGGATCTTCCGTGAAGCGGTCGCAGCCACTCGTGCGCATGATCGGACTCGTCGCGATCGGCCTGGGCGTGATGTCCGTCATCAGCGGTTGTGCCACCACCTCAGAAGAAACGAAGCAGAAATCCCAGGGCTATTATCAGGAGGGCGTGGCGAGCCTGGAACGCGACCGTCAGAAGGCGTATGTGTCGTTTCAAAAGGCCGTCCAACTCGACCCGACGAATAAAGAAGCGCGCTACGCTCTCGGCCACATTTTGGTGTACCAGGGAAAGCTGCCGCAGGCGGAAGCGGAATTTCGAGAAGCCGTCAAGATCGATGAAAACTATTCGGAGGCGCATACCTACCTCGGCGAGGTATTGGCTTACCAGGATCGTTGGAAGGAGGCGATCGCGGAATTCCGGCTGGCCCTCAACAATCCGCTGTACAGCACGCCCGACCTCGCGCGGTATCAGCTCGGCAAAGCGCTGGCGCACGAGGGCGATTATCAAGGGGCAATGGAGGCGCTGGAAGACGCGCTTGCCGTCAATCCTCCGAATGTGCCGCCTGCGATGCTCCAGCTGGAGTTGGGAAAGGTGTACTACAAGCTGGGATTCGAACGCCGGGCCAAAGAGGCGCTGACGAAAGTGACGACGTTGGACAAGACGGGGCCGCACGCTGCGGCGGCGAAGGAAATCCTCGCCCGGCTCAAACCGTAAAGAGAGACACATGGATTCGATCGGAGATTTCTTCAAACAGGTGAGGGAAACCAAGGGGCTGACCGTCGACGAGGTGGCCTCAAAGACGAGGATCCGAACGGATTTCGTCAAGGCCCTGGAGGAAGGCAATTTCGCCAAGCTGCCCGATCAGGTATTCGCCCGCGGCTTTGTCCGATCCTATGCCCGGTCCCTGGGACTGGACGAGGAAGATGCCATCCATCGGTTCATTCAGTCCGCCGGCGCCTTTTATGAGAAGCAGGACGAGCGCGAGCGTCTCAAGGTCCGTCAGGCGGAAGAGGAGCGGAAGCGTCAGGCCAATCGAAAGGCCGTGGCTATCGCAATTGGAATTGCGATTCTGACCTTGGTGATATTATTGAGCCGCGAACAATCCTCGCTCCTGGTCCGGCGGACCTCGCAGACGGAACCGCCCTCGACCGCCGGCAAGCGCGTCCCTCCGCCCGAGACAAAAGCTGATGTTCCTGCACGTCCGGACGCCGAAAGCAGCTCGGCCTCGGCGAAGCCGAAGCCGGAGGTCCCTCCTCCGTCCCAGGCCGCCGCCCGCAGTGATGCGCCTTCGGGCCGCGGAGCGTCGGCGGGGACGGCGGCGGCCCCGGTTCAGCCCCCCGCGACCACTCAAGCCGCTGCGCCGGTCAGGGCCGAAGGGCCGCTCGTACCGCTCTCACTCGAGGCATCGGCAAACACCGAGGAACCGTTGGTATTGGACCTCGAAGCGACTGAATTGAGCTGGGTCGTCATTCAGGTCGATGGCGGCAGTCCCCAGGAAGCCCTATTGCGCCCCGGCGAAAAAGCCAAGTGGAAAGGGCAGGATCAGTTCATGCTGACGCTTGGAAATGCCGGCGGGGTCAAGGCCGAGCTGAATGGCAAGCCGCAAAAGGCGTTCGGGCCGAGCGGGAAAGTCGCCCGCGACATCGTGCTGAAGCGATAGATTCTCGCCGCCAATTCTCGGGACTTCCCTCCACTGTGGCACGGCGGTATCTCTCTGTGGCGTTATGGTCGCCTGAGCGTGCCGGCGCGCTGCTCTCTGCTGCAAACGATCCATGTAACCGGGCGTATTTTCCGCAATCGTACGGCTACGCCTGGGTGGCATGACGTTTGATTCATGCACTGCAAGACGAACTGGAGAAGCGTGGCTGCGGCAGCCCGCGTACGTCGTGCGTATGCTGAGCGGTTTGCTTGACAAGGTCAAAACGCCGTTGCTATAGTCGCGACGCTTTATTACGTTCATGCAATCAAATCAGTGGCCATGGGCCCTGGGGATGTGCGGTGGTTTAACAACAAGGAGGAGTCTGATGGGGTATTTTTCTAAGTTTTTAGGAGTCGCAGCAGCCATCACGTTGCTCTCGGCAACGGTGGTCGGAGCGGAAGAGAAGGATCCGCTGAAGCCTCGTGTTCCTGCGGACCAGCTTGCGGATGCCAAGGCCTTGAAGAATCCGGTGGCGAATACTCCCGAGAACGTTGCCAAGGGAAAGGCGCTGTTTGAAGGGAAGGGCACCTGCTTCAATTGCCACGGCAAGGAAGGGAAGGGCGACGGCCCCGCCGGCGCGATCCTCAATCCGAGCCCGCGGAATTTTACGAACTGCAAATTCCACAAGAAGCGGAAAGACGGCGAGCTCTTCTGGGTGATCAAGAACGGCAGCGCGGGTACGGGAATGGTTTCACTCATCCCCGCCGCCATCACCGAAGAAGAAGCTTGGACGATCATCAACTACGAGCGGAGCTTCTGTAAGGGCGACGAATAGTACTCGATTCGAGGGTCACGGGGGTGGAGGACGATGTCCTCCACCCCTTTTTTTTGGCGGTCTCTCGATCAGTGGCTTCCGGACGCCGTCACTGAGGCGAGTCTCGTGAGCGGAAGTTCGCCGGCCGGATCAGTCGCTTTCAACGGAGGCACGACGGCAGGGCGTTGCTCCTGGCCGTACTGAGTCTTGGAGGCCCACAGCACTTTCTGGTTCAGATAGGCCACCGCTTCTCCCAGGGTCACTTCCCCGTCACGGTTGAGGTCCGATTCGCCTCTGAGCGCTCGCAACAGGTAATATGTAAACAGGCCATGCCGGTGAGTATCGTCCTCAACGACCTTTCCGACGCCGTTCGTGGCGATGACGTGCACGGTGGAACTCCCGGAAGGATTCCATTGGGGGAGCACGGCCTTCGACCGGCCGTCCGCTCCAGCCGCCAGTCTGGCCACCATGCCGTCGAAGACGAGTAGCGTCTGTTTGGCGTGCAATCGGCTCAGCGCCGCTTCGAGGTCCTTGAGCGGTAACGCCCGGGATGATGTGGCCATACTGCCATCGTAGGGAACGAGGAACACGTCTCCGTTCGGGCCGACCATTGCAAGTCCGGCAAAGTAGACGATCACTACCGCGTCTTTGTTCATGCGTCCGGGCAGCCAATCCATCAGCGCTTCGTCGATGTCCGGGCGCAGAGCTTTCCAATCTTGAAGTAGGCGGACATTCGAAGCTGGGACCCCGCCGACCGATTGAAAATAATTCGTGACCAGCTCTGCGTCGGATGCCGCGTATTTTCGGACGGACAACTGTTGGTCTCGATAGGACCCGATGCCGATTGACACCAGATAGGTATTCGGCCGCTTGAATCCGACGGGAATGGCCGGAATCTGATCCACGTCGTCGGCCTTCATGCCGGTTGGCTGAATCGAGAGCGGCAGTGTTTGTGAAGGCGGTGAGGCTGAGGCCGGATCGACGACACTCACCTGAAGCTCCGCCTGTTGAGGTTGCATGCTCTGAGGGAGGGTGGCGACGAACTCGATCGACCGCGATTGCCCGGGCTGCAGGCGGCCGGCCGACAGCGTGGTCGCGGGGAATTGGGCGAGCACGATCGGGGTGCCCGACAGATTTGCCGTCACATTCTGCAGGTCCTGCGCCCCGGTATTGACGACGTCGACACGGACACGGACATGCTCCCCGCCTTCGAAGACCAGATTTCCGTTGTCGTCCAACACGGTGGCTTTGAACGACAGAGCCGTTGCCGATGCCGCAGCCTGGCGGGTAGGCGCGGGAACGGGGATCGCCGCCGCCGGTGCCATTGCCGCTCCCGTTGCCGTCGGCGATGACGCGGAGCCGGCTGTCGTTCCTCCCTGACCGAGTTGGCGGCGGGACACCTCGGTGACTTTGTAGGCAAACTCGCGGGCCGCATCCTCGAGAAAAGGGTCCAAGATATAGTCGCAATTCTTTTGAACCGGCTGGATACGGACGCGGCCACGCTGAACGACCTGCACCTCCTGCTCAGGTGAGGCTGAGCCTTTCTGATCCAACACAGATACGAGTCCGCCCAGCTTCAAATCGGTTTCCGCCCGATCGTAGATACCGTCCATGCGCAATGTGAAGTTCGATTGTACGAGATTAACACGGACGACCACGTCCGGCTTGACGCCGGATTCCGGCCTGACAACAGATGCAAAGGTCCGGTTCACGGCCTCGAAGATCTTGTCTTGAAGGGTCGAGCCAAACTCGACGATCTGCATGTGGCCGCAGTTGTCGGTGTATTCGGCTCTGGTAGCCAGGAGGGAGGGAGAAAGTTCCAATGCGGCGGTCTGAGACAGGCGCGGTCCCATGTCCGGCATTTCCTGTTTCGTACAACCGAGGACGAAGGCCGCGAAAAGCCCGGCGCAACAGAGGCTCACGCCGAGGGAACGCCGGCTGCGCTTGTGCAGATAGGGACGGCCGCTCGTGTGCATGAAGTAGCTCACCGTACCGGAATCACCGACTGAAAGCAACTTGTCACGCGTAGCCGCCTGCTTTATCCTACCGCGCGATGCGCATTCTGGGCCTGTCAAATATGCGCGATGCGGCGGCTGCGTTGGTCAACAACGGCCAAATCGTCGCCGCGGCGGAAGAAGAACGCTTCGTCCGCATCAAGCATGTGACGGCTCTTCCGCTTCAGGCCGTTCGCTTTTGTCTACAGACCGCCGGTATCAGGCTCGAGGACGTCGACGCCATAGCAGTGCCCTGGAAATATTGGCAGCTGGGCCGGCGCGCCGCTCTCGCGGTCGGCTCCATGCTTCGATCGCCGCGGCTGTTCGCCGTCAAAGGCACCCGCAGCGTGGAGCGTCTGACCGGGGAATGGAAAGAACTGGCGTTCCTGCGGACCTATCTCTCCCGCCGCGTTGATGGAACGCGGTGTCCTCCCGTTGTCTTCCTTGACCATCACCTTTGCCATGCCGCGAGCGCCGTGCTCGTGTCGCCGTTCGAGCAGGCGGCCGTCATGGTGGTGGACGGTGCCTCGGAAGCGCATACGACGATGCTCGCGCAGGCGGACCGTCACCAGATCCGTGTCCTGGCACGCGTCGCCCTTCCACACTCACTCGGTCAGTTCTATGCAGGGATGACCTCATATCTCGGATTCAAGCCGGACCACGATGAATATATTGTGATGGGTCTGGCCGCGTACGGCGCTCCATCGTTCGCGCACACGCTGCGCGAACAGGTATTGCGCACGCTGCCGGACGGCGAATTTCGGCTCAACACCCGGCTCTTGGATTTCCACCTTGCAAGACGGCGCATCTTCTCTGACGAGTTCGTTCGGCTGTTCGGTCCTCCGCGACGACCCGAAGAGGAGATAACGCCGCGTCACCATGATATCGCCGCGAGCGCCCAGTCGGTGCTCGAGGACACGCTCCTCCACCTTGCCCGGCATCTCCGCCGGATGACGAACGACCAACGGCTATGTGTGGCCGGCGGCGTCGCGTATAACTGTGTTGCCAACAGCCGGTTGCTGAAGGATGGTGGATTTGAGGATCTCTTCATTCCGCCCGCGGCCGGAGATTCGGGAGCCGCGCTGGGAGCGGCGTTGTGGCTGGCGAAGCGAAGAGGCGAGTGGTCGTCGCCCACGGTGATGCGGACCGCTTCGTGGGGGCCACAATTCTCCGAAGCCGTGTGCCGCGCCGCCCTCGAAGAGGCGGGATTGGACGTCCAGCGGCTCGATGACGCGCTGCTTTGCGAACAAGTCGCCGGAGAGCTGGCGGCAGGGCGGCTGGTGTTCTGGTTTCAGGGGCGGATGGAGTGGGGGCCTCGGGCACTGGGCAATCGGAGTCTGCTGGCCGATCCTCGCCGCGAAGACATGCGTGCCCTGATCAATCTGAAGGTTAAACTCCGTCAGCCGTTCCGGCCGTTCGCGCCGTCGGTGCTGGAGGAACGGGCGTCTGAGTACTTCGATCTCAAGGGGTCGTCCCCGTTCATGCTTCGCACCGCCCCGGTGCAATCTTCGGTGAAAGGCGTCATTCCCGCCATTGTCCACGTCGACGGCACGGCGCGAGTGCAGACGGTCGATCGCGATTCGAATCCGCGTTACCGGCTGCTGCTGGAAGCCTTTGCGCGTCGTACCGGCGTTCCGGTCCTTTTGAACACGTCGTTCAACGTCAATGAACCGATCGTATGCACGCCGCGTGATGCCGTCGCGTGTTTTCTGAGAACCGACGTCGAGTGGCTCGCCATGGAGAATTTGCTGGCGAGACGGCGATCGATGCCCTCTGGGGGATAGCCGGATGAGGGGCATGTCCGCGTTTGTGCTCCTACTGCTCATCGTCATTGCTAACTTCGCTTTGCAGCCGCTTACCGAGCCCGACTTCGGCTGGCACTTGCGGACGGGGCTGGATGTCCTGCATCAACAGCTCTCCCTTCCTGAGACGGACCCCTATTCGCACACCATGCCGGATTGGGCCTGGGTGGAACATGCATGGCTCACCGATGTGTTGATTGCAGGCATCTATACACTGTTCGGGGCTCTCGGCGTCATCGTGTTCTTTTCCTGCGTGACGGTCGGCGCATGGCTTCTTGGTGCGGCGGTGGCTTCAGCCGGACTGGCCTTCCGCTGGCTCGCATGCACCCTTTCGCTGTGGGTTGCATTGCCGTATCTCGGCGCTAGAACGCAACTTGTCACCTTACTAGGGATCGCGCTGCTCTCATGGATCTTGAAGCGCTGGCAGGACGGCAACGACTCCCTCAGCTGGTGGATTCCCCCGCTGTTTCTGTTGTGGGCAAATCTGCACGGCGGGTTCGTTGTCGGGCTGCTGCTGTTGGGGCTAGTGATTGCCACCACATCGATTGTCAGATGGTTGTCCGACCGGCGGATCGTCTCCGGCGGTCAACTCGATGAGCGGCTATTTTCGAGAGAGGAACTGAAACGGCTTGCCTTGCTCGCCGTGGCCTCAGCGTGCCTTACGCTCGTCAATCCGTATGGGTGGCGCTTATACGGCGAAATAGTGGATTCCCTGTCCAACCGGATCATGCTGGAGACGCTTCAGGAGTGGCAGCCCTTCTCACTCTCAGCCTTGGCCGGACGCAGATATATGCTCTATCTGGCCGCTCTGGGAATCGGGATGGCGCTCTGGTACCGGAGCATCCAGCCGGTACGCTGGGTGGTCGGCGTCGTATTTCTCGCCTTCTCGTTCCGGCACATGCGCAATATCCCGTTCTTTCTGATCTGGAGTCTTCCGTTCGTTGCGGACGTCATGGCTCATGCATTTGAACGATCGTTCCGGCGATGGCCGTTAGGTGATGCCTGGGCGAGGAAGGGCGAGCTCGCGGCCGCCGTTCTCCTGGCAGGTGTGTTGTGGTGGCTGGGCCCCGAGCATGTGGGTCGTGTTGCGCTCTCCGGCACGAGGCCAGCGGAATTCTTCAGAGCAACCTCCTATCCGATTGAGGCGGTGGAATGGTTGCATGCCCATCATGAGCAAGCGGGGCAACGGTTGTACAATGACTACGCCTATGGCGGGTTTCTACTCTGGTGGCTGCCAGGAACGAAAGTGTTCATTGACGGACGGATGCCGGCATGGCAGCGGGGGCAACGCGACATCCTCAGAGATTACCTCGCACTGACCGGAGAATCACCGGATATGAGTGTGCTTGCAAAATATTCGGTTGACTGGGCGCTCGTGAAGCGTCAAACGCCGTTGGAGGAAGGGTTGGCCCGGAGTGCGGCTTGGAGTCGGGTATACGACGATGAGAAGGCCGCCATTTACCGCTTGAACTCTACGATGCGGGCATCCTAATGCGGCTCGCATTGACTTGCATCGACTCCGGCGAAAAGGAAGGACGCCGATAACGGCCGCGAATGTTGTTACGCCTGATCACCGCTAAATCGCGCAGCATCTTCAGGCCGTCTCGCATGACGCGGACTTTCGAGCCCGGCTGATCGGACCAGTTCACCGGAACCTCCGCAATGCGATATCCGCGTCGCTGAGCTAGATAGAGCAATTCAAGGTCGAATCCGAATCCATTGATCGAGGCATAGCTGAACAGCTCTTGTGCGACGGCCCGGCGAAACAGCTTGAAGCCGCATTGGGTGTCGGCGATGCCTGGAATCCCGCCGCGCCGCACCGCCGCATTGAACAGTGTGCCGAGCACGCTTCGATAGAGGCGCGCACGAACAACGAACCCGGGAAGGCGCGCCGCGAGGGCGCGAGATCCGATGGCCATGTCCGCCCCGTCCGCCAATGCTTTTTCCAGCCGGGCCAGTTCCTGTATAGGCGTGGCGCCGTCGGCATCGGCAAACAACTGCAGGCAGCCTGTTACCGATTGCATTCCATGGCGGACTGCCGCACCTTTCCCTTGACAACGTGACGACCGCATCACCCGCACAGCCGGATGGGCCTGAGCATACCTCTCGACGACCCGCGATGTGCCGTCCGTGCTGCCGTCATCCACGATCAACACTTCGTAAACCCGGCCTTGCCGGTCACAGTAGCCGGTGATTTCTCGCAGAAAAGGGAGGATCCGATCAGCCTCGTTATGGGCTGGAACGACGATTGACAGCTCGGGAGAGCTGGAATGATGAGGACAGATCATGGGACCCCCGCAGTCCGAAGGGAGGAGCGCTGTCTGTCTCTGGGTCGTACGGTAGCTGAGCGGATGGGTAAAATACAAGAGGAAACGTGGACTTGACAGGGCCGGTAGGGGGGAGCGAACGTATTATCCATAGAGGGAATCGACAAAGGGCGGTTGGGCCGTTCTTAACCGGGAGGTGGGCGATGCGTTGGATCGTCAAAATTAGCAGCGGTCTGTTGGCTACCCTGCTTCTCACCGCCTGCGCCTCGGCCGTTCCTCCAAGCCGGTTGGGCGATTACGTGTCGTCGGAGCATCGAGGCAGTGAAGAGGCCTTGAGCCACGTTGAGCAGCGCCCGCTGAGGGCTGGTCTTGTGCTCGTTTCAGATACGGCAGACGCCGGCGCAGTGACAAACCTTCCGGACGAGGCATTGGTCCGCCTTGGTGAGACGTTACAGGCGGATATCAGCCGGGTGCTTCCCGTCACGGTCACGGAAGTGTTGTCGGCGGATCAGATTCGTCCTCAACCGAACGGAGATTGGAGTCAATTTGCCGAATTAGGACGTCAGCGCGGTTTGGAATACCTGGCTGTGGTCGTGCTTTCGAGCACGGAGCAGGAATATCCGGTGACCCTGTTTCTCGGCTGGACCACCCATGCGCAGCCCGGGTTTCGCCGCGACAATTGGTCGCTGCTGGAATTTGCGTTGTTGGACTTGAAAAACAACGTCTCGCTGATGGAGGCCGAGGGCCGCGGCTGGGCGACACTGGACCGGCCGACGGCGCCCGGAATTGATCAATGGTACCCGGTGGTGTACCTGCGGCCTCAGTATCCCGAACGTCGAGTCTGGCCGCCGACCTATGAAGGAGCGCCGAATACGCTCAAGGTGGTGTCCTTCGACCAGGCAGAGAAGCGCCTGGCGCTGAAACTGCAGAATTCTTATATCGGGCAGCTGCAGGCCATGGCGGACAAACCCGCCTCCTACTAGCTCGATTCGACTACATTTCATTTACCGTTTCTTCGACCCATTGGCCGAAGGGGACGATTAGTCTTTGAAGGCCTCGGAACGGATAGTGTACAATGAGCTCTTGATACCCATATATTAACGAGCTTGTATAACCTCCCGGAGGATTACGGTCATGGCTACGTGGAGTGAGAATGGTCGTGCTCTCGGCTTCGCCGGTTGTCTCTGTGCCTTTGCACTTGCCTGCACCTTGAACCCAATCGCTGGTGATCCGTCTGCAACGGCTGCCGGAGTTCCCCCTTCGATGGCGCAGGGATTTTCAGAGATTGTGAAAAAAGTCACGCCTGCTGTCGTCAATATCGCGGTGACGGGCGGAAGCGAGGGCGGAAGAGGCCGGCGGCCGCTGCCTCCCGGTCCCTTCGGCGGGCCTCCCGGCGGCCCTCCTGGCGGACCGCCCGGCGAGGAACCAGGCGGGGAATTGCCCACGCCTCCTCCAATGCCGCCGGGTCCTCACGGACGACCTGATCAAAGCGC
>DATELB010000287.1:0-4913 GCA_035277085.1 Nitrospira sp. | reverse complement strand
TCCTCACCAAAGCGGAATGCGATCAGGCCGGCGGGCGGTTCATGCCGCAGCTCTTCGGCTGGATGGTGCACGTCTATCCGTTCGAAGAGACGCCGGAGAAGATTTGGACGCATTAGGGATGCGTTCGCGTTTCGCTCCCGGACCTTCCGGGGCGATCCGCGAACGCTTCGCCGGGCGGAAGTTGCGCTGCGCGCCCTTCTGGAATTCTCTCAGCCTTGTTCCAAACCGTGGCTCTTCGGTCAGTTCCAGCTTTCCTTCCCGGCTTAACCCGGGTAAACGATTGCAAAGCAATCGGTGGGTTGGTGGGTGAAAACGACGGATCCTCGCCCCTCCGGTTATGGTCGCGAAACGCAAATGCATCCCTTTAGACACATACGAGCAAGCTTGGAAGGAGCGTTGGTAGTCACCGCGTCGCGTTTCTGATGAGCAGCTCGCCGTACCGCGCAAGGGACCACACGATGCGCTCGAAACCGTGCGTGACATGGAGAATCAACGCTCGATCTTCCGCCGTCACCTCTTCGTCGGTGGCGAGATATTTTTTGCGAATCCGCTCCATCGTTTCCCCCCGGTCCGCCGTCATGGCGCCGAGCAGGGCCAGTTCGTCGCGATCACCGGTTTCGGCTGCCGCAAGCATCGTCTGAAACATCGTATCCAGGACTTCGACGATCGCGGCGCACAGTTGGGCGGCCTTGGCGCCCCCCGGGCTGGCGCGCAACGCCTCGTATTGTTGCAGCAGGTCCTCTTCGACCACTTTCAGCAGGTCTTGACGGTTACGGAGGTTCAACAGTCTTTCTGCCGGTTCCACAGAATCGGCGCGTTGCATGGCGTCGCGGAGAAAGGTCGTGAGGCGCTCACTGATACTGACGAACGCGGCATGATACGCCGACGGCTCCGGCCCTCCGCCGGGCAAATGGTCTGGTCTGAGCGCATCCAGATACGACGGAAACCGCTTGGCGAGCCGCAGGTGTTCTTTTTCTCCGAGAAGGATGGCGGTTTCCGGTTGCTTCAGGGCATCCTCATTGATGTAGCGGGTGTGCGAGAGCATGTCTTCTTCCGTCGATGGCCACAGGCGCGCGATGAACGCTTGGTAGGGCTTCATGACGAGCGTCAGGAGGACAGAGGTGACCACGCTGAAGAGAATGGCCACGAAGGCCGTCTGGACGGAGATGTGCGGAGACACGCGCGCGGCTGCCGCCTGTACCAAGGGAATCCCCGTCAGCCCCTCGGCGTAGAAGAGTCCAACGAAGAGCGCCGCTCCTATGAGTGAGTACAACGCCTGCGCCACCACGATCTGCCGGGCGACGCCCTTTAAGCTCATCCCAAGCACAAACGTCAGAACAGCGCTGCCTGCATAGGTGCCGTACACCTGCATGAAGATATGCTCTGATTCGTAGACACCGGGTTGGGCCATGACGATCGCGAGAAGGATCACCGCGATGTGCGATTGAGCAATCAGTGTGAGGAGTGTGCCGGTGATGAACGCAGCAAGTCCGGAATTGCCGATCAGCTCGAACAGCGCCGCAGCCCAGGAAACCGTCAGAAGCTCAGAGGAGCCTCGTTTGATCAGGAGGAGTCCCAGCAGCATGAGTGCGAACGAGAATAGGGCGCCCGACACGTTGCGCCATCGGGAGGGAATCTCGTATGCGAACGAAAGTCCGGCCAAACCGACCAGCAAGAGGATGAGCGATTCGGTGGGAAGGAATGCGGCTACGGTGAGGAAAGCACAACCGGTGTTGGCCCAGAGCACGACGGGCATCGCGCGGCGCACGGGGAGGACACCGGTGTGAACGAGGCTCGCCACCACATAGGACGTGGTCCGTCCGCTCTGCGTAAGGAACCCTGAAAGGAGCCCCCACACCGCGCCGACAGCCGAGTTGCCGCTCACCTGAGCCACGAGAGCTCGGAGCCGGGAGCCTCCGATGGCCGTGAGCTGACGAGAAATCTCTTTGAGCCCGACGAAGAACAGTCCAAGGCCTGCCAGTAACGTCGCAGCGAGCTCTAAGAGGTGAATCACGGCGTATTCCTCGCCTTTGCGCCGTGAGACGATATTGAGGACTCAAGCCGATGTCAATATGCCGGTTTCGGTCTCAAGGATGGGTGGAAAGCATTCGTTCCCTTTCCATACGTTGGGAGGAAGTTTGCGGACCATGACGCCGGGTTGTCTCGACATGCCACCGCGGGCACATTCAGACAGGCCAGCTCTCGTGCCAATGAAACCGACGGCCACAATTGACGCAGACCAGCTCGTGAATCGAGACGCCTCTGACCATATCAATTGTGGTATCCGGCACAAGAGCGCCACCGCATTGCCAGCAGTGCTTTAAATCTCGCGGGGTCTTCTCGTTCATCCATCGACGGTACACCCAGAGGCCCGGGAATCGTCCACCGGGAAGGTCTCGCGCGGGGGTTCCCTTATGCTCCCTCCAAACCGTTCGTGTCCGCCTTCCCTTCTGCTGCCGGGTCGAGATGCTCCGGGCTGATGGACCAGGCAGGTCGACATCACTGTTCAGACATGCTAACTGTTCGCCTGCATGAACGCATCCCGTCCGACTGGCTCCTCGACCATCCGCTTTGCCGTCGACGAAGTGCCTCCGCACCCGCTGTCCGCGGGGCTTGGGCTTCAAGTTGTTCTGCTCATCATCGCCAGCATCGCGCTCACGCCCATCGTCGTGTTGCGGGCGGCCGGCGTCGACATCGAGCGCGCCTCCTGGGCCATCTTTGCCGCCTTGCTCGTCAGCGGTCTCACCACCATGCTGCAGGCTCGTCCGCTCGGGCGGTTCGGCGCGGGCTATGTCCTGTTCATGGGCACCTCCGGCGCCTTCATCGCCGTCGGGATATCTGCGGTCATGGACGGAGGGCTTCCCCTTCTCATGACCCTGGTCGTCGTCTCGTCGCTGTTTCAATTCTATTTTGCCAACCGGCTGTCGACGCTTCGCCGGATCGTGACGCCAACGGTCGGCGGAACGGTCATCATGCTGATCGCGGTGAGCGTCTTTCCGATCGCCTTTGAGCTGCTGAACAAGGTGCCGGAGTCCCTGCATGCCGTGCCCTTCGCTGCACCCATCACCGCAACCACGACCTTCGCCGTCATCATCGGCATCGCGCTCTTTGGGACGCGAAGCCTCCGGTTGTGGGCGCCGCTCATCGGCATCCTGGTGGGATGCGCTGTCGCGGGATGGTTCGGAATGATCGATCTCTCGCACGTGAAGGCGCAGCCGTGGATCGGCTTGCCGGATTCGTCATGGCCGGGCTTGGACATCTCGTTCGACCATCGCTTTTGGGCGCTGTTGCCCGCCTTCGTGATCGTGACGATCATCGATCTGATCGAGACGTATGGAGATGCCACCGCCATCCAACGAGTGTCGCATCGTCGTGACCGCGCGGTCGACTTCCGCTCGGTGCAGGGCGCCATGTATGCGGACGTGTTGGGCAATCTCTTCTCTGGGCTGGCCGGCACGCTGCCGGCCACAACCTATGCGACGAGCATCGCCGTGGTCGAGATCACCGGCGTCGCGGCCTGCCGTGTGGCCCTCTACGGCGGCGCGTTTCTCACGCTCATTGCCTTCTCGCCCAAGCTCGTCAGCCTGCTGCTGGCGGTCCCGGATCCGGTCGCCGGCGGCTACATCATCCTCGTACTCATTATGCTGTTCGGCCAGGGCATCCGCCTGGTGACCGAGCACGGCCTGACCTATGAAAACGGACTCGTGGTCGGCGTTGCTTTCTGGCTGGGAGTGGGCTTTCAGAACCAGCAAATCTTTCAAGAGCAATTGCCGCAGTGGGCCCGCACGCTCTTGAACAATGGGATGACTTCGGGCGGGATCATTGCCATGACGCTGATGCTGTTGCTCGCGGCGCGCGATCGCTCGCAGAACCGGTTGTCGGTGCCGCCCGAGGCCGGCTCGATCCGTGTCGCACACGACTTTATTCGCCGATTTGCCACGGCGATCGGGTGGGATCAGGCCGCGGTGAGCCGCCTGGAACTGGTGACCGAAGAAGCCCTGCTGTATCTCATGTCCACCCAGGACGCCGCCGCGAAGTCGAAAAAGAAAAAGACGATCCATCTCTCCGCGCGCTATGCAGGCGAAGTCGTGGAACTGGAGATCATCGCCGGTCCACAAGAATCGAACATGGAGGATCTCCTTCGGTCCTTAAAAAAGGGAGGCGAGCCCGTGGAAGACGATCTCTCACTTCGCCTGCTGCGCGAGCTCGCTGTTGACCTCAAGCACCAGCAATTCCACGACATCGATTGTCTTCTCCTCACCGTGGACAGCCGTCCCTTGCATCCGGCCGATGAGCAGGCTGGAAGTTGATCATCGCGTCGACGTCGCTTGTCGCGTGGGCGGGTAGGGAACAAGCGAGTTGCCACAAAAAAGCCCGCTTTCCTTTCGGTCAGCGGGCTTCTTCTCTTAAATTCGGCGGTGTTTCCACCGTCGTAGTCTAAGATAACATTACCGTATCACCGCATTTGATCAATGGCGGCCTGGGAAAAGCGCTAGGAAAGTCTGTGGAGGATACTAGCGGCTGGTTCCGAAGCGTCCCCGCACCTTGGTCTTACGACTTCTTGCCTCGTGTCGTGACCCACTTTGGTGACTTGCCATTCACGGGGAACCCGGCGTTTGCAGACGTCGCATTCTGCGGACGCATATCAGCTGACGATAGAAATCCAAGTTGAAGAGCCCGCCGGAGCAACTGCGCGACGTTGCGGACATTCAATCTGCGCATCAACTGAAACCGGTGCACTTCGACGGTGCGCACGCTGATCTTTAGGAGATCGGCAATTTCCCGGTTCGTATGTCCCAACGAGACGAGGTTGAGAATTTGACCCTGTCTATGAGTCAGCCGGTGGGCTGAGACCTCCTCTAACGCCTGTTCAGGCTTACGCAATGCGTTCTTCATGCTCCTCCTTTTCTCGC
>DATELB010000286.1:0-9210 GCA_035277085.1 Nitrospira sp. | reverse complement strand
ACCTGTCCGTCGGACTCACGGCGGAGTTTATGCGCGCGCTCGAACAGCGCCGGCGCTACGCCCTCGTCAATCCGCGCACCGGAAAGACGACCGGACGGCTTCCTGCGCAACAGATCTTCGACCGCCTGGCGGAAGCCGCTTGGGCCACCGGAGAGCCGGGGGTGATTTTTCTAGACCGCATCAACGCCGCTAACCCGACTCCGAAGCTGGGCAGCATCGAAGCGACGAATCCCTGCGCCGAGCAGCCACTGCTGCCGTTTGAATCCTGCACCCTTGGCTCGATCGATGTGTCGAAGTTCGTGTTGCGCCAGACTGGCGGGGCGGCAATCGATTTCTCCAGGCTGGAGGAGACCATTCGGCTCGGGGTCCGGTTCCTCGACGACGTGCTCGACCGCAACCACTACCCTCTCAAGGAAATCGAAATCGCGACCCTGAGAACAAGGAAGATCGGCTTGGGCATCATGGGATTCGCCGATTTGCTGATCGCCCTGGGCATTCCCTACGACACGGACGCCGCCCTTGAGCAGGCCGGAACGCTGATGTCGTTCGTGCAGACGACGGCACACGAAGCGTCCCGTCAGCTCGCGGCGGAGCGCAGTCCATTTCCCGCCTACCGCAGCAGCCGGCTTGAAGCGCGCCGCGACCGCAGACGGAACGCCACGGTGACCACGATCGCGCCGACCGGGACGATCAGTCTGATCGCCGGCTGTTCAGCGGGCATCGAACCGCTCTACGGCGTGCGCGTTCTCCGTCGGGCTCTCGAGGGTATGGAGATGACCATGCTGCATCCGGGCTTTGCGCGGATGATCCGGATGCACGGCCTGAGCCTCGACACGCTGCAAGCCGAACTCTCGGCAAGCGCCTCTATCCGGCACATCACGCGCATTCCGGAGGACATTCGCCGCCTCTTCGCGACGGCACACGACGTGGCACCGGAACATCACGTCCGCATGCAGGCGGCGTTTCAACGGTATAGCGACAGCGGCGTCTCGAAAACCATCAATCTCCCTGCTTCGGCATCCATCGCGGACGTGGCCGACGCGTTCCTCCTGGCTTACCAATTGGGATGTAAAGGCTTGACGGTGTTCCGCAGCGGCAGCCGGGAACATCAGGTCCTTTCGTGCTCTCCCGCGCAGCCTTGTTGATCGCGAGTCGAGCAAGAGGCTGCTCAAAACGAAGGTTCAACAAGACCGCAGGGCAACGAAGGCCCGAGGCGTACTTTACTGTGTACGTCGAGGGCCTAAGTAACCGAGAACGCAGTTGACATTCGTTTTCAGCAGCCGAATCAAAGGAAAATTGACTCCCCGGGGGGATGGTGATAAGACAGGGTTCGATTGCTGACCTTTGGAGGTATTCGATGGCCCGCCAACCGGAGCCGGATTTGGAGTTCACGGAAGAAGAACTGGACCAGACGACCGCGACGCGCCCGGTGTCTGCGATGAAGCCGGGAAAGAAGTCGCGAGGCGGACGCCCGCTGCTCTGGATCTTCCTGCTGCTCCTGGTCGGAGGAATCGGTTATCTCGCCATGGAACCCGAACAGCTGGCAGATTGGCTGGCTCCCTTTACAGGGGACAGTCCTTCAGAGCCGCCCGCCGTGGCCACGAGGCCGAAGCCCGCGCCCCCGACCGTGCCTCCACCCGCCCCACCGGCAGACGCTCCGGCGACGCCCCCGTCCGCGTCGGATACTCTTCCGCCGCCCGTTGCGCCGACAGCGCCGAGCGGCGCTCCGACAATGCCACCGTCAACGCCTCCCTCGTCGATGGCTCCAGCAACGACACCGACCGCGCCTCCTGTAACCGTCGCGTCGCCGATGTTTGCCGAAGGGCAAAAGGTGACGGCGATCGGCAACCCGACTGCTCCCGCGGAAACGATTCCACTCTCCCTGGATCCTTCCGGCATGAAGCCGGGCCCCGTGATTCGCCCGGGCATCACGCTAAATGTGCTCGATGGCGACCTCCAGCCCGGCGGCTGGGTGTACTCCGTTCGCACGGACGACGGCGTGAAGGGATGGATCCCGGAAAAGCGGCTGCGTCTGAAATTCTGAACTCCTTCACCACGTGCTTCCGCTTCCCTGTGCTATAATCCGCGCCGAAACTTCCGCATGATTTCCCGTCGTTTCTATGTCGACACTCCAGGCGATCATTTTTGATTTCGACGGCGTCATTGCCAATACCGAACCCTTACATTTCGCCGGCCTGCATCAGACGCTGAAGGAAATCGGCATCGAACTGACGGAACCCGAGTACTACGCCGAGTACCTCGGGTACGACGACCGCGGCTGCATTCTGGCCGCCCTTGCCGCCAACCGTCGTCCGGCCGACCGCGGCACGGTCGAGCGTCTGATGACGCGAAAAGCCGAGGCGTATCTCGAATCGGTCACGCAGCATCAGGTGATTTTCCCCGGCGTTCCCGAGTTTGTGCGGGAAGCCGCCCGTTCTTATCCCCTGGCGATTGCCTCCGGGGCCCTGCGCCATGAAATTGAATACATTCTTGAGAGCGCAGGCCTGAGAAGCATCTTCGCGCACATCACGAGCGCAGAGGACGTGACAAGAGGCAAGCCCGATCCGCAGCCGTTTCTCCTCACACTAAAAGCGCTTCAACAAGACAAGCCCGCGCTGATGCCGGCGTCGTGCCTGGTGATCGAGGATTCACTCCCCGGAATACGGAGCGCGGCCGCCGCGGGCATGAAAGTGCTGGCCGTGGCGAACACGCATACCGTGCAGGACCTGCATGAGGCGCATGCGATTACGCACAGCTTGTCAGACATCAGGCTGGCCGATTTGGAGACTCGCTTATGGCCGGCGCCATGAAAAGGAAAGACGTGAGGATTTGCTCGTTCGTCCCCGGCGCCACCGAAGTCGTCGTCGGGCTTGGCTTCGCCGACGCGCTCGTCGGCATCAGCCACGAATGTGATTACCCCGAAACCATCCGCGGAATTCCCGTGCTCGTACGTCCCGTCGTCGACTCGGAAACCGGCACGAGTGCGGGCATCGACCGCCAGGTCAAGGCGCTGGCCTCATCAGGGCAACCCCTGTATCAGGTGGATGAGCGCGCTCTGTTCGAAGCCCAGCCCGACGTGATTGTGATGCAGGACATGTGTCACGTCTGCGCCGTGACGCCGAATCAACTGGAACGCGCGATAAGCTCGCTGGCACAGCGGCCGCGGCTGGTCACGCTCGCCCCACAATCGCTCGCCGACGTGATCGACGACGTGGAACGCATCGGCGCGGCTTTGGGTGCGGACGCTCGCGGCAGGGACCTGGCCCATGCTCTTCGAAGCCGGGTGGCCGCGGTTCGCGCTGAAGCGGCCGGCCGGCCGTCACCGCGCGTCGCCTGCCTCGAATGGCTCAACCCTCTCTATATCGGTGGTCACTGGGTGCCAGAAATCGTGCACATCGCCGGAGGCCACGATGTTCTTGGCCGGAGTGGTCAGCCATCGCGCGAGGTCACGATGGAAGACGTGCGCGCCGCCGCCCCCGATATCGTCACCTTCATGCCCTGCGGATTTTCGCTCGCGCGCACGATCTCCGAGTTGACGGTGCTTCAACGAAGTGATCCGGCCTGGCGCGCCCTGATCTCGGCGCCCAAAAGATACGCGGTCGACGCAGGCTCGTATTTCAGCCGCCCCGGTCCCCGCCTCGTGGACGGCCTCGAACTCATGGCTGACATCTGCGCCGGCCGCGTGCAAGCCGGCCGCCTCTCGGATCGGGTTCGTGACCTGACGGGCACCGCATCTCCCATAGGCCAAGACATATGACCATCACGGTCGCCGACGCTCAGACCTATTGCACCAACCTCACAAAGCAGAGCGGCAGCAACTTTTATTATTCGTTCTTTTTCCTGCCGAGCGCGAAGCGCGACGCCATGTACACGGTCTATGCCTTCTGCAAAGCCGTGGACAGCGCCGTCGACGAACCGCCCCCAGGCAGCGATCCCAAGGAAGAACTTCGCCGCTGGCGGGCGGAACTCGACCTCGTCTACGTCGGCGAGCCGACGTGGCCGCTCATGATCAGCCTGGCGCACCATGCCCGCCGGCTTTCGATTCCCAAGGCGTATTTCGAGGAGCTCATCAAGGGCGTGGAGATGGATCTGACGACGACGCGTTATGGCACGTTCGATGAGCTGTCGTTGTATTGCTACCGCGTTGCCTCCATCGTCGGCCTGATCTGCCTGCATATTTTCGGGCCAACTTCCGCTCATGCTCAGGACTATGCCGTCGATCTCGGCATGGCCTTCCAACTGACCAACATTCTCCGGGATCTCGGCACGGACGCCGAACAGGGGCGAATCTACCTTCCGCGCGAGGACCTCGCTCAATTCGGCTACAGCGAAGCGGACCTCCTGGAGCGCAAGGAGAGTCCCCGTTTGTCTGAGTTGATCCGCTTCGAGTCGCAGCGGGCAAGAACGTATTATAAAAAGGCTCAGGCGGCATTGGACGCGCTTCCCGCCAAAGAGCGCCGTGCGCTGACCGTTGCGGAAATCATGCGGGCCGTGTACTCGCGCATCCTCACGCGCATCGAACGCCCGGATTACGCAGCGTTCGGGCCTCGAGTCCGCCTGTCTACGTCCAACCGGCTGGCCATCGCAGCCGGCGTGTGGCTTCGCTCCAAATTCCCGTGACGCCGGACGTCCGCCAATCCGCGATCGTGCTGGGCGCCGGGCCGGCCGGTCTGACGGCCGCCTACCGGCTTGCCGTGAGCGGATGCCAAGTCACGCTCCTGTCGTCGTCCTCCTTGCCCGATCCACAGTTAACGCGCGCCGGCGACCCGCCTTCGCCGATTCTTGGCTGCCATCACGCCACCTGGGCCCTGCTGCGCGCGCTTGGGGTGGAGCGCAGTCCATCCGCGTTTGCCGAAGCCACCCTCGAGTTCCTCCTGCCGGATGGCCGGTTTGCCCGCTATCCCAAGACCTGGTTCCCGACCCCGCTTCGACAATTGCTCACGATCGGACGTTTTGCCGGGCTGCCGCCGTCGGAACGTTGGAAACTGCTTACATGGTTGGAGCAGCTCTGGGAAGGCTCTCTGGATTTGCCTCCTGATCTCGAGCAGCGGACCGCCCAGCAATGGCTGGAGTCGCTCGGCTACAGTCCGGCGTCGTTACAGTCCGTATGGAATCGGCTCGCCGGCTGGCTCACCGACAACGACCTTGGGCAGCTGTCCGCCGATGCGTTCGTGATGGCGCTCAAGCCGTTCTTCCTGTCCGGAGGGGCGAGCAGCCGGATCTGGGTCCCCCAGTTGGCGTGGGACCGCATATTCATCGAACCGATCAAAGACGCGCTGATCAAGAACCGCGCGACGATGGCCACGCCGGTTGAAGCGGTACAATTCGAAATTCAGGAGGATCGAGTCAGCGGGGTTCGCCTCAGGGACGGAACGATTCTTCGGGCGGAATGGTATGTGTCTGCGGTCGGCGCTCCGCAGCTGACGCCCTTGCTGCCCGAGCGTTGGCTGACCCGTTATGCCTATTTTCAGCATCTCGTCGACCTGCGAACGTTCCCTCGTCGCGTGATCCATGCGTGCACCGCCGCCACCTTGACCGCACCGCGGCACATTCTCCCGTCTTCCGGGTCGTTCCAATGGATCGCCTGCATGCCGTCGAACGCCGACCAACATGTACGCGCTCTTCTTGCTCTGCCTCACGACCGGGCGGTGGCCAACCCGGAACAAGAAGCGACCAGCCTTCTTCGCGCGCTCAAACTTCTGAAGGCCGATGCGCATCTCACCGGTTTCAGCGACGAGATCACCGCGTCCGCCGCGCTTTCGCTTGCGCCCGGGACCAAGATTCGCCGTCCGCTCCAGCGAAGCCCCATTGCCAATCTTCTTTTGGCGGGGGCTTGGACCGATACCGGCTGGCCGGCCAACGTGGAAAGCGCCATTATCAGCGGCGAACGATGTGCCGATATTATTCTGCATCGCGGGACTCGTGCCAATTAGTTCGGCTTCAGTTTTCTGCCGTTGACAAGGTTGGATACCGCTCCTAAGATGCCTCTCCATTGATGTGCTCGTCATGACGCTTCAGGAATTCGGCAAATCTCTTCACAACTGTCAGCAGTGCAAACTGGCCAAACTGGGCCGGACGCAAGTGGTGTTCGGCGTGGGAAATCCACATGCCAGCATTATGTTCGTCGGCGAAGCCCCCGGCTTCAACGAAGACCAGAAGGGCGAACCATTCGTGGGCGCGGCGGGAAAACTCCTGAACGATCTGCTGGCCTCGGCGAACCTGTCACGCGATCAGATTTACATCGCCAACGTCATCAAGTGCCGGCCGCCCAACAATCGTGATCCCGAGCCGGATGAAGTGAATACTTGTAAACCGTTCCTCATGCAGCAAATCCAAATGATTCGGCCCAAGCTGGTCTGCACCCTGGGCAACTGGGCGACTCAGACCCTTTTGGAACGGAAAGTGGGGATCACGAAAGTGAAGGCGCAGGCCTTCTACATGAAGGACTTCGTCATCTTCCCCCTCTTGCATCCGGCGGCGGCCCTGCACCAGGGGAACCTCCTCGACACATTAAAGGAAGACTTCAAGAAACTGAAGGAATTCCTTGACCGACATACACAACCGCCGCCCGCGGCAGAGACAGCTGCGTCCGCCGCACCCACGCTCAACATTGAACCACCGAATCCTGCTCAGATGGATTTATTCGGATAGGCAGGACGATGCCCCCTTCCAACAGCGCTCCTCGTCTCAACATTCCATTTATTGATTTCCTGGGTTTTGTCCCTTCCTGACGCTGTCCAACACAACCGTTTTCAACCTGCAAACTACTACACCGCAGGTCACGCCGCCGAGTTGCTGCGCGGCATGACCCCTCGGACCGGCCTGTGTCAGCACCCGCATCATGGAAGGCTTACTGTAGACTGGTTTGTTGTAGCTTCGCTTGCGGTGCGTCACTCCCTTCTTTCACATCCCGTGCACAGCGAAAGCCAAGCCAGTTCATCTTCGTATTGGGCTCTGTTCCGTTTCGTTGGGCAGGACGCACCGATGGTGTGCTGTCTACCCAGCCTCCTCCACGGAAAGCTTTCTGCGTGCCCTTCTCGGGGCCCTTTGGATTTCGATTTGGTGCCTTTTTATAGTAGTCCGGGTCGTACCAATCGGCTGTCCATTCTGCGACATTGCCGGCCATTTGATAGGCGCCATATGGGCTGGCGGAGTTCTCATATTTGTCGACAGAGATGATGGGCGGGTAGAGCAGCAGACGTTCCGGCCGATCACGCACGGGGCCGGAAAGCCCTGTGCGGCCGAAGTTCGCGCGGCTCAAACCTGCGGGCGCGTTGCCCCAGGGGTAGATGCGTCCGTCCTCTCCACGAGCCGCCTTCTCCCATTCTGCAGAAGAGGGGAGGCGCTTACCGGCCCACTGGCAATAGGCATCGGCGTCGTACCAGGAAACGTGCATGACCGGATGATTGACCATGGTTTCCTGAAAATTCCCACCATCGTACTGCCAATCGATCAACGGAGGTCGATTCGTGGCGAGGACGAACTTCAAGAACTGGACAGTCGTCACTTCAAACTTATCGATGTCAAAAGCGTCCAGATAGACGCTGCGCTGCGGAAACTCAGCACGATAGGCGTTATGATCAACTTTCTTATCGCTTCCCATAATAAATTCGCCGGATGGGACGCGGACCATTTCATCGTGCGCAGGCAGCTTGGCCCGTTCAGCCGCGAGTTCTTTCCCTTCGGGCGTCCACTCCCTATTCACATCAGCGACATCCAATGCCAAAGTCAGCCCGCTAAGGCCCAGCAGTCCTGTCACGATAACCTGACTCACAATTCCTACCCTCCGCACGGTATATCCTCCTTGTTAGATCTTAGTAAGGATACGGGCAGAACGATTCAATTACTTATTCATTAGATCTTTTGAGAACACTTTTGCCAATCACGTGATACTTGGTCTTCACTGCGGGTAAGCTTTTGGCTCCTAGATTTCCTTCCGATCCGTCCCAGAGAAACGGAAAGATTCCAATGAACTCCGGAGACGAACATATCAGCTGCATATACTTATCATTTTCGGCCAGCATCTCCCGCGTCTGCTTCTCTGTGGCTTGTGCAGGCATCATGGCCTGGGGAACAGCGATGAGCCTTTGATTTGCAACTAACTTAGAGCGCAACCTTTCTACGTACCAAGACATGGAACGACCACCACAGTCTTTAAAAGTGCCATGGTAGCAATCAAATCCAACCCAATCATACCCATTGGGAATCACGAACTTGTCATTTCTCACTGTCGAGGCAGCAAAAATGACTGCGACAGGTACGCCGGGGAAGGTTTTATGAATCAGGGCGTTGACTGTCGCGAGATTTTTCGTCATTTGTTCGGGCGTCACACAATTTGATGGGCTAATGACGCAGTTTTGTGAGGCACTCCAGTACGGCTCATCAAGCGGGTAAAATGCCGCCACATGCTCAATACCGGCGACCTGTACGGCCGATGCAATTTTCTCCCATGCTGCCTGGTAGTCACTCTTGAGATCTAAATACTCATCAAATAATTCCCATCGCATACTGATTATCGACTTCATTCCATTTTTGGCAGCTTTGGAGACTTTGTTTGAAATGTTTCCGGCGACCCAGGCGGTATTGGAATGATCTGAAATATCATTGATGTAGTCCCCGCTTCCCACTCCATCCATCGCGCTTGCGAAGTACCCAAAGAATTTGATATGCGGTGCCTGACATGCGCCAGCTTTAGGATCTAGTGCCGCGCTTTCGGCAGGTCCCCATAATGTTCCAATCGCTCCAATAAGTGCTAGACAACGCATCGCCTTAACAAAATTCCTAACTGAGTTTCCTGTATTCTTATCCGCAGTAGCCATTTTTGCCTCTCACAAAGAAGTAAAGTTAGATGCGAGGTAGCGCGAGCAAGTTCGACTAACTGCCTAAGCGACTTTTTCGATGGTGCTACTGATTATGGAGGCGGGGTTACCGAAGTTTCGACACAAGGACAAACTCAGTTCCCCACACCACGCAAGTACCGCCGTCACGACGATGCTGCTGATAATATGGGACGGGTCCTCCTTATCAGACGGTCTGACGTCAGATGTGGCGGTCTCTCTAGCACTCAATCCAGAAATTGGCTACTGTCATTTGTGACAGTGGCGTTTTTAATGCCAACTTGCTGTTTCGCCGTGACGAATCCTCACTTTGCTCGGTATGGCTCTTGCCGGGCGTCCGAGGCAGGGTTTCGCGAGGACTCTTGGTCGCGGC
>DATELB010000285.1:0-4803 GCA_035277085.1 Nitrospira sp. | reverse complement strand
AATAGGAGGGCTGTTTATGCGTGCTGTCACCCGCCGTGGTTGGTACATGAGTTTGTTGTTGGTCGCTGCGCTGCTGGTCGGTCTCAGCGCCGCCGAGGTCCAAGCGCAAGACACCGCGATGAAAGACGGTGGAACCGAGCCCGGCAAGTTCTACCTTGGCATGAGAGCAGGATTCGCACCCTTGACCCAGCAATTGACGCCAGGCACTTCAACGGAGGTCGGCTCGCTCGTCAATTTTCAGGCCATGTACAGCCTCAATACCTGGCTCTTGATCGGGATGATGCTTGAATGGGAGCGGCACAGCGTCAATACGGATGGCCCGGGTTCATTTAATCTTGGCCATCAGGATACCGTGTCCGTGCTGCCGACCGTCGAAATCCGTCCGGTCCGCTTCGGCGCGATTACCCCCTATGTCAACATGAGCATGGGTGTGAACGTGAACAGCTTCGGTGAAGACAGAAACATCGCCGGAAGCCGCCTATCACCCAGCAATAACTTTGCCTGGCGCCTTGGATGGGGAGCCGATTGGATGATCATGAAGCAGTTGGCGCTGAACGCCGAAATGGCCTACAAGCGGAATGACGGCCATGCCACGGTGACCGGTCCAGGTCCGGTGGGGACGGGCCGCGTTGACGACTGGAATGCGTCCTCGTTCGGATTTCTGTTCGGAGTGAAGTGGTTCTTTTAAGAATCAGCGGCGATGTGCGCGGAGTCTCGCCGGGGACTCTGCGCGCAGCCGTTCAATGGAGTGAATCATTCCTGCCGTGACAGCTTCGAGCGTATCCACACCATGCCGGTCTGTTCCTTGGCGCTGAAGCCCAACTTCGCGTAGAAACCGGGACGCCTCGTACACAGCCAGAAGAGTTCAACGCGCTTCAGGCGGGGATGGCTCAGAATCCGCTGCACGATCTCCGTCCCGATTCCCTGCTTCTGGTAGGCTTTATCCACGATGACGTCCCAGATGGTGGCCCGATACGTGAAGTCCGTCAACACGCGGCCGAAGCCGATCAACTGGTCGCCATCCCAGGCGCACAACGCCACGTCGGTATGGCGCAGCATTTCTTTCGCGTCCTCGAGAGTGCGATCCTTCGCCCAAGGCGCTTGATGAAACAACCGCAGGAGCTGCGAAGCTTCGAGTTCTTTTTTTTCGGAGAACGTAACGGCGGTCTTGAGGCTGGCGGGCATCTTATACTACAGTACGCTCCCGGTGGATGTTGCTTCCTGGACCGGTGTTCAGGACCTAGTGTACGAGGAAATGCATGACAACGCAAGTCCGTAGCTGCCCGAAGTGCTTTCAACTCATGTGGCTCAAATCCGACGAGTACGAATTGCTCGACGAAGAAACCGTTCGAGCCAAATGCCCGCACTGCGGTTCCACCGTGCGCTTCAAGCTCGTCTCCGAAGGGGCCAACGCGACCGGGCCGAAAATGGGGCACTGAAGACGAGCTAAATTCCGCGCCCGGCGCCGTCCAACTCCGGTTTGTTTCCAGGCATGATCTTATGCAGCCCGACCCGGTACTCGACGATGCGTCGGGTGTCCGTGGCATCCGCTGGGATTTCTTTGTCCCTCTGCATCCGTTCCAAATGATCGAGAATTGCGAGCAGAGGCTGCACGGAGCCCAAAAGCTTCCCGACCTCGAACGCTTCGAGTGATTCGACGAACGCCTCATTCAAACCCCGATAGGCCGTTCCGGCGCTTTGATTGCGAAATCGGGAGACGATCGATTCGTACTCGTCGATCGCTTCCGGCTTGGGCTTGATGCCTGTTGGAACGACGGTCAAGTGCACGATTGCAGGCAACCTCGCCGCGTAGGTCTTCAATTGAGAGGAAAGCCCGCCGATGGCATCGAGGACGTCGCCGGTCTGCATAGAACGGTCCTAATCGACGGGGACGAGTGCTGTCAAGCGCGGTGCAGTCGCTTTGACGTCAGCCGGTCTTCCAGCTCTCTAATTATGCGCGCCATATCGGCGGGACAAGGCCGCTCATACTCGCAGAAGTCTCCTGTCACCGGGTGGCAGAACCCTAATGTTCGAGCGTGCAGCATGACTCGTGGGACCGCGACGCCGTCCACGGTGCAGACTTTTCGGCCCCCGTAGCTGGGATCGCCCAGGATCGGATGCCCCAGCGAGGCCAAATGGACCCGTAGCTGATGCGTGCGCCCGGTTCTTGGATAGAGGAGCAGATGCGAAGCGAGCTTGCCGAATCGGCGGTCAACGGCATATTCGGTCACCGCTTCTTTGGGCCGGGATGTGCGTGACGAAAACTTCTTCCGCTCTTTACTGTCGCGTCCGATCGCGAGTTCGATCAGGCCGTGCCCTTTTTTAGGAATCTCCCAGACGAGTGCTTCATACACGCGGATGATCGTGTGCTGCTTGAACTGTCCGGAGAGGTGCCGGTGGGCGTGATCTGTTTTTGCGATGACCATGACACCGGACGTATCCTTATCCAACCGGTGGACGAGCCCGGGCCGCTCCTTGCCGCCGATATTCGATACCGTCCCGCCGGAGACCTGAAAGTAATGGAGCAGGGCGTTTACCAGTGTTCCGGTCCAATTGCCCGGGGCAGGATGGACTACGATGCCAGGCGGTTTGTTGAGGATCAGCAGTTGATCGTCCTCGAACAGGACTTCCAGCGGGATCGCTTCGCCCTGGAGTGCCAGAGGCTCGGCCTTGGGCACATCCATGGTGATTCTGTCGCCCGGTTTGATCTTTTGGCTGGGGCGGACGACCTGATCATTGATCCGGATGCGCCCGAGTTCGATCAACCGTTGCAACCGGGACCGAGACATGTCGCGCTCCCGATTGACGAGGAACACATCCAGCCGCTTGGGCTGCTCTCCCGGCGTCACCACAAATTCCGTAATCATGTGCGGCACACGCTACTAAAGAGCCTTGGCCAAAAGCAATCCGCCGGATGCTGATTTGCCTCATGAAGACCGGAGGACTATGCTTGGGATGGAACGGTCGTCACTGAAAGGAGATCGTAATGATCAGGAGTTTTGCCTTCGGAATCGTGGCAGTGGTCGTTGCCTTGCTCGTCATCGTGGCGGGCTCACGGGCGGCGGAGCAGCAGGGAATCCCTCCGGAGACGGTTGCCGACTACCTCCACTCCGTCATCGAAGCTGACCGTACGTTTTACACGATCCATGTGGTCGAACGTCTGGACAAGGGCGGTGGAACGAAAGCAGCCGAAGACTGGCGCGCCAAGAAAGACGTGCTGCCTCTGCCCGCACAATTTCTCATCGAATCAAGCGAACTGGCTGCGACCACAGGAGCCAAGATCCGTTATCGGCTGATCAGCCTCTGGCCGATCAACCCGACGAACGCGCCTGAAGGTTCCTCGGAGAAAGAAGGATTACGAATTCTCCGCGAACATCCCGAGCGCGCGGTGACCGGAACGGTAAAGCGGGGAGACCGGCGATATTTTCAAGCCATCTACGCCGATCGCGCCGTCAGTCAAGCCTGTGTGAGCTGTCACAACGGCCATCCCGCCAGCCAAAAGAAGGACTTTGCGATGCACGACGTCATGGGTGGGCTGGTGATCGAGATTCCTTTGGAACGGTAGGCGCTTCCGGTGTTGGACGGAACGCATGGACCGTCAGCGCCCGTTGCCTATAAATCGAGAGCGATCTCCGATAAGCCTCGTCAGCCTCCGCGTCATGGCCGAGCCCCTCATGGAGCGACGCCAGTAATGCCCATGCCGCCGCTTCGCCCGAGACATCGCTCAGGGACTGAAAGAGGGTGACCGCACGCTTGCCCGACTCGATGCCCTGTCCTTCTCGTCCGCCCGCGACGCTGACGGCGGCCAGACGGATGCGCAGCCCTGCCTCCAGGGCGGCTCCCGGCCGCTGACTGAGAAGCGCCAGGCATTGCTCGTAGTAGGTCCCCGCCGCGTCTGTCCGATCAAGGATCAGGTTACCGTCGCCAAGGGACAGTAGGGCCTCGACCGTCTGCTCCTGGTCTCCTCTCAGGCGCGCAGCCTCCAATACCTGTTCCATTTCGTGGAATCCCTCGTCCGGAGACGCGTCGCTGACTTTCAGGAGAGCCGAGCGCAGCGTCACCGAACCGAGGGCTCGGACATTCTGCGCTCGCCGATATCGCTCCTTGGCTTGCTCAAACAGGCTCGCCGCCTGTTCACGAGAACCGACCCACAGTGAGACTCTTCCGGACGCGTACAACGCATCGGCATAGACAGGTGAGTCGGGGTATTTGGAAAACAGCCCCAGGGCTTCCTGCAGCTGGGCGGCCGCTTCTTGCCTACGACCCTGCCGCTCGAGGATCGATCCGATTTTTGTGCGGACGACCGCTTCGCCCTTCCGCTGTTTGCGCGCGCGGAAGGCCTCCAGCGCCTGCTCATAGTAGGTCAGCGCCTCTGGGAAGTGATTCTGCACGTCGTGGATTTCGCCGATGCGGACGAGTTCCTCGCCGTTCAACGTCCGCGCCGGACCCGCCTGGGCCGCCGGCACGGCGGCGTTCACGCTGGCCGTGATGATGACGGGGAAAACGAGACAACACAGGTAAGACGCCGACACGGAATCCGCCTCCGCCATGGAAGGAGCAGGATAGCGGCAGGCCGGCTGACCGTCAAACGAGACGGTAGGGCAGGGCGGCGGAGGTTTAGGCCTGCCTCGCCCGTTCCGCAATCTTTCTGCGAAGACGGGCTTTTTCGAGGCTGATTTCCGCTTCTTTCACTTCCGACGGCAAGCCGCCCGCCTTCAAGCGCTGTTCGGCTTTCTCGACGGCGGCTTGGGCACGGTTGACATCGATGTCTTCGGCCTTCTCGGCGATTTCCGCCATGACCGT
>DATELB010000284.1:0-7890 GCA_035277085.1 Nitrospira sp. | reverse complement strand
ATCCTCATCGGCATTTCCAACAGCTCCGCACCACAACGCACCGCAATTCACATCACATGAATGCATTGGCCTCTCAGAACGATCTCATCGACACGGCTTCTGGCAGCATGTCATCAGCTGGTTCGGTTGGTACCCGTGGCATTGCGTTCGCTGCCGCAGCCGTTTCTATCTGCGTCAACGGTATTGACCTCCTTGCCGGCGATCTGCCTGCTCATAAACGATGCAAAGATTCGGGAGGCGGCAATTTACCGGCTCTGACTCTCTGATAGTGGCGTGTGTTTAGCCTATTCCTTCCCTCGGGTCCTTATCTCACCACGCTGTTCTGCGTTGCTTGAAATCGCCGCAACATAGTTTCACGACACCGTTCATCATCGACAACACTTCGATTTGCTCCCGAATTCCTACGTCTCTGTAGGCCGCTGCTGATAGACGGCTCGCCGGCGATTCTCTATAGTGAACAGCGTGTGACGATGGACGTTAGCATGTCTGCGTGCCCTCCGAACGTCTCCGTTAGAACAAGTCGTCGACCCACACAAAACGCGCTCGTTCTGTCGGGTTCTATGGATCCACCCGTACTGAGCCAGCTGTATCTGGCTATTCACAATTTTCGCGAGGCAATGGAAAGTGATTTGTCTCTCACTGACTTTGATCGGATCTGCCTCGAAAACTACATTTCGCTCCTCGAGATCACATACATCGAGTGGAAACGCCGGAATGTGCAGAATCGGGCGGCCTGACATGAGCCGCCTTCAATCCGCAGCTGTCTGAGGTGCAACGTTAACGACGACCAGGAGCTGCCGGGCTGCGGGAAAACGATTCCTCCGAAGCCGCAGCGGGTTTTTGTTCCGCCTCACCCGCCGCTTGGTCGCTTTGTTGTATCGAAAATACCCTGCTTCTACGTACACTTCCCGAGCGATCATCGTCACTTGTCCTTCTTTCTCAATTGCTTCACCTCGGACATGGATAAAGTCGTCCTGTTTTGGCCGGCGGCAGCGGTCCCGAAATCGACGGTCACATGGCCTCCTTCCGTCGGCCGTATCAGAGTGCGAACAGAGGCGTCCCCATTTTTAGACTGGACCGTCGACGTCTGCTCGATCTGACCGCTGATTTGCGCCCATTCAGGATGTGGAACGGTCCGCGAATCCAGGTCACTGCCGCGTCGGGCAGAGTTTGCGCCGTTCGACGACAGGGGAAGACCGACGACGATCGCCGTCAGTCCTGCTAGAACATGCATGAGCTCCGATTCTGCCAATCCGTCTCATCGGTGGTCCTCCTCGTTCAGCCTTGCGTTGTGAAAAAGAATAAAGGTGCAAAGTCAGGACCGGCAAAGGGACCGATTAGCGTGATGATCTTTCACGAAGAGGGCCGCAGTATCAGTGTCGGTCGGAGGACGGCGTGTCCGGTGCCAGACAGTCTGAACAAAGAAAAAATCCTGTGGGATTTCTAAACTCGTCATGTGAAGCCCCGTCACTAGGGGATCGCCCAGCTACAAATCCCTCCCTTCTCAATTATTTTGACTGCCGTATGCATGCGAAGAGGCGTGTCATCTATGAAGCCGAAAAGTTTTTCGAAGGAAAATGGGACGATACAATGCCCGTCGAGCGGATGTCCGTCGCTGCTGCACCTCCAACCAACCCGTCGCCGGAGACGTCTGATAAGGTAAGCGTTCGTCTCCTCACAGCTATCGAATGGACCCATCTCGGGGGGACTGAGCTCGCGGACATCATGTCGCACTCTTCAGCGTTCCATAATTTCACATCCAATTGAAGCCGGACGATTCAGGAGATGCCGAAGGGATCAACTATGGCGTATCGGATTCGAGTCTTGCTGGTCGATGACCATTTGATGTTTCGCGAAGGTTTGCGGACGCTGTTGCAATCTTACCCCGACATTGACGTGGTGGAGGAAGCCAACGATGGAGCGGAGGCACTTGTGAAGGCATCGACGGTTCAACCGGCGGTTGTCGTGATGGATATCAGCATGCCAAAAATGGATGGAGTCGCGGCCACGCGTCTCCTCAAGACCCAACATGCCCACATTCCCGTCCTCGGCTTGTCGGTAACCGGACAAGGGTATCAGGTCGAGGCGATGATCAAGGCAGGCGCGGAGAAGGTTCTGACCAAAGAAAAAGCCGTCGATGAGTTGTATGATGCGATTAAGAGAGCTGCGGCTTGACCGCTCAACCGCTGCTGGAGAAATGACTTCCGGGCGCCTGCCAACCCCGAATTTGGCCGTGTTCCTCTTCGTTGCTTGACAAGATACCCCCCAATACGCGAGCATGCGCCTCCTTTTCCTCAAACCATATGCCGACGGCCCCAGGAACTCCGGTCCGCCGAAATTATGGGGAAAGACGTTAGGTGATGGCGCCTGTGGTCGGCTCTCCCCAGTCTACCGTTCCTGCGACGATCCTTGTCATTGACGACAATGAAGACGATCTCAAATATTGGTCCGATTCACTGAGGGGCGCTTCTTCCAAGTACAACGTCTTGGAGGCCTCGAGCGCCGCAGCTGCACTTGATCTATGCGGATCCCGGCCCGTTGATTGCGTGGTCGTTGATTTGGACATGCCCGAGTCGGGATTCCATGTTCTGCTCCAACTCGTCCCCGACCGCCGCCACCCACGAATTCCTGTCATCGTGCTGACGCACCTGCCGCACCCGAATTTGTTCGAGATGGCGAAGCATAACGGAGCGCAAAACTGCCTGCTCAAACAGAGTACCTCGATTCAGGATCTTGACCAGGCGATTCAACAGGCGATCGCTGCGGTGAAACCCGCATAAGCGCTTCTGTCATTTCGCCGACCCCTTCGTGCTGTGCTCTCGGCTCGGCTTGCGGTGGGTTGAGTACCGTTCTCACGGAGAACACTATGAACAGACGACTGCTATGTACGCTGCTCATCGTTGGGATTGCGTCGGTGACCGCCTGCGCCGACACCAAGCAGGCGCGCACCGTAGAGCGGTTGGGTTTCCTCAAAGATTTGTATCCTAAGATGATCGAGGGCGACGAAAAGGCCGGTGAGTCGCTATTGATCTACAGAAATCCACGGGTCGCTCAGATTGCGCCTAACACCTACAAGAAGTTCATGCTCGATCCGGTGCTTGTTTTCCGCGGGCCCCATTCGAAAATGGAGGGCATCTCCCAGGAGCAGGCTCAGCTCATGGCCGACACATTTTATGCGCTGATCTATCAAGAGGTCTCGAAGGATTACCAAATGGTGGACAAACCGGGGCCGGACACCCTGCGGGCGCAGGTCGCGATCACGCATCTGGAAGAGTCGTGGCCGATGTTGGATGTGATATCCACCATACCTGCGCCGATGAATGCGTTCGCGGTGGGATCGATGCTCAAAAATGTGGCAACCGGAAAACCTGCCTTCAAGGGCGAGGCCGTGATCGAGGCCAAGGTGACCGACTCGGAAAGCGGAGAGGTGCTCAGGGCCGGGGTTGACCGGCGCGTTGGTGGTAAAAAACTCAGCGCAGAGTCGTTCAATTCCTGGTCGGACGTCTATGAATCGTTACGATACTGGGCGGAAAACGGTAGGTACCAGCTCTGTAAGGCGCGCCACGCTTCAGATTGTCCCAAGCCCCGCGCATAGAACGTTCCTCGTTTGAGAATTGCTTCGTTGCCCGTTGCGTTGCACATCTGCGACGCGCGGGCTCGGCCGAAGAACAGTCCTTCGGCCGAGCGGTAATGGCCGGCGTCTTCAGCGTTGTTGGGACTCTCCAGACGGTTTCGGGGTATGTCCGCGGCATTCTTTATGGGGGCAATGGCAAAGCCCCGAAGGAAGGCCGTTGCGGCACTCGTCGCTGCAAAATTCTTTTCCCTCAGAGATTTGACAGGTACAAAGCGGCACGGCACATCGTTTCATATCATACCTCTTCTGTTCGCAAGCATTGTCACGCGGTCAGGCGGCTCGGACATGCGGCGACTTCAGCCGGGTCTTTCGTGGCCGTTTTTCCAGAGGCTGCCGCCGGATCCGCTGCGCTTTTTCGAATAAACCTTTCCAGTCAAGCTTGTGAGCCTCGGCCTTTGGAAAGACGCGGCTCTCTTCTTCATCGACATGGTGCCGAACCAATTCTCGAAGGACTTTAAACCTTGCGTCGAAGGTGGCGGAGCCTGGCCCCGGCCGGAATCGGTTCAACTTGTCGAGTAAAGCTCGTACAAGTTGGTGTTCTTCGACGGCTTCATAAATTATGTGGGGGTCCCGGAAGGCGGCGCGAAAGGCGGGATAAACGACGCGCTCTTCGATAGCCGCATGCACCGTTAACTCCCGAATGATTTGATGGGCAATCTGAGGTTTTTCGCCATTGCTGGCCTTGGCATATTGTGCGAACAAGGAACGCACCAGCTTATGGTCATCGCGCAGTAATTGAATGACGTCTGGAAACGAGCCGAGCAGTCGTTCGAGCATCTCACTCCCTCCATTTGACTCACACCCCGTTTGACCAAACTACAGCATATGGGGAGAAGAACCTAAGTCGACTAGGGGAGTCCCTTGTGGCGACGGGCCGACGTTCACACTATAAGCTCACAGACCGACCAGCGCAGGCACCAGGGAAGTGCGGCGGACCGTCAGGAACTTTTCCTGGTAGGGTCCTGCCGGATAAGAGCTCAGACTGCTGTATTAGACCATTGGTGAGAAAGAATCTACATGGCTTCAGAGCGGACAACTAATGTGCAACGCTGTCAGCGTTGCCAAGGCAGCCTTCGGGCCGAAACGGCGGTTGACCTGCAGACAGGCGTGGTGATCCTTCAATACGTGTGCTTTAATTGCGGCCGTCGTTGGTATCCCGAAAAAGCGCCTCGGCCGATGACCGCTGCGTAATAGAAGGCGGGCCCTTAATCAATGTCGGTTCACACCGTCGGATCGTCTTCGTCCGTCCTTCGATGCACGCCGCTTAAGTGCTCGCCCCCGATTCGTTCCCGGAAACATCTTTAAGATCCCCCCGCACACACTTCGACACACCCTCGTTCACCGTCCGCCGATGCGACCAGATTTCTGCCGTATCAGGGGGTCGTCCGAGTAGGTGCGGCCTCCTCTGACTCGTTACGATCCGTCTTCGACTAGACGGGTCATTTCCCTATTACATCACCACGCACCGAGAGGAGGCATCATGCATCTGGAGGGACGGGAAAAACGTACGGCGCATGACATGCCTTTCAAGGTTCAGGTCGACGACCTTCGACGTCGTGCGGAACGCGATTTGGCGGCCTTCCGTCGTCAATCCGGTGTCCTCGCCCGGCAAGACGTCGAAGCGTTGTTGTATGAACTGCAACTGCATCAAATCGAATTGGAGATGCAGTGCAGGCAACTTCAAGAAGCCCAGCGTGAAATCGAAGAAAGCCGGAACATCTATCGCGAATTGTACGAATCGCTGCCCATCGGTTACGCCACCGTCGATGCAAGCGGGAGGATTTGCGACCTGAACCCGGCAGGGACCTCGCTACTACGTCTCACGTCCGGCCAGCAACTACCCAATTTTCATGTCTTCATCGCGACGAAAGATCTTAATCGCTTCGACCTCTTATGCCGGGAGGTCCTGGCCAAAAATCAAGCCCGCACGGCAGAGTTTCTGTTGGAACGAGCCGATGGGGGGACGATGCCCGCCCAAGTGGCCATGAATCCGGCTCGTGCGTTCGCGGGACCGCCCAGGTTGAGATTGGCGTTTCAAGACATCAGCGGAAGAAAGGCGACGAATGAAAGAGTCAAGCTGCAGCAGGCGCAACTCGATCGGGATCAGAAAGAGCTGCAGCTGCTTTTCGCGAAAGAAGAACGCCGGCGCCTGGCGACAAAATTTCAAAACGACCAATGCCAGGGTCTCGAAAGCTGCATTGCGGAACTCGGGTCGGTGGCAGAGCGCCTGGATCGCCGTGAGCGGGGACGGGTGGAATACTTGGCCGGCCATCTCCGGAAACTACGCCGCGATTTGCGAGATTTCACCGAGGAGCTGAACCTCGCTGACGTCGACGGCGATTCCCTTGTCAAATCAATGCGCCGCTATGTGGATGAGCTGTCGGCTTCTTCACGTCTGTCCATCGAGTTTCGGGAGCGATCCGTTCCCGGCGATGTTCCCGCGCCTGTCGCCCAGTGCCTCTTCCGGCTGATGCAGGAGACCTTGGGCAATGTGGTCAAGCACGCCCACGCAAGGCAGGCGGTGCTGACGGTGGCCGGATCGGGCGGCCGTATAGACATGACGGTCGTGGACGACGGGCGTGGGTTCGACCTGACACAGGTCTTGCGGACGAAGAAGGGTCAGGGTCTGACGACCATTCACGAACGGGTTCGTCGTCTCGGGGGTAAGGTGGTCATTCAAAGTCAGCCGGGCAAGGGCGCCGAGCTGAGCCTCAGCATTCCGCTGACCGCAGTTGCTCCATGTGCGCTCGTTGCCGCCCCCCAGTGAACAGGCGGATTCCCAAGAAGGAGGATGTATGACGACAGGTGTTGCGAATCAGGTCAGCGCGAGGAATCAAATCAGCGGCACGGTTGCGGAGATCCGCAAGGGTGCGGCAATGAGCGTCGTGACTGTGTCAGCGCACGGCCACACAATCACTTCGGCAATCACGAATCAGGCCGTTCAGGAATTAGGCCTCCGTCAGCATGACCCGGTCATTGCGCTCGTGAAGGCGACCGAAGGCATCATTGCGAAAGGCGACGCCGGTGCCATGAAGATCAGTGCGCGCAATAAAGTCAGCGGACGCGTCACGCATATTGCGAAGGGGCCGGCGATGACGGCGGTCACGCTCGATGCTCAGAATTGGAAGCTCACCACCGCAATTACGAGCCAGGCGGCCGAGGATCTGCAATTGGCTCCCGGCGATCAGGTGACGGCACTCTTCAAGTCGACGGAAGTCCTGTTGCAAAAGACCTGACCGGGATGTGAGCGGCATTGCCAGAGAGACGCCGTTTCGACCTCGCCGCGCACATGCGTGAAGCGCCGCACCGGCCTTCGCGCATGACGCGGCTCCGTTGCGATTGTCAATGCGGCGCTGGAGTGATTATGCCGCGTGACGTGTCTGGTCTTCGGAAAGCTGAGCGGTCAGTTCCCGCAGACAGCCCTCGAGTTCAGCCCGTTCTTCCTCGTTCAATGGCTGATGTCGAAGCGATTGCAGCAAAGCTTTAGTCGCAGAGATAAAGACGAGCACATCAGGTCCAATCGACATGTCGGTGCGATCTCCCTGTCTGCTGCACATGCTAACTGTCGAATCTCCAGGGCTCTACTGGGCAGCCGCCCTGGCCTCCGTGTGCCTGTTGCCGAACCCAGTCGAGGGAACCGGCTCCTTCCTAGGGCATCGTGTCCGCGTGAGGCCATTATGAGCTCTGATGGATGGCCTGTCATCGAACGGGACAAGCGTTCTTGCGTTCATCCGGCCGGAAGGATCACCAACCACTGGCGGAACGGTCGCCGGCGAATGCAGATTCATCGATGAGCGACTTCGCTTTGCCGAGTGCAGCGGCTTCCGCCTCCTCTCGTGTGTCGTAGGTATTGCCGTCCGGAAACCCGGCGATTTCCGTATGGTTAAATTTCATGATTACATACTGACAGGCCCACATGAGCCCTTCGGGGCTCGGAATCAATTGGATCGTGTGCCCTTTGTAGTGATGCTCCATTTTCTCCCTCTTCTTGCCGTCTTGATGCCTCACAATACAAAGCTAGCAAATCCGTTGCCGGAAATCGGGTGAGGTCACCGTGCAGCATCTGGGCTAGGGCCCCTCCCCAGTTCATCAACCAGGGCACACGACTTACGGCTTTTTCGACTAGCTACCACCACTGCTCGTTGAATTGTGTCATAATTGGCGAGGCGGCTAGGTATCCACCTAGGTGGCGGAGGCAACAGGTTTCGAGCAGACTACGGATGGCCTCGCTCATGCCATCCTGAGGTCCGCAGCCA
>DATELB010000283.1:0-2521 GCA_035277085.1 Nitrospira sp. | reverse complement strand
TTGCTGACCGTCAAGGGCGGTACCAACAAGATTGTCGAATACTTCGGCCCGGGCGCGGAAACCATCAGCGCCACGGGAAAGGGCACCATCTGCAACATGGGAGCCGAACTCGGCGCCACGACCTCTGTGTTTCCGTTCGATGAAAAGATGGTTGCCTACATGAACATCACCGACCGATCGGACCTGGCGCGCCTGGCCCAGGCCAACAAGGCCTTGCTCGTGGCCGATCCCGAGGTCTACCAGTCGCCAGAGAAGCATTACGATCAGATCGTCGAAGTGGACCTCTCAAAGCTGGAACCTCACGTCGTGGGACCGCATACACCCGATCTGGCCCGTCCCATCTCCAAGCTCGCGGCCGAGGCCAAAGAAAAAGGCTATCCGGTCCAGCTGAAGGCGGCGTTGATCGGCAGCTGCACGAATTCTTCGTATGAGGACATCAGCCGGTCTGCCCACATCGCCCAGCAGGGCTTGAAGGCCGGGCTAAAAGCGAAGGCGTCGTTTCTCGTCTCGCCGGGTTCCGAGCGGATCTATCACACGATGAAACGCGACGGCTTTTTGCAGACGTTTGAACAGCTCGGCGGTACCGTGCTGTCGAATTCCTGCGGTCCCTGCATCGGCCAGTGGAAGCGCGCAGACGGCGTGAAAGGCAAAGCGGATTCGATCGTCAGCTCCTTCAATCGCAACTTCCCGGGCCGTAACGACGGCATTAACGAAACGCTGTCGTTCCTGGCCAGCCCGGAGGTTGTGACGGCCTATGCCATTTCCGGAGATCTCGGGTTCGACCCGGTGAATCAGAAGCTCAAGGCCGCGGACGGGAAGGAATTCAAGTTTGAGCCGCCGGTGGGGGAAGAATTGCCGGCAAAGGGTTTTGCCAAGGGCGAGGAGGGCTTCATCGCTCCCGCCGACAATGGAGATCAATTGACCGTGGACATTCCGCCGACCAGCGAGCGATTGCAGTTGTTGCAGCCGTTCCCGCGCTGGGACGGAAAAGACTTCGACAAACTGCCGCTGCTCATCAAGACCAAGGGGAAGACGACAACCGACCATATCTCGCCGGCCGGCCCCTGGCTCAAGTTCCGAGGTCATCTGGACAAGATCAGCGACAACATGTTCCTCGGCGCGAACAGTGCGTTTACGACGGAGCCCGGCAAGGGCACCAACGTGTTGACCGGTGAGGCGAATCTGACGATCGCCCAGATCGCCCGTGCCTACAAATCAAAAGGCATCGGCTCTATCGTCGTCGGGGACGAGAATTATGGCGAGGGCAGCAGCCGGGAACACGCCGCGATGTCGCCGCGCTTTTTGAATGTGCGTGCGGTCATTACGAAGAGTTTCGCCCGCATCCATGAGACCAATCTCAAGAAACAGGGAATTCTTCCGCTGACCTTCGCCGATCCGAAGGACTACGACAAGATCGAGATGAATGACCGGTTGAGTGTGGTCGATCTGGCGAACCTGGCCCCGGGGAAGCCGGTGACGGTCGTGATTCACAAGGCGAGCGGGGACGTGAAGATCCAAGCAAATCACAGCATGACGGCGCAGCAAATCACATGGTTCAAGGCCGGTTCGGCGTTGAACGCGCTGAACTAAACCAGTAACTAAAAGAGGGAGCGTTATGGCAAGCAAAGCAGACAAGATCATCTATACGAAAACCGACGAAGCGCCGATGCTGGCGACCTATTCCTTCCTGCCGATCATCAATGCCTTCTCGAAGGCGGCGGGCGTCACGGTTGAATTGCGCGACATTTCGCTCGCCGGACGCGTGCTCGCCGTGTTTCCGGAATATTTGACGCCGGAACAGAAGCAGCCGGACGCTCTCGCCGAATTGGGCGAAATGGCCAAGACGCCGGAAGCCAACATCATTAAGCTGCCGAACATCAGCGCGTCGATCCCGCAGCTCGTGGCCACGATCAAGGAATTGCAGAGCCAGGGCTACAAGCTGCCGGACTATCCGGAGAATCCCAAGGACGACAAGGAAAAGGACATCAAGGCCCGCTACGACAAAGTCAAAGGTAGCGCGGTCAATCCCGTGTTGCGCGAAGGCAACTCGGACCGACGCGCGCCGCTGTCGGTGAAGGCGTATGCCCGCAAGCATCCGCACAAAATGGGGCCATGGAGCTCCGATTCGAAGACGCACGTCTCACACATGAACGGGGGCGACTTCCGTTCGAATGAAAAGTCACTCACGATACCGGCGGCGACCACCGCGAAGATCGAGTTCGTTGGAGCCGACGGCAAAGTGACGCTCCTGAAGGACAAGATTGCGCTCCAGGCCAGTGAAGTGCTCGACGCCACGTTTATGAGCGTCAAGGCGTTGCGCAAGTTCCTGGAGGAGCAGATCGAGGATGCCAAGAAGAAAGGTGTCCTGTTCTCGCTCCACATGAAGGCCACGATGATGAAGATCTCGGATCCCAAGATCTTCGGCCACGCCGTAACCGTGTTCTATAAGGACGTGTTTGAAAAGCACGGCGAGACGCTGAAGAAGCTGGGCGTGGATCCCGACAACGGGATCGGCGATTTG
>DATELB010000282.1:0-14154 GCA_035277085.1 Nitrospira sp. | reverse complement strand
ACTCTTTCGTGATTCGTTCAAGCCCGCCCATATACTGCCGTAGCGGCGGTGGAATTACCACCGAGCCGTCCGGCTGCTGATAGTTTTCCAGGATCGCGACGAGCGTCCGTCCGACGGCCAGCCCCGAACCGTTGAGGGTGTGGACGAAGTCCGTTTTTGAGTCTTTTTTCCCGCCCGCACCCTTGTAACGAATGCCTGCCCGCCTGGCTTGAAACGCTTCGAAGTTGCTGCAGGACGAAATCTCCCGGAACTGGTTTTGCGAAGGCAGCCACACCTCGAGGTCGTACGTTTTCGCAGCGGCGAATCCCATGTCGCCTGTGCTGAGCAGTACCACCCTGTGATGCAGGCCCAGTCGTTGAAGCACGGCTTCCGCATGGCCGGTGAGCCGTTCGAGTTCGTCATACGACTGCGATGGTGACGTGAATGCTACCAACTCGACCTTGTTGAACTGATGAAGACGGATCAATCCTCTCGTGTCCTTCCCGTAGGATCCGGCTTCCCTGCGAAAACAGGGCGTATAGGCCGTATAGCGGATCGGCAGCGCCGACTCGCTGAGGATTTCATTCCGATGCAGGTTAGTAACCGGCACTTCCGCCGTCGGAATGAGAAAGTAATCTTCGTCTCGGAGCCGAAAGAGGTCCTCCTCGAACTTTGGCAGCTGCCCGGTGCCGGTCATGGCAGCGCGGTTTACCATGACCGGCGGCAAGACTTCTCTGTACCCGTGTTCGGACGTATGCACGTCGAGCATGAAGTTGATCAGGGCCCGCTCGAGTCTCGCTCCCGCGCCGGTCATTACGGCGAAGCGGGCGCCGGCGATTTTCGTCGCGCGGTCGAAGTCCAAGATCCCGAGCGCTTCTCCCAGATCCCAGTGGCTCTTCGGCGCGGCGGTCAATGCAGGCGGTTGCCCCCACCGCCGGACCTCGAGGTTTTGATCCGCCGTCTCCCCGATGGGGACCGAGGAGTGAGGAAGGTTGGGAATGCGCAGCGCGATGTTCGCGAGGTTGTCTTCAATCGTCCGAAGGGCCGCGTCGCACTCCGCAATCCGTTCGCCGACTCGCTTCATGGCCGCGACGGCCTCATCGGCCGGCTCTTTGTGCCGTTTGAGCCGGGCGACTTCTTCGGAGCCCTTGTTCAACTCCGCCCGCAACTCTTCCGCCTGCATGGTTAGCGCGCGCCGCTCATCCAATAATTTGCGCAGCGCATCCCATTGCACATCGCGTCCGCGCGCACCGAGCCGATCCCGAATGACATCAAGATTCTCGCGGAGATGCCGTAAATCGAACATGCACGCAGGTTCCCGATGAGCGCTGGAATCTAACATCGAGGTTCCATGGAGTCAATGAACGCAAGGTCCGGCGCGGGTTGACAGCGTCGGGGGAGAGGAGAGACGATGACGCCATGCGCTCCATTTCAAATCCGCCGAACCCATTCGAATCCCGGCACCGCGATCTGCTTGAGCCCGCGCCGGCTGCGCGCCTCGAGATGTACGACGATGCCAGCCGTGAAATCCTCAGCAGAAACGACAGCCCAGACCTGTCGTTCCGGTGGAGCGTGAATCCGTATCGGGGCTGCTTCCACGCCTGCGCCTATTGCTATGCCAGGCCTACCCACGAGTACTGGGGCTTCGGTGCGGGAACCGACTTTGAATCGAAAATCGTCGTGAAGCGTCAAGCGCCGGTCCTCTTGCGCCAAGCTTTCGATAAGCCGTCCTGGAAGGGTGAGTTGATCGTCTTTTCCGGCAACACGGATTGCTACCAACCGATGGAAGCTTCCTTGGAACTCACGCGCGCCTGCCTCGAGGTCTGCGCCGAATACCGCAATCCGGTCGCGATCATCACCAAAGGCGTCCTCGTGCAGCGCGATCTTGACGTCCTGAAGCGGCTGCGTGACGAGGCCTGGGTCCGCGTCTACTTCAGTATTCCGTTCGCCGACGATGAGGTGGCGCGGTTGGTCGAGCCTCAGGCCCCGACCAGCGGCAAGCGATTTGAGGCCATGACCCGGCTGTCGGAAGCCGGCATACCGACCGGGATTTCTGTCTCGCCGATTATTCCCGGATTGAATGATGAGGACATACCCGACCTGCTGTATCGCGCACGGCGGGCAGGGGCGCGCGAAGCGATGTCGACGCTGCTGCGGCTGGCGAAATCGGTCGAAGCCGTCTTTGCGGAGCGCATGTCCCAGGCCTTTCCCGATCGATTCGGAAAAATGACCCATCGGGTCCAGGAAGTCCGCCGCGGGGCCATGACGGATGGCTCTTTTTTTTCGCGGCATCATGGAGAAGGGCCGTATTGGGCGATGATCGAGCGGCTGTTCGATGTCGCGAAGCGAAAGGCCGGCTTCCCGGATTCCGACGAGGAACCGGCCCATGATACCTTCCGGCGTCCGGGGCGCGAGCAGGCACGGCTGTTTTGACCTAGAGGAGAAAGTCGATGAAGCATAATCAGGGGTTTCTCAAGTTGGTGGACGCCGCGCGAGCGCGGGTCAAGGAATGTTCGATCAGCGACGCCAAGCAGAGGCTGGACCGTGGCGAAGTTGCCCATTTTTTGGACGTGCGGGAAGACCATGAGTTCGCGAAGGACCACGCGAAGGGCGCTCGCCATGTCGGCAAGGGCATCATCGAGCGCGACATCGAGACGCTGGTGCCGGACAAGCAGGCGCCGATCCTCCTGTATTGTGGAGGCGGCTTCCGGTCGGCGCTCGCGGCCGATGCTCTGCAGCAGATGGGCTATACCAATGTGACGTCGATGGATGGAGGCATTAAAGCCTGGAGAGAGGCGGGGTATCCGATGGAATCCTGACGGAATCTCACCGGCGAGATTCCGTCGGACGGGAAGGGCGCTACTTGTTGTTGACCCGGTCGAATTCCTTGATCACTTGATCGGTCAAGTCGATCGTATCCTTGCTGTAGATCACGATTTTGATGGTCTGCTCGCTGCCTTTATCGACGACGATGGAGAAGCCTCCCTTTTCTGCAACGGTCTGCGTCGCGGAGGCAATGCGTTTCATGTAGTCGTCCACGAGTTCCTTCTGCTTGCCTTGTAACTCCTGATTGAACTCCTGCGCGCGCTTTTGGTAGTCCTGAATTTTGGTGCGAAACTGCGCTTCTTTCTCCTTCTTTTCCCCCTCGCTGAGCTTCGAGGCGGAATCCTTCAAGGTCTTTTCGGTGTTCCGCAGCTCTTCCTCGTCTCTTGAGAGCAGTTTTTGTCTGGTCGAGACGTATTCCTTGAGGCCGTCCAGCGCCTTTTTGCCGGCCTTTGATTTTTCGAGGACGACCTGTGGATCGACGACCCCCATCTTGAAGGCCTCTGCGGACCGAGCGCCAGCCGTCGAGATGAGAAGCCACGCGCCGGTGACCGCCAATATCGCTGCAATTCGACCCCAACGGGTCTTCGCCATAGGCATATATCCGCTCCTTAATGGATGATGAGAAGCTGCACTCTTCAGAATGGGAGAGAATAGCGGCGGCTGGTAGCACTGTCAAGGGAGCGGAGGGCGTTTCCGCCGTTGCCCGATCGGATGGCGGGCTCAGACGAAATAGCGGCTTGTATCGAATTTGTGCTCAGTGTTGTCGATGAGGCGAACGATGTAGTTACGGTATTCTCCGTTGTCGTCCTTTTCACGGAGATCGATTTCCCGCCCGTTGTCGATGGCTTCACCCTGAGAATCGGTGATGACCTTCACGTAGGGGTATTCCGCCTCGGCCGGATCCGAGGCCGGCTTCAAGACCACGGCCAACTCGTTGCTGTCCAGCAGGACGAGGCTGCCGATGGGAATGATCCCGACACAGGTCATGAACAGTTTCATTAGCGTGGCGTCGAACGACTTTCCGGCTTTGCCGAACATGAATCCGAGAACCTTCGACGGGGACATGGGTTCCCGCCGGTATACCCGTGAAGAGGTCATGGCGTCATAGCAGTCCGCGATCATCAGGATGCGCCCCGTCATGGAGATTTTCCACGAGACGTTCAGCTTCGGATAGCCGGAAAAGTCGAGGTTCATGTGGTGTTCGAACGACGCCGACGCCATCCGGCCAGGCAGGTTGGTGATGCCGCGCATCTTGGTCAGGCTGAGGGCGCCTTCGGTCGGGTGATTGCGCATCATGGCCCATTCCTCTTCGGTGAACTCGCCAGGCTTGTTCAGCACTTCCATGGGAATCGTCGCCTTGCCGAGATCGTGAAACAGGGCCGCGAGCCCGAGATCCGCCAACTCGACTTTGGGGTAGCCCGCCCGGTTGCCGAGCGCCATGGACAGCAACGCGACGTTGACCGAGTGGTTGTGCGTGTATTGATCGTGACAACGAAGCGTCGTAAGGCCGAGCAGAGACGCCTCGTCGTTCATCATGAGATCGACGATGCTTTGGATCGCACGCTTGGCCTGCTTGAAGCCGATGGTGCCTTTCTCTCGGCTGTCCTGGACCAGGGTGCCGACGGCTGATGCAGCGGTGGCATAGCGGCTTTTGGCCGATGCTTTCCCGCGCAAGACGCGCCGCTCCTCGAGGTCGATGCCTTTGACGCCCTGCTGTTCCAAAGCCGCGCGCAGCGTCGAAATGGAGCTGTTCGCCGCCTCGAAGGCGAGCAACTGAAAGATCAATTCGCGGAAATCCCGAGACTCGACGTCCTTGGAGAACGACACGCCCCCGATGCGCCACTGATTGAACGTGTCGATGACGGTGGAAAAGACCGGCATCTGCGCGGCCGTCACTTTGAGATGTCGCTGACCCAGGAAAAGAAAGTCATTCTGCAGCCTCACGCAAATCGGTTCGTCATGGGCAAGCGTCTTGATCACGGTGAGCGCGCTCTCGACCGGGCTGTCCAATGCCGTATTCGTGCGGCCGTGCAGCTTGGACATCTTCATCAGAATGCTGATTTGGGTGACCAACTGGGTTCCTAGCATCAATATCTGTTGATCATAGATGTCGCCGGCCTCTGAGCCTTTGGCGACCTTCTTGGTCAGCGACTTCTCGTGCGTCAGGATCGGCTGCGCGGCCGCTTTATCTGATACTCGTATTGGGTCAGCCATGAGAGAACATCCTCGAATGTCTTGTCAGGTCAGGCCCGGCGCTGCTGTTTGGTGCCACCGGCCATTGCCGCTGCACAGGCTTGCTTGACGGCCGTTGTGCCTTTTTTCGAGCCCGTCTCCAGCGCCGACAGCGCTGCGGGAGTGCCTAATTTGCCCAGCGCGTCGACCGCCAACAGGGCGAGATCCTCCCGTTTTTTCCGGTTCGTCCATCCCCATTCGGTCAACAGCGTCGTCCAATAGGGCACTGCATCGTCCCCAGCCGTCACCCGCATGGCCTGGAAGATGTTGCGCTTCTCGGCCGGATCACGTTCGGTGAAGTTCTCGGCGTTCACGATCGGTTCCCAGTTGGCGAAGGGCGCGGTGTAGTGGCCGTTCAGCAGCGGTTTGAGCGTCGCCAGGCGCACGCCTTCATCCGCATCGTTCAACAGAGAAATGAACTTCATGGCGCTGCCGCTTGGCTTGAGTCCGGCCAGCGTCCGAATGACTTCCCGCCGGATCAGCGGGTCGGGATAACGCAGGATTCTTTCCACCCCCTCGGCCAGCTTGGGATTATTCCAACGCGTGATGATGCCCAGCAGATTGCGTACAAATCCCGGCCGACGGTCGGCGAGATGTTTCATGATGACTTCGGGCGTGTCCTTGGCCAGTTCCACCAGCGCATTGGCGATGATGCCCTGGTGGGCTGGGTGCTGCAGGTCGCCGAGGAGGGCGCATAGCGCGGGCAAGGCGGACGGTTTCATTGAAAGCAGGACATTCTCGAGCCCATCCGTGCGCGGCTTGTCGGCGGTGTTGAGATATTGCTGAATGGTGGTGACCAGCTCCTGACTGCCGAGCTGGTCGAGCATGTCCTGAAGCTTTTTCTTGTGCGCGTCGGTGAGGTCGGGCCGGACGGCCTCCGCTTCCGAGAGCAGGCCCAGCACATGTTCGACAATGTGCCAATGGCCGCCCTGGAACAATGACCGAAGGATGCCGTCGAAAATGTCGAACAGCTTGTTCAAGAGCTCCGGCGACCGCTCGGACGACAGGACCGCGGTCAGGATGTCGAGCAGGTAGAGGATGTTGTCTCGATGCGACTCCTCCGCGATCTCACGCGCCAGCGCGGTCATCTCTTCTTCGGTCACCTCATAACCCATGACGCTGGTCGACAGCTTGGATTTGCGCTGCTGATCGCCTTTCCCTTCCTTCCCGGTCTTGGCGTTGGCTTCGTCGAGAATCTCCCGCAGCGAGCCTTCGGCGGGTGCCTTTATCTGCGGAGCCAGTACGTCCTCCACTTCCGACAGCTTCATGACTTCATCAGCGGTGACGATCGAAAGCGTCGGCAGGTTCTTCGACCACAGCCGGGTGACGATATCGTCGTCTTCATTGCCTGCCGTGCCGCTCGTGTTCCACAGGGCGTCGAAGAAAAACAGCACGTCTTCCTCTTCGATGCCCTGTTGAATCGTCAATTCCCTGATGCCGTCGCTGTACAGCTTGAAGGCGAAATTTTCACTCGCTTCTCCAGCCTGCGAGCTGTACACGGAGGATTCCTTGAAGAACAGGCCTTCGCGCTGGACCAGGAACGTCAGGGCGTTGTACCGTTCGACGTGGTTGATCAATTCCGTGTAAAACTGGTCGAAAAACTTCTTCGAGACGCTGTTTTCGTGGCCGAATGTCCGGAGGTTTTTGGACGCGCGGTCCAGCGACTTCAGGAGCTGGATGACGGAGCCCAGTTCCGGGTCAACGGTAGGCTTGGCAGCCATGGCGGCCGCCATCATATCCTGGGCAGCTTTGAGGTCCGACATTACTGTCTGTCGTACCGGTAACCCAGCATTTGGTCAAGGAAATCAGAAGTTTTGGATACCGCAGGAGCGGCTAAAAAGCTGCGCGATTGTCCTACAAGAAACTGAATGGAGTAGAATCCACCCATGAAGGTACATCCCCTCTCTGCGCAGCACCAAGGAGCATGGCTACAATCGTCTGTTTCGGCGACAGTTTGACGGCCGGCTTTCAGTCTCCGACGGCGGAGAGCCCCGCCGGACACGAGACGCCGTACGGCCTGTTTTTGCAGGAGCGGCTGGGGCCGGATGTCGACGTTCGGATCAGCGGAATCTGCGGCGAACTGACGAGTGAAATGGCGATGCGTTTTCGGCGCGATGTCCTGCAGCACCGGCCCGGCCATGTCGTCATCCTCGGCGGGACGAACGATCTAGGCTGGAATGCCAGGCCCGAGGACATCATCAAAAACCTTATCAAGATGTACGAGCTGGCGCGCGCAGCAGCGATCAGGCCCGTGCCGGTGACCGTCCCTTCCATACGCGTGAATATGGTCGGCGCCGGACCGGACGCCGACGCGTGGCTCGAGCAGCATCTGGCTCGGCGCCTGGTGCTGAACGGTTTGATCAGCGATTATGCGACCTCGAAGGCTCTCGTGTGCGTGGATCTCTTCACGGCCACGGCAGATCCGGAGACCGGCCAGCTTGCCGCCCCTTATTCAAACGACGGGCTGCATCTCACGACGGCGGGCTACCGCCTCCTGGCCACCCTGTTGTACGACCAGGTATTCGGGCGCGCGGCGACCAATCCGGAGCAGAAGTCATGATTGCCGACGTGTCGGATCGAAACTTCGACGCGATCGTCGGATCCTCAAAACTGCCCGTGCTTGTCGAGTTCTGGAAACCCGGATGCGGCGGCTGCCGGGCCTTGACGAGGCAGCTAGAGCATCTGGCCGGCGAGGTGCAAGGCGCTCTCCTCGTGCTCAAGATGAACGTCGAGGAAAATTTTCAGATCCCGGCCGAGTTGGAAATCACCTCGTTGCCCGCGTTGGCGTTGTATCGTGGAGGGCACTTCGAACGGTTTATCGGGGGATTGGGCACAAAAGACGAAATCCTGAGGCAGCTTCAAGCGACGCTGCGGGTAAAAGATTGCAGAGCAATCGGTGGGTCGGGTGGGTGAGACGGGTAAACGATTGCAAAGCAATCGGTGGGTCGGGTGGGTGAGATTGAATTGGTTACAAAGGCCTCCACGCCCGGCCGTCCTGCTGGATGAGCCGATCCGCCTCGACGGGCCCCGAAGAGCCCGCGGGATATTCAGGCAGCCACCGGGAACCCTGTTGCTGCCATGCCTCGAGAATCTTGGTGATCCAGGCCCATGACGCCTCGACCGCATCTCTGCGCATGAAGCGCGACGCATCACCGGCCATCACATCCAGCAACAGCCGTTCGTAGGCTTCCGGCGATTGTCGGCCGAAGACTTCGGCGTACTTGAACGCCATCTCAACGGGATGCGTCTGTTCTCTGGTGCCCGGCACGCGCGACACGATGCGCAGCGACAGGCCCTCTTCCGGCTGAATGCGCAGGGCCAGGACGTTGGCCGGCTGCGGCTGCTTCGGATTACTGTTGAACAAAATCTGCGGGATGTCCTTAAACTGCACGGCCACCTCGCTGAGGCGGTGCGGCAACGTCTTGCCCGTCCGCAAGTAAAACGGCACACGGGACCACCGCCAGTTTTCCACGAAGCACTTGAGGGCGACGTAGGTTTCGGTCGTGGAGTCCGGTTTCACCCCGGGCTCCCGGCGGTATCCCGGCACGGGTTTGTCGCCCACCTTTCCCGCGGCGTATTGCGCGCGCACGGTATGGGTTTCGACGTCTTTGCCGGTAATCGCCCGCAGACACCGCAGGACCTCCATTTTGGCGTTTCTCACGACGTCCGGATCGAGGGAGTAGGGCGGTTCCATCGCAACAAGGCAGAGCAGTTGAAGCATGTGATTCTGGACCATGTCGCGAAGCGCGCCCGCTTCCTCATAATAGGCCGCTCGCGTGCCGACGCCTTCGGCTTCGCTGACCGTAATCTGCACATGGTCGATGTACTTGTGGTTCCAGATCGGCTCGAAGATGCTGTTGGCGAATCGCACGACCATGAGATTCTGGACGGTCTCTTTGCCCAGGTAATGGTCGATGCGAAAGATCTGTGATTCATCGAAGACGCGTCCGGTCACGGCGTTGATCTGCTGGGCGGAGGCAAGATCGCGTCCCACGGGCTTTTCCACGATGATTCTGGCGTACGGGCGGGTCGTCCGGACGGCCAGCCCTGCGTGTTCCAACCCTTCGCAGACGGCGGTGAACGAACTCGGCGGGATGCTCAGGTAGAAGATGCGGTTGCCCGGCAAACCGAAGCCGCGTTCGATCTCTTCGAGGCGGGCTTTGAGCGCGGCATACGTCTGTCGATCTTCGTTTCCGCCCGACAGATAAAACAGCCGTTGGGCGAATGCGCTCCAGAGGTCGTCCTTGAGCGGTTGCCGGGAATGTGAGGACACGCCTTCCCGAAGAGCCGTTCGGAACGCTTCGTCAGTCATCTGTTTCCGGCCGAGGCCGAGCACGGCAAAGTTCGCGGGCAGTAGGCCATCGAGCAGTAAATTGTACAGGGCGGGAATCAAACGTCGCCGAGCCAGGTCTCCCGAACCGCCGAAGATCACGAGCGTGCAAGGCTCGACCGGTGCCAAGGCTTCCTGGGTGGGGGCGATCTCGAGTCGTTGGACGGGCGGCATGGCGCTATCCTATTGCCGGACGCCATAGCCGCCGGACGCATTGCGGCAGGCGGCGGCCGATCTTTTCAAGCCCGATGAATTATTCATGGACTCTCCTCCAGCGGCCGTCCGGGGAAATGGAACAACCGTCGTCAGTCGATACGTGCCGGGTTGGGCACATCTTTGAACAGCAGATTGACCATGTCGCGGCCGCAGTTCAGCCGTTCGGGCAGCGTGGTTGCGACGAGGAAGTGGGACGCCAGTTCGCCGAGCGCCGCGTCGCGTGAGGCAATGAAGCGAGGGACGTCGATGGGCGCCGTGACCCAGAGCCCGCGCAAGCGGAAGAATGCATTCGTGAAATCCTCGAAAAAGTTCATCAGGAGAAATTGAGCGGTCGCCGGCTTGTCGGCAACGTCCTGCGCTTTGCCGAGCCAATGGAAACACTCCGCCTTAAGGCGGATCTGCTCGTTCATGTTCACCGGGGGAGGCCCCTGGCGAAACCGGTGGCTCGCGCGCTCGATCAGCTTCGCACCGATGGCGTCATGATCGTGCAGGATGCGGGCTTTTCTCAGCAGCGACGGCAGCCGGGCCGAATAGGCCAGCTCGTCTTCCACGTCCTTGTGACCCCAATACCGGATGTCCGCCGTGCGATCGGCGACCCGCACGATCTCGTGGCTGTCCGCCTGGCCTTTCACCAGCACGATCAGGTCGACGTCACTGTGCGCTGTCACGGCCCGCCGGGCGCCGGATCCCACGAGCAGGACGCTGACGAGATCGCCGCCGCGGCGTCCCTTCGCATGGCGGAGGGCAAGGGCGACGACTTCTTCATACGCCGGTTCGTTCGGCGGTTCCGGGGGCTCGAGCGGCTCAGGCACGGGAACCAGCTCAGATTGCAGCTCTTCCTTGGAGGGCAGGGTGCGGGTTCCGTCGGCATCCATGCTCATGTTCCCTGCACCGACTGGATCTGCGTTGGAAGCGATCCCAACCAGTCCTCAAAGGGGCGGTCGGCGTCGACGATGATTTCCAGTTTTCCGTTCGGAAGACGGCGCACCAGACCCGGCCGCTCGGCGGACAGCGGAATCTCCACCCATTCTCGGTTGAGTCCGAGCGAATCGGTCAGTTCAAGGATGCGGCTGATCTGCGCAAACGAGACGACGTCCATCAGTGAGCGCCTTAGTGATGCCGCATTCTAGCAGGATGTTCGAAAACTCCGCCAGCGGGAAACCGCGACGGCTCACAAGGAAGACGTGCCTCAGCGCAGGACGCGGGCGAACGCCTCCACCGCCGTGTCGATCTGTCTCGTCGAGACGTCGAGATGCGTCACTGCCCGATAGCTCGTGCCGCCGATCGCGTTGATCAAGACGCCTTCCTGTTTCAACGCCGCGACGATGCCTGACGGAGGCAGCCGGTTGCCGACGACATCGAAGATCACGATGTTGCTGTCCACGTGCTGAGGATTGATCGAGATGGCAGGGATCTGCTGAAGTTTGCGCGCGAGCCGTTTCGCATTTTCATGGTCGTCCTTCAGGCGTCCCACGTGGTGCTCCAGCGCATAAATCCCCGCGGCGGCGAGGATGCCGGCCTGCCGCATCGCGCCTCCATACATCCGGCGAAAGCGCCTGGCTCTGTCCATCATCGCGGGATCGTTCGTCACCAGCAGCGAGCCCGCGGGCGCCCCGAGTCCCTTCGACAAGCAGACCGACACGGTCTCGAAGTGCTGCCCATACGCCGCGGGCGGCAGCGTCGTGGCGGCCACGGCATTGAACAGTCTGGCGCCATCGAGATGCATTGGAACGCCTTGCGCTGAGGCGACGGCACGGATCCGTTCAATAGTTGAGAGCGGATAAATCGTGCCTCCTCCCGCATTGTGGGTATTTTCGAGGCAGATGAGCGCCGTTTGGATGCTGTGAGGGTCCTTGGGACGAATGGCTGCTTCCACCTGTTCCGGCTGCATGATGCCGCGCTCGCCGGCGACCCAGTGCAGTTGCACGCCTGCGAGGGCCCCTGCGGCGCCCTGCTCGTAACGGACAATGTGGGCCTTGCTCTCGGCGATGACTTCCTGTCCGGGCTGCGTGTGGATGCGGATCGCCAACTGGTTGGCCATTGTGCCGGAGGGGACGAAAAGGGCCGCCTTCTTCCCCAGAAGACCGGCGACCATTTCCTGGAGCCGATTGACCGTCGGGTCTTCGCCGTAGACGTCGTCGCCGACGTCGGCGCGCGCCATCGCCTCGCGCATGCCCTCGGTCGGTCTCGTCACCGTATCGCTTCGAAGATCGATGACTCGCATACGGCCATACCATAACGAGGTGGCCCCAAAAAGTCCAAGTTGGGAAAACGCGGCGTCTCGGCGCCGCGAGGGTTGGGTGGGTGTAAATGCTAAAGCGCACGTCCCGGGTAAACGATTGCCAAGCAATCGGTGGGTCGGGCGGGTAAGAAAAGTCTGCGCAGGGCTGGGAGGGTGAGATACCCGGAAGTTTTCGCTTGCGGTAGGCGACGAGGCCGGTCAGGATGCCGCGCCATGAATGGGCCTCGTGCGACGATTCAGTCGCTTACCGGCGCCGATCCCGAAGAAGTGCGACCGCTTTGCTGGTCTTTTCTGTATTTTTTCTGCCTGCTCTGCGGATATTACATCCTTCGTCCCGTCCGTGATGAAATGGCAATCGAGGGCGGAGTTCAGCATCTGCCGTGGATGATGACGGCGACCTTCCTCACGCTGCTCGTCGCCACGCCGCTGTTCGGCTACGTGTCTGCGCGGATCGCTCGCGACCGGTTGTTGCTGGCGGTGTACGTGTTTTTCGCGAGCCATCTCGTCGGATTTTTTCTCTTGATGTCCGGCCACGTGGCGCCGCATTGGGTTGCGCGCGTGTTCTTCGTCTGGCTCTCCGTCTTCAACCTGTTCGTGGTGTCCGTCTTCTGGAGTTTCATGGCCGATATTTTCACCCCTGAGCAGGGCACGAGGCTGTTCAGCATCATCGCGGCCGGCGGCAGCACGGGGGCGATGGTCGGACCGTTGGCGACGAGCGCACTGACCTATGTGGTGCCGATTCCGGCGCTGATGCTGGTGTCAGCCGCCCTGCTCGCCGGGTGTTGGCTGTGCATCCGAGCCCTCGACCGCTGGTCGAAGCACCAGCCGGGATCGGTGGTGGATCGTCCCGGAGAGGCGATAGGGGGCAGCATGTGGGCCGGCATGCGTCTGACCCTGTCGTCGCCCTATCTGTTGGGCATCTCCGGATATTTGTTCTTCCTGACCACCACGGCAACCTTCCTGTATTTGGAGCAGACCAGACTCATCGCCGATCAAGTCGCTTCACCCGAGGGGCGCACGAGGCTCTTCGCCGTCATGGATCTTGCCGTGAACGTCCTGACGTTTTTGACGCAGTTTTTCATGACCGCACCCATGATCAGCCGGTTCGGGTTCGCGTCCGCGTTGATGCTGCTGCCTGCCGCGAGCATGATCGGCTTTACGGTCATCGGTCTGACGCCCGTCTTGTTGACGTTCATCCTGTTTACGATCGTGCGGCGCGTCGCCGAGTACGCCATCGCGAAACCGGCGCGCGAAGTGCTCTTTACGGTCGTCGGGCGCGAAGAGAAGTACAAGGCAAAAAATTTCATCGACACGGCGGTCTCACGGGGCGGCGACGCCGCGACCGGATGGATCGTCAGCGGCGTGAAAGCGGTTGGGATCAGCGCCCCTCAGATGGCGTGGGCCTTGGTGCCGCTCGCCTGCCTTTGGGCCTGGCTTGGGGCGGTACTGGCCAGACAGGAAGAGCGCAAACGATTGGGTTCCTCGCGGCAGTTTACTGCTTGAAAATTGTCGTGTTATAGTCCGACATTGCTCAGAGAGGTCCAGAAATGCCTGAAGTACCGGTTAAGCTCTACATCGATAAAGTATTGAAAAGATGCAGAGACAGCGTCTCAAAAATCGGCTTGCTGTCCGGTCCCATGAAGGACCGGGCCTTGCACGCCATGGCCGAGCGGCTCGTCCGTGACGAAGAGGCGATTCTCATCGCCAATCAGAAAGACGTCGATGCGCTGGGGAAATCGTTCGGAACGGAGCTGAATAAAGACCGGTTGAAAGCCGCAGTCGCGCGCGTCCGCATGGGGGCGGACGACGTCAAGGAGATGGCCGAAGGGCTCAGGATCATTGCGGACCGTCCTGACCCCGTCGGAATGGTCACGAGTCGATGGGAACGACCGGACGGCCTTGTCGTATCGCGCGTGCGCGTGCCCATCGGCGTCATCGGGATCATTTCCGAATTGAAGCCGCTGGTCACCGTCGAATCGATCGCCCTGTGCCTCAAGTCGGGCAACGTGAGCGTGTTCCGCGGTTCGCCGGAATGGGCCCAGACCCATGATGTCATTGGAAGAGGTCTGCGGGAGGCGGCGCAAGAGAATGGCATTCCCGAGGGCGCCTGGGCGCTGATCGATCGCCCGGAGAAAGAGGCGGCGATCGAATTGATTCGGTCTGGCCGGGCGCTCGACGCGATCATTCCACGGGGGGGAGCGGGATTGCGCAAGGCGGTCCTCGATGCCGCCAGGATGCCGATCATCTGCCACGACGGCGGGCTCACGCACCTCTACGTGGACGCGGAGGTCGACTTGCCGCTCGTGCAGAACGTGGTCATCAATTCGAA
>DATELB010000281.1:0-10139 GCA_035277085.1 Nitrospira sp. | reverse complement strand
TTGAACGAGACGATGACCTCGCCCGTTACGGGGTCGCGGATATCTTCAGCGGCCAGACGGCCGAGGATGCGCTCCTCGATCGGCTGAATGATTTCGCCGCCTTCGACCAAGGCGCTGACGAAAATGCCGTCGGTCGTTCCGCAATCGAGCTCGCTGATGATGACATCCTGTGCGATGTCGACGAGGCGGCGAGTCAGATACCCGGAGTTCGCGGTTTTCAACGCCGTATCGGCCAAGCCTTTCCGCGCGCCGTGCGTCGAAATGAAGTATTGGAGCACGGTCAGGCCTTCACGGAAGTTGGCCGTGATCGGCGTTTCGATGATTTCGCCGGACGGTTTGGCCATCAGGCCACGCATGCCGCCCAACTGGCGGATCTGCTGCGAGCTTCCCCGAGCGCCTGAGTCGGCCATCATGAAGATCGGGTTGAAGGCTTCGTCCTTGCTCGGATCGCCTCCCGCGCCCAATTCCTTCATCATTTCGCCTGCCACCTGTTCGGTGACATGCGCCCAGATGTCGATGACCTTGTTGTAGCGCTCGCCGTTGGTAATCAACCCTTCGGCGTACTGCCGCTCGATCTCATTGACCTCACGCTGCGCCTTGCCGAGCAATTCTTCCTTCTTGCTCGGAATGTGCATGTTGTCGATGCAGATTGAAACGCCTGCGCGGGTCGCGTACGTAAACCCGGCGTCTTTGATTTTGTCCAGGAACGTGACGGTTTCCCGATGTCCCGACTGGCGATAGACGGCGTCGATCAGCTTCGTGACTTCCTTCTTCGTCATCAGCTTATTGGCGTACGAGAACGGCATGCCGGGAGGCAGCACTTCCGAAAGCACGACACGGCCCACAGTGGTCTGGACCAAATTCCCGTCAATGCGCACCTTGATGCGTGCATGTTCTTCCATTTCTCTTGCGTCGAAGGCAATCCGCACTTCCTCGGTCGAGCCGAAGATCTTGCCCTCGCCTTTGGCACCGACGCGTTCCTTGGTCAGCCAGTAGCAGCCGAGGACCATGTCCTGGGAGGGTACCGCAATCGGCTTGCCGTTTGCGGGCGAGAGGATGTTGTTGATGGACATCATCAACACCCGCGCCTCGACCTGCGCCTCCACGGATAACGGGACGTGCACCGCCATCTGGTCGCCGTCAAAGTCGGCATTGAAGGCCGCGCAGACCAAGGGGTGCAACCGTATGGCCTTGCCTTCCACGAGCACGGGATCGAACGCTTGAATGCCCAACCGGTGCAAGGTGGGCGCGCGGTTGAGCAGCACCGGATGCTCACGAATGACTTCATCCAGCACGTCCCAGACTTCCGGACGCTCTTTTTCTACGAGACGCTTCGCGCTCTTGATCGTCGTCGCCGCTCCCCGCTCTTCCAGCTTATGGAAGATGAACGGCTTGAACAGCTCGAGGGCCATTTTCTTCGGTAAGCCGCATTGATGGAGGCGCAACTCGGGACCGACCACGATCACCGTCCGGCCCGAATAGTCGACTCGTTTGCCCAAGAGATTTTGACGGAACCGGCCTTGCTTGCCCTTGAGCATGTCGCTCAACGACTTGAGCGGGCGTTTGTTGGGACCCCGAATCGCTCGACCACGCCGCCCGTTGTCGAACAAGGCATCGACCGCTTCCTGCAGCATCCGCATTTCATTACGAATGATGACGCCGGGCGCCTTCAACTCCATGAGGCGCTTCAAGCGATTGTTCCGGTTGATGACCCGCCGATACAGGTCGTTCAGATCGGACGTAGCGAAGCGACCGCCGTCCAAGGGAACCAGCGGGCGCAATTCCGGCGGCAGCACCGGGATCACGTCCATGATCATCCACTCGGGCTTGTTGCCGGATTTGCGGAATGCTTCAATCACTTTTAACTGCTTGGCATATTTTTTCTTCATCGCCGCCGACGTGGACACCTTGGCCTTGGCCTTGATCTCGTCCCACTTAGAGTTGATGTCGATCTTGCGCAGCAACTCTCGAATGGCATCGGCCCCGATGCCGACTTTGTAGGCATTCGACGCATACTCGGACTGGAGCTGACGCAGCTTTTCCTCCGTCACCAGCTCTTTCTCGGTCAAATCGGTTTGACCGGCGTCGACGCAGACATAGCTTTCGAAATAGAGAATCTTCTCCAACTGCTTCAGGCTCATGTCGAGCAGCGTGCCGATCCGGCTCGGCACACCTTTCAAGAACCAGATGTGCGCGACCGGCGCAGCCAGTTCAATGTGCCCCATCCGCTCGCGGCGGACTTTGGATTGAATCACTTCCACGCCACACTTATCGCAGACGATGCCGCGGTGCTTCATGCGCTTGTACTTGCCGCAATTGCACTCCCAATCCTTGATGGGACCGAAAATCTTGGCGCAGAACAATCCGTCTTTTTCCGGCTTGAACGACCGGTAATTTATTGTTTCCGGCTTCTTCACTTCCCCGTAGGACCAGGATCGGATCTTTTCAGGCGACGCGATGCGGATGCGCATCGAATCGAATGAGACCGAATCCCGCGGCTTTTCAAATAATGTGTATACGCCTTCCAAAGTAGACCTCCTCCGATACCGGCCAGTGCCGGTTCAAGTAGTTAGTCCTGCGACTTCACCAACTCGACGTCCAATCCCAAACTTTGCAGTTCTTTCACCAACACGTTGAACGATTCGGGCAACCCGGGTTCGAGGAAGGGCTCACCCTTGACCACCGCCTCGTACATCCGGGACCGGCCCGGGACGTCGTCGGATTTTACAGTCAGGAATTCCTGCAAGGTGGACGCGGCGCCATACGCCTGGAGCGCCCACACTTCCATCTCACCCAACCGCTGTCCGCCGAACTGGGCTTTGCCGCCCAACGGCTGCTGGGTCACGAGCGAATAGGGACCAATCGACCGGGCGTGGATCTTGTCGTCCACCAAGTGATGCAACTTCAGCACATACATGTAGCCGACCGTCACCGGACTCCCGAAGGATTCGCCGGTCCGGCCGTCCATGAGAAGCGACTGGCCGCTAGCAGGCAGTTTGCCCTTCTTCAGCAGATCCTTGATCTCTTTTTCCGATGCACCGTCGAACACCGGACTCGCCACCTTGATGCCGAGCGCTTTTGCAGCCCAGCCCAGATGGGTCTCCAAGATCTGTCCGACATTCATGCGCGACGGCACGCCCAAGGGATTGAGCACGATCTCCACTGGTGTGCCGTCCGGTAAGTACGGCATGTCTTCTTCCGGCAACACACGGGAGACGACGCCCTTGTTACCGTGCCGGCCGGCCATCTTGTCGCCGACCTGGATCTTGCGCTTCATTGAAATATAGACCTTGACGAGCTTGATCACGCCCGGCGGCAATTCGTCGCCGCGCTTGAGGCGTCCGACCTTCTCGTCATAGAGCGTCTGGAGAATCTCGACCTGTTCCTTGGCCCGGCGCTCGACGTCTTCCAGCTCCTTTTGTTCATCCGGATCGCTGAGGATGATGTAGCGGACAGATTCGTCGGAGAGCCGCTTGAGAATTTCCGCCGTGAGCTTGCCCTTCTTCTTCAGAATGACGTCGCCGCTTTCCGGATCCATGAGATCCCGGCCGACCACTTTGCCCAACAAAAGCTTACGGACTTTCTTCGTCTTCTCCTCGTCGATGATGCGCAGCTCCTCATGGTGATCGCGCTGCAGCCGCATCGTGTCTTCACTTTCGATGCTCTTGGACCGCTCGTCCTTGTCCAGTCCTTTGCGGGAGAAGATCTTGACGTCGACGACGATGCCCTCGACGCCCGGAGGAACCGTCAAGGAGGTGTCCTTGACGTCGCCTGCCTTCTCACCGAAGATCGCCCGGAGCAGTTTTTCTTCGGGCGTGAGCTGCGTTTCGCCTTTCGGCGTCACCTTGCCGACCAGAATGTCGCCAGGCTTCACTTCCGCGCCGATGCGAATGATGCCGCTCTCATCGAGATTACGGAGCGCTTCCTCGCCGACGTTGGGGATGTCGCGGGTAATGTCTTCCTTGCCGAGCTTGGTATCCCGCGCTTCCACTTCGAACTCTTCGATGTGGATCGAGGTGAACGCATCTTCACGGACCAGTTTCTCGCTGAGAAGAATGGCGTCTTCGAAGTTGTATCCGCCCCACGGCATGAAGGCCACGAGCACGTTCTTGCCGAGAGCCAACTCGCCTTGATCGATCGCGGGTCCGTCAGCCAGGACCTGGCCCTTCTTGACCGGCTGTCCGATCCGAACCACCGGCGTTTGCGTGATGCACGTGTTCTGATTCGATCGCTGGAACTTGATCAGGTCGTAGACGTCGAGGCCCGTATCGTTCCGCTTGCGGCCTTCTTTGCTGTCCGACCGCACGACGATGCGAGTCGCGTCCACGCTTTCGACCACCCCCGACCGGCGTGCCTGGACCACATACCCGGAATCCCGCGCGACGACGGCTTCCATGCCGGTGCCGACGAACGGCGCCTCTGCCTTCAGAAGCGGCACCGCCTGGCGCTGCATGTTCGAGCCCATCAATGCGCGGTTTGCATCGTCATGTTCGAGGAACGGCACCAGCGCAGTGGCCACGCTGACCACCTGCTTCGGCGACACGTCCATATATTCGACACGATCAGGTGTGACGGTCACGAAATCGCCGCCCGACCTCGCGGACACCGTTTCGGACACCAATCGCCCTGAGCCGTCCAGTTTCGAGTTGGCTTGAGCGATCAGGAACTTGTCGCCTTCGATGGCCGAGAGAAATTCGATCTGCTCGGTCACGCGGCCTTTTTCCACGCGCCGGTACGGCGCCTCGATGAATCCGAATTCGTTGATCCTGGCATAGGTCGCCAGCGACGTAATCAATCCGATGTTCGGGCCTTCCGGCGTTTCGATCGGACAGATACGGCTATAGTGCGACGGATGGACGTCGCGTACTTCGAATCCTGCGCGCTCTCTCGTCAACCCGCCGGGTCCGAGCGCAGACAACCGCCGCTTGTGGGTGATTTCGGCCAGCGGATTCGTCTGGTCCATAAATTGAGACAATTGGCTGCTGCTGAAGAACTCCTTCACGGCAGCCACGACCGGCTTCGCATTGATCAAGTCGTGCGGCAGGACCGTTTCCATGTCGAGCAGGTTCATCCGCTCCTTGATGCTGCGCTCCATGCGGACGAGTCCCAAACGGAACTGGTTCTCGAGTAATTCGCCGACGGATCGCACACGACGGTTTCCCAAGTGATCGATGTCGTCGATTTCGCCCTTCCCCATCTTAAGATTGACGAGATAGCGGATGACTTCGACGATGTCCTGGGACGTCAGGGTCCGTTGCTCCAATGGCAGATCGAGGACAAGCTTCTTATTCAGCTTCAATCGGCCGACCGGCGAAAGATCATATCGCTTCGAGTTGAGAAACAGATTGTCGAAAAGCGCTCTGGCGGTTTCGACCGACGGCGTTTCTCCCGGCCTCAGACGCCGGTAGATCTCGACCATTGCCTCTTCCTTCGAGACCGTTCGCTCCATCTCCAGCGTGTCGAGAATGACGGGCGTGCTGGTCGCCGCGTCGAAGAAGATGACTTTGAACTCCTCGATCTCGCTTTCGATAATCTTCTCGATGATTTCCGCCGTGAGCCGCTGATTTTTCTCAGCGAGCTTGTTCTTCTTCGCGTCGACTACTTCGCTCAACACCGCGCGGCCGACCAACTCGGCGGGCGCGACGGGGATCTCCTTGACTCCCGCCGCCTTCAATTTGGCGATGATGCCCTTGGTCAGCTTGGCCCCTTCCCTGACGAGCGGCTCTTTGCCTCCCTTGTCGGCCACTTCCGACGATGCGCGCATCCCCTGATGGATTTCCGGATCCAGCTTGCGCATGAGCTTGCCCTTGGCCACCCGGATTTCCTCGACCGGGTAGTACATCTTCAGCAGATCGTCGCTCGAAAAGCCGAACGCCTTCAGCAGAATGGTCGCTGGCATTTTCCGCCGGCGGTCGATGCGGACGTAGAGGATATCGCGCGCATCGAACTCAAAATCCAGCCATGAGCCGCGATATGGGATGATGCGGGCGCTGTACAGGACCTTGCCGCTGGCATGGGTGCGGCCTTTATCGTGCGTGAAGGAGGCGCCTGGTGACCGGTGAAGCTGGCTGACGACGACGCGTTCCGTTCCATTGACGATGAACGTGCCGCGTTCGGTCATCAGCGGCAGCTCCCCGACATAGACCTCCTGCTCCCGGACGTCGAGCACCTTCTTCTTCGGCCCCTTGTCTTCCTTGTCGAACACCACGAGCCGCACGCGCAGCTTGAGGGGCACGGCGAAGGTCATGCCTTGTTCGAGACATTCCCGCTCGTCGTACTTCGGCGTTCCAAGGGTGTAGCTCGTGAATTCGAGTATCGCCGTGTTGTTGTAATCGGGAATCGGAAACACGCTGGCCAAGGCCGCCTGCAATCCATGATCTTTTCGTCGTTCCGGCTCGACTTCGAACTGGAGGAATTCCTCGTAGGAACGCTTCTGGATCTCGATGAGATCCGGGATATCGATGCTCGTCCGAATACGGGAAAAATCCTTCCGTTCGACGAACTCTTGTAGAGTCGTTTCGGGCATTCCGCAGTCCTCCACTACATATGGTTGGGCTTGGGCACCCGTTCCTCACGGGTGCCCGCAGATGCTGAACGGACCGAACTACTTGATCTCGACCTTCGCGCCGCTCTCTTCCAACTTCTTCTTCATGGCATCGGACTCTTCCTTCGTCGCACCGGTCTTGACGGGCTTGGGAGCTCCCTCGACCAGGTCTTTGGCTTCCTTGAGTCCGAGGTTCGTGAGTTCGCGAACCACTTTGATAATTTGAATCTTCTTGTCGGCAGGCGCGGACGCGAGGATGACGTCGAACGCGGTCTTCTCCTCGGCCGGAGCGGCGGCCGCTCCGCCGGCGGCAGGCGCTGCGGCAACGGCAACGGGCGCGGCAGCCGTGACCCCAAAACGGCTCTCCAACCCTTTCACCAACTCGGCCAGATCCAGCACGCTCATGCTCTCAATGGCCTTGATCAATTCCTCCTGCGACAACTTCGTGGCTGTGGCTGACATGTCCCCTTCTCCTTTCCGTTTATCCTGAATGGCTGCAATGACTCTGACAAACTTGCTCAACACCGCGTTCAATGTATAGACGACCCCGCGAATCGGCCCCTGCATTGCCGACAGCAGCATCGCAATGAGGACTTCTTTCTTAGGCAGCTTGGCGACGGCCGCCAGATCGGCCGGCTGCAACACCTTGCCCTCGAGCACACCGAGCATGATCCGGATTTTTTCTTCACGCTTTTCCGCCGCGATGAAATCCTTGAGGATCTTGGTCGGCAATACCGGATCGTCGTAGCCGATCACGACACCGGTCGGCCCCTTGAGAGACGCCTTTAACCCGGCGATGGTCGTCCCTTCGGCCGCTCGGATCGCCAGCGTATTCTTGACGACCTTGTATTCGGCCTTGGCTCCGCGCAGCTGCTTGCGCAGTTCCGTGACGTGGTTGACCGGAAGGCCGGCACATTCCGTGACGATCGCCAATCGAGCACGGCTGAACTTTTCCGTCAGTTCGGCAACCGCTGTCGCTTTCTCTTCCTTCTTCATCTCTTCGCTCTCTCCCTTCTCCTTAGCTAGGCGGTAGCGCCTAGCTGGGCGCTTTTCTCACCCCCAACCCTGGCGCGCCGAGACGGGCCTTTCACCAGGCGGCCCGCAGCGGGGGCCCCACACCGGGCGAGGTGGGAGGACCGGCGGGCTGGTAGGCGACAGGACCCGCGTTGCATTAGCTCCACTGCTTTGCCAAGGCAACCGCGTCCAATTTCACTCCCGGCCCCATCGTGCTGGAAATAGTCACGCTCTTAAGATACCGGCCCTTGCACGAGGCCGGCTTCGCCTTGACCACCGCTTCCAACACTGCCGACGCGTTGTCGTACAGTTGATCCGGCTGAAACGACACCTTGCCCACCGGCACCTGGACGATCCCGGCCTTTTCGACCTTGTACTCGACCCGGCCTTTTCGGATCTCTGCGACGGCTTTCCCGACTTCGAAGGTCACGGTGCCGGTCTTTGGATTCGGCATCAGACCGCGGGGCCCCAGTTGTTTGCCGAGCTTGCCGACCGAGGCCATCAAATCCGGCGTCGCAATGGCATAATCGAAATCCATCCAGCCGCCCTTAATCTTCTCCATGAGATCATCCGCCCCGACGAAATCTGCACCGGCCTGACGCGCTTCCTGTTCCTTTTCGCCTTTTGCGAAGACGATCACCCGGACCTTCTTGCCGGTCCCGTGAGGAAGGGAAGTCGTCCCGCGCACCATTTGATCCGAACGCTTCGGATCCACGCCCAGGCGGATGGCAAGATCGACGGATTCGTCGAACTTTGCGTACGCCGCGCCCTTGACCAGCGCGACAGCTTCACGGAGCGCGTAGGGACGCGGTTCCATCTTCGTCAGCGCGGCCTTCATTTTCTTGCCCATCGAGATACTCCTTGCTTTGTCGTTAACCTTGGACGACGACACCCATGCTGCGGGCAGTCCCTTCAATGATTTTTACTGCACCTTCGAGGTCGGCTGCGTTCAAATCGGCCATCTTCTTTTGAGCGATTTCCGTCAACTGCTTACGCGTGATCTTGCCGACCTTGTCCTTTTGCGGTACGCCGGAGCCTTTGATAATGCCGGCCGCCTTCTTGAGCAGATCGGAGGCCGGAGGCGTTTTCATGATGAAGGTGAATGAACGGTCCTTGTAGACCGTGATGATCACGGGAATGATGCTGTCGCCTTCTTTTTGGGTTTTGGCGTTAAATTGCTTGCAGAATTCCATGATGTTCACGCCGTGCTGTCCCAAAGAAGGGCCGACCGGAGGGGCCGGATTCGCCTTACCCGCGGGAATCTGTAACTTGATTTGGGCCGAGACTTCCTTCGCCATGCGCTACTCCTCTATATGCGTTCGACCTGCAGGAATCCGAGCTCGACGGGCGTCGAGCGTCCGAAGATGCTGACCATGACCTTTAAGCGGTTATGGTCTTGGTCGACTTCGTCGACGATGCCGTTGAATCCCAAAAACGGGCCGTCGACGATTCGGACATTGTCGGTTTTAATGAATTTTACTTGCTCGCGCGGTCCCGCGCTGCCGGCATCGACCTGTTTCAGCAGCTCGGCCACTTCTTCGCTCGTCAACGGAGTGGGCTGGGCCCCGCCGCCGACAAACCCGGTCACCTTGGGCGTTTCCTTGATCATCTGCAATGTTTCATCCGTCAAGGGCGTCTCCAGCTCCACGAGCACATACCCGGGGAAAAATTTTCGCCGGGAAGTCCTCCGTTTGCCGTCCTTGATCTCGATGACGTCTTCCGTCGGAACCAGGACCTGCCCCATCTTGTCGGTGAGAGACATCTGGTTGGCCCGTTCCAGCAAGCTGGTTTTCACACGTCCCTCGAAGCCCGCGTAGGTATGGATCACGTACCAGTTCTTTGCCGTGCCCGCCTTCGGCTCCTTGGTTGACAGACTTTCGCTCATAGGATTTTCCCCACCAGCCAGGATAAAAACGAGTCGATCACTGACAGATAGATCGACATGAGCACGCAGAAGACGATCACGACGGTTGTGGAGCCGATGGTTTCCGCCCTCGTCGGAAACGAGACCTTCTTGAGTTCATTGCGGACATCGCCGAGAAATTCTTTGACGTTCGCAATCATCTTGGTAAACATCGAAGATGACTTCCTTTCCAACGAGCGACCCAACCGCCAAGGCCATCTGATGGCAGCTGGTACGAGCAAGTACCCTTTCAACCACCGAAAGCCACTTGAGGCTTCATCCCGTCGCGCCCATCGTGAGCGCTCCGGGTCGAGCAAGCTTCCTATATAAGACCAAACCCCAAAGGTGCTTTATCCGTCTGCCAAGACCCATCGAATGGCAGAGGTACGAGCGAGCTTGGGGTGGCAGGGGCACTAGGATTTGAACCCAGACTCTCGGTTTTGGAGACCGATGTGCTGCCATTAACACCATGCCCCTTTGCTTCGCAGTTCCGAGTTCCCCCAGACCTACTTCACTTCCTTGTGAGGCGTGTGCTTCCGGCAGAACTTACAAAACTTATTGCGTTCCAACCGATCCGGATCGTTCTTCTTGTTCTTCATCGTCGAATAATTGCGCTGCTTGCAGGCCGTGCAGGCCAAGTCGATGATTTCTCGCATCTCGTGCTCCTGTCGTCTTCAG
>DATELB010000280.1:0-10756 GCA_035277085.1 Nitrospira sp. | reverse complement strand
CTCATCTGGACCTCCGGCGGCTTGGTGGCGGCAATCTAAGCGCAGAAGGCCGGGTGCATCACGCACGGTCGACCGCGCTTGCGGGCACCCGATGGCTGACGGTCGGGGCGTTGACCCTTTTCGTCGCGTATGCCCATGGCGGGGAAGACGGCTACTTGTTCAATCCGTGGGCTGATGTCATGTTCCACGTCCTCTTCGTCGCAAGCTGTTGGAGCGTTACGGCATTGCGAATCAACCAGACAGCCGGGCGGGAAACGACGGTGGTTCTTAAAGCCAGCAACTAACCGGCACGACTCCTACATGGCCGTATTGGAGGCGCGCGCCAACTCCCTCTGAAAGTCCTCGATCGCTGAGGCAACTCCCTGTGGGTCTTGCTGGATCCGGCTGCCCAGGACGAAGATGATGTCCTCCCCCAATGCCGCCCGCGATTCGCCAATCCGATCGCTTCCCATTCTTCCTCCGACGGCCGGCATGACCGGCAGGAGATGAGCCCAGCGTTGCCTGCAACCTCCTGCAACGGCAACGCAATCGTCTTTGGACATGAGATAGCCGGCCTCGAATGCGGGATACACGCTCAAGTCGGCACCAGCCAATCGAGGCAGCAGTGCATAGGCGACCGCGGGGGACAAACCGCCCGCGCCCGTCGCGGCCCACGTCCCCAGGAACGACGGATGACTCGCGATCGGCAGACTCAACGTGTCGTCCGTGGCGAGCGTATGCAGCGCATCAAAGCCGGTGAGGCCCGGAGCTACCAAGAGACCGGTCGCCCCATGTCGCTTCGCTGCGAAGGCGCGTTGCCGCATCGTATCCGACGCTCCGCTGATGTGCGCGAAATAGATGGAGGGACGCCCTCTTTGAGCACTTGCCGTGGTGATCGCCTCGGCACACCTGGCCACCCGTTCTTCGAACGGACAAAAGGGTTGATCGAGCAGGCCTTGATCATCCTTAACGAGATCGGCGCCGCCGCGAACGAATTGAGCCGCGAGCTTTGCGAGGTCGGCCGGAGATCGACCCAGCGGTTTCAGGACAGCGCAGACCAAGGGCCGATCGGTGACGCCGACGGCTTGCCTGAGACCAGCCAGCCCGTAGCGAGGCCCGCGCCAGGCCGAAACGAGGCCCTCCGTCAGCGTGAAGAACAGCAGGCGCACGTCACCCCGCAGACTGCTCGTTCCGAACAGCACGTTAAGAAGAGCGCTACAGTCGGCTCCGAGCAAGCGGGCGGGATAGTGAATGGTGGCGTGGTAGCGTCCACCGGAACGCCGCTCGAGATGTTGAAGGCGGCCGAAGATATCGCCGCGAATCGGAGGAGGCAGAACATCGGCATCGGCTTCAACGGTCTGATCCAAACAGATGCGCTCCGCACGCGCCCGTGCTTCCCTCTCAGGCCCTCCGATTTCATACACCGCCGTTAGAAATTCGTCTTGCTCATCCATGCGTATCGGCACAGTAGCATAGATACAAATGCTCTCTCCGAGCTTTCTCCTTCAATCTCTCCACTGGTCGAACAGTCGGCAGCGCCGATTCATTGAAGAGGTGTGCCATTTCCGCCCACGCAGCTTGAGGACGGCTTATAAATGTTGCCTGGAAGCTTGCTTCTTCTGATGCGCTTCGGGTGGCGTCGACCTGGGCGACTTTCTCACCCGCCCACCCAGCCGCGCCGAAACGCGGCTTTCACCACGCCCCGCAGCGGGGGTCCCCCACACCGGGCGGGGTGACACTTGGGCTGGTCGACGACAGGACCCGCAAGCGCGAGGTCCGACCTTTGCCCTAACTTTGTTTTATCCGCAATTCCGATATAATGGCCCTACCTTGCTGACGAACGACGACCAGCCCGTCGTCCCTCCGACCGTCTCGCTTCCTGAAATCACCGTGAAAGCCGTCGTCCTCTCGATCATTCTCGCCGCCGTCTTGGCCGCGGCCAATGCCTATCTCGGGCTCTTTGCGGGCATGACCGTCTCTGCATCCATTCCTGCCGCCGTCGCTTCCATGGCGATTCTTCGCCTCTTCAAACGGTCCAACATCCTCGAGAACAACATCATCCAGACCGCCGCGTCGTCGGGCGAAGCGCTCGCCGCCGGTCTGATCTTCACGATTCCGGCGCTGCTGCTCGTCGGCTATTGGTCGGAGTTCGACTACTGGCAGACCGCCTGTATTGCGACCGTCGGCGGGCTGCTGGGAGTGCTCTTCACCATTCCCTTGCGGCGGGCCCTCATTGTGACCGCTCGCCTGCGGTTCCCCGAGGGCGTCGCAACGGCTGAAGTGTTGAAAGTGGCGGCACCGAATGCCACAGAGACAAGGAATCGAGCTCAGGCAAGCACAAAAGAGGCAGCCAGCGATTTTCACACGCTGCTCTCGGCCGCCTTTGCCGGAGCCGCGATCAAATTCGGCGAAAGCGGTTTGCGCTTGTGGGCTGAATCCCTTGAAGGCGCCGCCCACGCGGGCCGCACGGTCCTGTATGCGGGTCTTAACCTGTCCCCGGCGTTGCTCGCGGTCGGCTTCATCATCGGGTTGAATACCGCTGTCGTCGTCTTTGCCGGCGGACTCATCGGGTGGCTGCTGTTGATGCCGTTGTACGGCATCGTCTACGGCCTTCCGGCCGGAAAAACGGGACTCGCCGCGGCCATGACGATTTGGAGCAGCGAAATTCGCTACGTCGGAATTGGCGCAATGCTGACAGGCGGCCTCTGGACCTTGACGAAGCTTCGCGAGCCGGTCTTAAAAAGTCTGGCGACGCTTCGGGACGGATATCGCGCTTCACGATTGGGAGAAGCAGCGGCCGTCCCGAGAACGGAGCAGGACGCTTCGCTGGCCTGGATCGTCGTCCCGTTTGTGCTGTCGCTGCTCCCCATGGCGTGGATCTATGTCACGGTTGTGGACAGCGCGCCGATCGGCTTGCTCATGACCATGGTCATGGCGGTCGCGGCCTTTCTCTTTGCGTCGGTCGCCGCTTACATGGCCGGCCTTGTCGGCAGCTCCAGCAACCCGGTGTCGGGCGTGACGATCGCCACCATCATGGTCGCCTCCCTCTTACTCGTGCTATTGATGGGCGCCGGCCATCCGGCTGGTCCGGCGGCGACGCTCGTCATCGGGGCCGTCGTATGCTGCGCCGCGGCGATGGGCGGCGACAATCTCCAGGATCTCAAGACCGGTCATTTGGTCGGCGCGACGCCCTGGAAGCAGCAGATCATGCAGGTCGTCGGCGTGGTCACGGGCGCGGTGGTGCTGGTGCCGGTGCTGTCGCTGCTGCAGGCCAAGTACGGCATCGGTGAACCGACGGCCGTACATCCGCATCCATTGAGCGCGCCACAGGCCACCTTGATGGCCAGTCTCACGCGCAGCGTTTTTGGCGCCGGGCTCCCCTGGCAGCTGGTCGGCCTTGGCGCCGGCATCGGCGTGCTGGTCATCGTGATCGACCGACGGCTGGAAGCACGCGGCGGTGAGTTCCGGCTGCCCGTGCTCGGGGTGGCGCTCGGCATGTATCTGCCGCTGAAACTGTCGACAACGATCGTCCTAGGAGGCCTGATCGCGGCGCTGGCAGGCAAATCTGCTCCGCCTGCCGGACAGCCCTCCCGTCGAGGGCTGCTCTTTGCTGCCGGCTTGATCACGGGCGAAGCCTTGATGGGCATTGTTCTCGCAATTCCGATTGCGCTCGGCGCCTTTTGGCCGGGGCTTGGTCCCGATCCGTTCATGTGGTTCGAGATGCCTCCGGCCGGCGGCTGGCCAGGGCTTGCCGTCGTCGCGCTCGTGGGGGGACTGCTCTACAAGATCGCCAGGGACTCTTCCAGGAACAAAAGCCGCGCGTTGGATGTAGGCTGAATGTGAGACATCACTACTGACCCGAGGGATCGTATGTTCTTTCAAACATTGAGCGGCAGCCTCGTCATCCTGTTGGCCATCCTCGGCATCATCTTCGTGATTGCGCTTTTCGTAACGGCGCTCCTCAGATGGATCTTCCTCACGGATGTGGAGGCGGCGGAAACGACGACAGTCTCGGAACCGCCATCGGAGCATCAGTTCAGACAGGCCGCCTAATTTCGTTCCAAAGCGTTGATACCGGCTGGCCCCATTGCATCGACGGCCTGCTGGATCGCGCCGTACAGCTGGTCGACCGCGGCTTCCTTCGTCAAGAGCATCGAAGCCCCCGCCGTCCGCATGGCGTCGTGATTGTCCGACGAGGCATTCACGGACATGCCGATCACGACGACGCCCGGATGCCTGGTCTTGATCTTTGCCGTCGCCTCGATGCCGTTCATGCACGGCATGTTGATGTCCATCACCACCGCCGATGGCTTCAGTTGCTCGGTGAGGTCCACGGCTTCCTGCCCATTCGACGCCTCGCCGACCACGTTGACGTCCGGGAACCCTTCGAGCACGGAACGCAATCCCTGCCGCACCATCGCATGATCGTCGGCAATGACGACACGGCAGGGGCCTTGTGGACGCCCTTCAATCGAGTGAGCGGGTGTTTTGGACCGCGAAAGGCTCGGCACCATCGCAGTCGCCGGCTGCTGTCTGGGAGCATGAGGAAGGATCAACGTCGCTCTGGTGCCTTCGCCCGGTGCGGAATGTAATTCCAAGCGACCGCCGAGCGCGTTCATCCGCTCCCGGATGCTGAAGAGCCCGAATTTTGAGGACATCGGCGACGGCTGTTGAGTCGCCATGGCGAGGAGATCGAAGCCCACGCCGTGGTCCTGCACCATAATGCGCAACGAGCCATCCTGCTCCTCGACGGCCAGCGACGCATGTTTGGCGACGGCATGCTTGACCGCATTGAGCAGCAGTTCCCGCACCGACTGGAACACGAGCACCGCCTGGTCCTCCGGCAATCGTACGTCCTCCGTTGAGTCGATCCGCACGGAGACGTGTAATTGATAGCGCTGCATCTGCTCCGCGAGCCAGCGAAGGGCGGCAAGCAAGCCGAATTCGTGCAGCACCGGCGGGCTCAGCTCCGCGACGAGATTTCTCGTATAGGTGAGCGCATCGCTGACCACGTCCTCCGCCTGTTTGATCATCTCGATCGAGCGGACGACGGGCCCTTGTTTGGCCTGGCCGAGTTTCAACCGCACGAGCACCAACATCTGCGCCAAATGGTCGTGCAATTCGACGGCCATCCGTTTTCTCTCCCGCTGTTCCGCCAGGTTCAACTCCGTTGCGAGCGCCCGAAGCTGGGTCTGCGAAGAGACCAACTCGCGCGTGCGCTCGGACACCTGCCGTTCCAGTTCCACCGCAAACTGCTCCAAGCGCGCCCGCGAAGCCTTATTGTCCGTGATGTCGTAATTCAGCCCCACGATCCGCGCCGGCCGGCCCGCGCGATCCTGAACGATCACACCATGACCGGCAATCCACCGCACGGCGCCGTCCTTTGGGGCAAGCCGGAATTCTTCCGAAAATTTTCCGACACGCGGCGCGGCTTCGATGGCGCGCCTGAGACGGTCGGCGTCCAGCGGATGCAGCAGCTGATAGAACTGCTCGATCGTCTTTGGCGCCGTTTGAGCGGATCGGCCGAAAATTTCCGCCTGTCTCGCGTCCCAGACCAGGGCGCCGCTCCCCAGGTCCATTTCCCAGGCGCCCATGTGCGCCGCGGCCATCGCGAGGCGCAGCCGTTCCTCGCTTTCACGCAAGGCCGCTTCCGTCTGCTTGCGCTCGGTGATGTCGTTGAAGAGCACCGCCACTTTCCGTTCCTGCGGCTCCCCGATCCGCCAGGCATACACGTCGTAATGACGTCCGAGCTGCGCCACCTCGCCTTCGAACCGCATAGGCTCGCCCGTCTTGGCCACCTGGCCGTACGCCTGAAACCAATGATCTTCAATCTGGGGCACGATTTCGCGGATGCGCCGGCCGGCGACGTTGACGAGTCCAGTCCGTCGTTCATAACAGGGGTTGATAGAGAGCAGGCGGTAATCCACCGCCTGACCGCCCTCGTCGAACATCACCTCGAGCGTGCAAAAACCCTGGTCGATGGACTCGAAGAGCGACCGGTATTTCTCTTCCGATTCTCGCAGTTCCCTGTGCGCGATCCGCTGTTCTTCCAGCAAATCGCGGACCTGATACTGCCGGCGGCGGGACCGCAAGGCCACCTCCACCGATCGCAGCAGCGTGGCCTCGCCGATGGGCCGCTCCAGCAGCGTGAGGCTGCCGGCGGCCTGGGCCGCAACATTCAGCAGCCGCGCCAAATGCGATTCTCCGCCGCGCGTCAGCAGGATGACCGGCAGCTCCGCCCACGGAGGCTGCTCATTAAGCGCGTTAAACAGCTGTGCAATCTCGGGCAGTTCCAGCGCTTCTTCCGTCATCAACAACGCGCCGGCGCCTGCCCTGAGGTGACCGCAGAGGTCGGCGGTGCTTCCGCACACCGTGGCGGCCAGTCCGTTCGCTTGCAGCAGCCTCGCCATCGCGGCGGCATCCTGCCCGATCGGCGCGAGAATGAGGACGCGCGCCTCCAGCTTATTTTCCATTTTGGGTACGCTCCATCATCTGCTCGATGCCGCCATGAAACATCGGCGCACCGGAGAGCACGCCATGGAATTCCTTCAGGGGTTGGCCGATGCGCATTCCCTTGCCCGATTCCAACTGGAATTCACGAATGGTTTTCTCATGCCGGCCGCTCCGCTTCTTGATGACCGAGAGCGCCTGCCTGACGGAGCCTGCGGCTTCGAAAAATCGCACGTTGAGTACGGTATCAGCGAGATAGCTGACGTCGATAGGAGCCTCGGAAGTCCCAACCAGGCCGTGCAGTGCGAGAATGAAAATAGTGACCACGCCCTGTTGATTCAGATATGCCGACAGCTCATGCAGCTGATTGACGAGATACTGCTCTCCAGGCATGGCATTCATGTAGCCGTTAAGACTGTCGATCACGATCAGCTTGCTGCCGGCTTCCACCCCTCGCCTGATCTGCATGGCGAATTCGCCCGGAGAGAGCTCGGCAGGATCCACCTGTTGAACGGTGATCAGGCCGCTCTCCACGTGCCGGTTAAGGTCCAAGCCCAAGGACGCGGCCCTGGCAAGAACGAGGCCGCGCACCTCGTCGAATGCAAACACGATGCTCCGTTCCCCGTGCGTCGCCATTTGGGCCGCGTATTGGAGGGCCAACGTGGATTTTCCGGTGCCCGCCGACCCCATGATCAACGTGGTCGTGCCGCGGTCGAGACCGCCGCCGAGCAGGTCGTCGAGATCCTTGTGCCCGCTTGCCACCGGCTCGCCGAGGTACTCGTTTCGATGGTCGGCCGCGACGATGCGAGGAAATACGCGCAAGCCGCCTTTCTCGATCGCGTAGTCATGGTAGCCTTCGCGGTAGCGCACGCCGCGAAGCTTCATCACGCGCAAACGCCGGCGGGACCGCCCGTAATCGGGGGATAATTGTTCCAGCTCGATGACGCCGTGCGTCAAACTCAACACGTGCGGATCACCGGCCATGTGTTTGCTGTCCATCTTGTCGTCCAGCAGCAGGACCGTGGCCTGATACTTCACGAGCTCCTGTTTCAGGTTTAAGAGCTGCCGCCGGTACCGCAAGGGCGTCTCCGCCAGGAGCCTAAATTCGGAGAGCGAATCGAACACAATGCGGGCGGGACGCGTTTTCCGGATTTCGTTCAACACCAACTCGGTCACCTTCGTCAACTCGAGCTCGGAAGGGTGGAATACCGTCGTGTGCGCTTCCGGGCGGACCAGCGCTTCGATGGCGGATAATTCGAACAGGGCAATGGAATCCAGCGACCACCCGTGCGAGTGGGCGACTTTGAGGAGCTCCTCCTTCGTTTCCGATAGCGTGATGTACAGAGTCCTCTCCCTCAGGCGGACGCCCTCGAACAAAAACTGCATGGCTAGCGTGGTCTTCCCCGATCCAGGATCGCCCTGGACGAGATAAAAACAATTGGAGGGCAACCCCTCGACCAATACTTCGTCAAGCCCCTCGACGCCGGTCGTGCAAGTCCGGTAGTCATTGGACGGCGGGGCGGTCGCTTTTTTCATACCCATACCATAGCCTTTCTGGCTTCCGTGTGATCCGTCACTAAAATGGGTGACTCGCAGGGATGATGGGAATTATTCATATCGCGACTTGCGCGAACGAATGTCCTAGGGAAACCCCTAGCTACAGGCGCGATAGGCGACCATTCGAACGCGCGCGGCGATGAAGTGAGCTTACACCGGCGTAAATTGAGGGTCGCGGACGTTCAGAATCCGGTAGGCCTCCTCCGCCGTGCGGACCACTCGTAGGTTCGGACGGGAATCAGCCCCTTGCAGCTCGAACATCCGCGCCATTCCAAAGAGCTCTGGCGTAGGAGCCACAAAGACCACAGGCCGGCCCGCCTCCGGCATGATCGGCTTCATCCGGGCAAGCTCGCGCATCGTCTGGGCGGAGAAGGCAACTCCCGTCGCGTCGGAAAAGTCCGTGATACCGGAGAGCGGATCAAGCCGCATCACGTTCTGTTGGCCGAACCGATATACATCCCTGAGATCGTCATCCGTGACGCGTCCTATGAGCCGGGCTCGAAGGATTCGATTGGTGGAGTCGAACTCAAGCTGGTAGGGCACGCTTGCTCCTTTTTTCCTAGTTGCCCCGCGAGAGCGCTTCCGGACACAATAGGCGACAGCGGCGCGCACAGTAACACGTTAGATTGCGCAGGGTTCGAGGAAAATGGACTAAGAAATTGTCCTACGAGGCGGCATCCAAGTCAAAGCGAGGTATCCGAGGTATTTATGGCGGTTGAATCGCTCATGCTCCCGCTCGGAACTACCGCTCCCATGTTTATTCTGCCCGACGTCGTGAGCGGCAAGAACATTTCCCTCGATTCGTTTCAAGGCAAGGACGCCGTGCTCGTCATGTTCATCTGCCGACACTGTCCTTATGTGAAGCATGTCGAGGAGGAGCTGGCCAGGATCGGAAAGGATTACCAGGACAAAAAGCTGGGTATCATCGGCATCAGCAGCAACGATCCGGCAACCTACCCTGAAGACGCCCCGGACCGACTCAAGGAGATGGCCAAGCGGCTTGATTTTCGTTTCCCGTTCTGTTTCGACGAAACGCAAGAAGTCGCCAAAGCGTATAAAGCATCCTGCACGCCCGACTTCTATCTGTTCGATGCCCAGCGTCGGCTGGTCTATCGCGGACAGCTCGATGACAGCCGTCCCGGAAACAATAAGCCGGTCAACGGCCGTGATCTGCGGACCGCCATCGATGCCGTGCTCTCCCGCAGTCCGGTGGCGAGCACCCAGAAACCCAGCATCGGCTGTTCGATAAAATGGAAAGCGGGCAATGCGCCATAAGCGGGCGGCGCACGATCTCAGATCTCACAGTTCAGATCTCAGATGCCGCCGGCTCGACTCAGAGAAGAGGAACCTAGTCGGAAGATCCTCCGCCGACGAAGCGCAGGGGCTGGTCACCGGTCAGGTTTTGCGGCTGAACGATATAGTGGCCGGTCATCGTCGGGCTCCAGATCGCCTTCGCGATATCTGTGTTTCCTCCGGTCATGACCCAGGCGAGGCTTCCGACGACGCCGCCGCTCACCGCATAGAGCACCTTTGCCGCTCCATACGGGACGCTCGCCAGCCAGCTGGCGGCTTGCAGTCCCGCTCCGCTCGGAGTTCCAGAGTCTTCTGCAACCGCCACATTCCCGCCCCATGCGATGACCGCTGCAACGGCACAGGCGACCGTCAGACTCCGCATGCATGAACGCCCTGCATGTCTCATATCCGTTCTCCTCCTTGGAGGTGCGTCGCAACTGAACGGGCGCATTATATATCAACGGATTGGCGAGGCAAGCCCGGCCGGGCGGATCGTGCCCGCGTGACGATGTCAGGTCTTCGGACGTTCGTCCGACAGGACGAATGGGGGGAAGTCTGGTTTGGCTGCGGACGACTGCTTCTTCTCCGAGGAAGCAACGTCAGTGACCTCTTTTCTCCTGCTGACTTCTTTGCCGAGCAGATACAGTTGCACCTCGAGGATATGGAGATCAACCCGGCTGAGGTGATCGCCTTCGGACGAGCGCAGCCGCGCAATGATGTCACGACCCTGCTCGACAAAGTGGTGGATGGCGCTGCGCAGATCCATTAGAGGGGAATCTTAGTACGGTTCGGCACTTGCGGGAAACTAGGAAAGGCTAGAGTGGAGAAAACGCTCGGCTGTGGTACTCATGGGAACAGGCATCACCGGGGCAAACCTCCGATGAAATTACTGTTCGCAGCGTTAAGTGCGCTCGTCCTCTTGAATCTCTCGTACCCGGGCGCTGGCTACGATCAGTCGCTCCCGGTCCGCTCCGATGACGAAAGGCCGACATGGCAGCAACGGTTTTCCGGCCTCCCCACCGCCGGCGGAAAGGACGGAGCCCGAGCGGACCTTGGCAAGGATTCGAGGCAAGAAAGCGAGTACCGGCCGGCACGCGACATCAAACGATTCTCGGCGCCGACCATCATGTTCAGAGGGACGGCACAGACGATTGGACTCGATTCCCCGGCGCTCGCGAGCTTTCTCGAAAGTCGGTTTCTGCAGGAGTTTGCGTTTCTTCAAGGCGATTTCGCCTTCGACAAGACCTACGAAACCTGGGAAATCGGCTTGTTCGGATGCGAAGCCTGGACCGTCGGAGGCAGTTATCCTATTGCGTTCCATGTGCAATGCGCCGGCGGATCCATGGATGAGCCCCGGCACTGGCAGCATGCCACGCTCGGATATGGGCCGAAGGACAAGATCGTGGAAATCGTGAAGAACACCCTGGATGCGATCGTTGCCGAATACGCGGTCTTTGTGCGCAAAGCCAAAGGGGAA
>DATELB010000279.1:0-54392 GCA_035277085.1 Nitrospira sp. | reverse complement strand
CGTTTGACTCCATATAGACCGTTTGTTACTCTCCGCCCGCTTGTCATTTTCTGCGGCGGACCTGCAGTTTCATGAACATCAAGGAATATCTGGAACAGAAACGTCTTGAGGTTGATCGCTTCCTCGAAGAAGTGATTCCCCCGGCGGCCACGCCGCCCGCTATTCTGCATGAAAGCATGCGGTACAGCTTGCTCGCTGGCGGCAAGCGTGTCAGGCCAATTCTCGCCATTGCGGCGGCAGAAGCCCTGGGCACCTCTCCGCCCGGGCTGATGGCGGTCGCCTGCTCGCTGGAACTCATCCACACGTATTCGCTGATTCACGATGATCTGCCTTCCATGGACAATGACGACTTCCGGCGCGGAAAGCCGACGAATCACAAGGTCTATGGAGAGGCGATGGCCATCCTGACCGGAGACGCGCTGCTGACCATGGCATTCGACTTGGTCAGCCGTCCTGACTTGATGAAAGGCTGTGATGTCGCGAGACAAGTGCGGATTCTTCAAGAGTTGGCATTCGGTTCAGGCAACATGGGAATGGTCGGCGGTCAAGTCTTCGACATTCAAGCCGAACACAAGGACATCGATTTAACGACGCTGCAGAACATTCACAAGCACAAGACCGGCATGTTGATCCGGGCCGCCGTGCGAATGGGCGCGATCGCCGGCGGCGCAAATGACCGCCAGTTGGACGACGTGACGGGATATGCGGAAGACGTCGGTCTTGCCTTCCAGATCGCCGACGACGTGCTGAACGTCACGGGCACAAGGGAGGAACTCGGGAAAAACCCGAATACCGACGCCGAACGCGGGAAGAAAACCTACCCGACGTTTTATGGGGTGGATGGAGCGAAGCGCCTGGCGGACCAGTGTGTCGATCGTGCCATCGCGCGTCTCGCCTCGTTCGGCCCCTCGGCCGAAGCGCTGCGCGACCTCGCCCGCTACATCACCGCCCGTAAAAACTGACGCGATGCGTAATGGGTCACCATGAAGGCGCTCGTGACCGGCGCGACCGGCTTCGTCGGTGGGGCCGTCGCACGCGCCCTCGTCCGGGCCGGCACGGACGTCCGCGCGCTCGTCCGTTCGAAATCGGAGACCCGGAATCTCTCCGGATTGCCCGTTGAACACGTCGAGGGCGATTTGCTCGATCCGTCGTCGCTTCGTAGGGCGCTCGCCGGCTGTCGACAGCTGTACCATGTCGCGGCGTTTTACGCCCTGTGGGCCAAGGATCCCTCGATCTTTTACGACGTCAACGTGACCGGTACGCGAAACGTACTGACCGCCGCCCGCCAGGCCGGGATCGAACGCACCGTCTACTGCAGCACGATCGGAGCGATCGGCTTACCGGCCGGCGGCGGCCTCGGCACGGAGGAGACGCCGGTGTCGCTCGACCAGATGGCCGGCCACTACAAGCGATCGAAATATCTGGCCGAACAGGAAGTGCTCGCGCTCGCCAAAGAAGGCCTGCCCGTCGTCATCGTCAACCCCAGCGCACCGGTCGGCGCGGGAGATGTCAAGCCGACGCCGACGGGACAAGTGATCCTCGATTTCATGAAAGGGCGCATGCCTGCCTACATTGAGACCGGCATGAACATCGTGGACGTCGACGACGTCGCGGCAGGACACCTCCTGGCCATGCAGAAAGGCCGTCAGGGGGAACGGTACATTCTCGGCTGCAAGAATCTCATGCTCAAGGAGGTCTTCGACATCCTCAGCCGGCTGACCGGTGTCAAAGCGCCCTCGCTCCGGCTTCCCCGCTCCCTTGTCCTGCCGCTGGCCCACATCAACCAATGGATGGCCCACGTGACGGGGCATCCGCCGCGCATTCCGCTGGAAGGCGTCAAGATGGCCAAGTACCGGATGCATTACGATTGCAGCAAGGCGCTCCGGGAACTGGGCATTCCGCAGACGCCGCCCGAAGCGGCGCTCGAAAAGGCTGTGAATTGGTTCCGCGCGCAAGGGTACGCGTGAGCCGGCCCTGCACGGCCCGTGCAATTCGTAACGGCGGAAGCAATGCGGTGCCTACGATTCGTGGCTGGCCGCCTCTCGCTGATTTCATCCAAGTAGCAATCATGCCGTTGGAGTTTGTATAGTGAGGAGCGTGCTATGAAGGCGAAGCTGCTCGGCGCACTCGTCATTGTAGTGGTGATCGGCCTCGGCGTCTTCGGCTGGGTCGGTTATCAATTGTTCACCACCGGATTCAGCGCAAAAACGGAACCGCACATGTTGGAGGTTGTCATGGCGCGGCAAATCAGGCATTTGGCCATCCCGATCGAAAAGCGCAACGCGGCCAATCCGATCCCGCTCACTCCGGACGTTTTAAAAGAGGCGCGCGCGCATTTTGCAGATCATTGCGCCATCTGCCATTCCAACGACGGAAGCGGGCAGACTCCAATCGGCAAGAACGTGTATCCCAAGGCGCCCGACCTGCGGCTCCCCGATAGCCAATCCCTCTCGGACGGGGAATTGTTCTGGGTCATCCATAACGGTATTCGCTTTACAGCCATGCCCGCGTGGGGAAGCGGCGATCCCGATAAGGATTTGGATAGCTGGAGGCTGGTCCACTTCATCCGTCATTTGCCGCAGCTCTCACAGGAAGAGTTGGACGACATGAAAGCACTCAATCCGAAGACCGAGAAAGAACGTCTCGAGGAAGCGGCGTTCGATCAGTTCCTGCAGGGAGACGATGCTGCGGCCGGAAAGGCCGCCGAAGGGCATCATCATTAATACTTCAAGGAGAGCCGGAAGGAGCAACGTCCATGTTGTATCGATTGGTCCTGGCAGCGCTGTACATGAGTTTCGCGTCCGCGGCCTTTGCCCATGGAACAGGTCAACACGTATTGGGCACGGTCGTCGCGATCGACGCGAAACATCTCGAGGTCAAAACGCAAAAGGGGACGACCGTCGACGTCCAAATCAACAAGCAAACGCGGTTTAAGGAAAAGGACCGCCCGAAGAGCACCAATTTGCCGGAGGTCGGCGACCGCGTGGTCATTGAAGCGATCAAAGACGAGAAGACTTTGACGGCGACTGAAATCCACTTTTCCTCCATCAAAAAGCCGGCGCCCGCGACGCCCGCACTTACCCAGCAGCCGCCGACTGCCGCGCCTCCTCAGTAAGGATATCCGTGCGCATCGTGCACTATTCGCAGCAGACGCAGACGGCGCCTTTTGGCGGAAGGCTTCCGGCGGCGCTGGTGCGTCTCCTGATCTCGGGCGTTGCAGTCTTCCTGGCAGTGGCCACGGTCCCCGGCCTCGAAGCGGACAGCTTCGGGGCCGGTGTCGCCGCGGTGCTGGTGCTCACCGTCTTGAACTTGCTGCTCCGTCCGATCTTATTGATCCTGACCTTGCCGTTGATCGTGTTGTCCCTCGGTCTGTTCCTCGTCGTGCTCAATGCGCTGTTACTCGAGCTCACTGCCTATGTTGTGAAAGGTTTTACAGTCACAGGCTTCTGGCCGGCCGTCGGCGGGGCCCTCGTGATCAGCCTCGTCACAAGCTTTCTCAATCTGCTGACGGGCGATTATCGCCAGGTCGAAATGCGGCCAGTGACACCGGTGGAACCGCGGCAGCCGAAAATCATCAATCCACCGGAATGAAGGCTCTAGGAAAGCGCGCGCCCGCGCGCGTTTTCCCTGGAATTGCCGTAGGAGCATTGCTACAATGCCGGACGTTTCGATCGACAGCGCCTAATGACACCGACGACTCAGCACAGCAAACCGCCCGCCGAAACCCAACTTCAACGGACGCTCACTTCAGTCCTGAATGATTTGCCGGTGGATTCGGCGCTGGCGGCCATCTTTCACCGCGAGAACGGCCCTCTCGTCGGTCATGCCGTCCGAGGGTTCAACCCCCGCGATGTGCAAGCCATCCTTCGTACGCTGTCGGCGCCGTCGCTCGTGGCGGCCGGCACGCAGGATCAAGACGGGAGCCGGGCGATGCGCCTGCGGATGGTGACGCCCGGTGCGAAATCCCTCTTGGGAGTCCCTCTCAAGTATCGCAACCGTACATACGGCTTCCTCATTATTGGGCGCAAAGAAAGCGCCGCCTTCACGAAGAAGGAACGGGGCCTGATGGACCAGGCCAGCGAGGACGTCACCAAAGCGCTGGACCGCGACAAGTTGTTTGATCTGAACGCCGTATTGAGCCGTCCGCTGGTCAATCAGGAACCGGCCGCCTCGGCGTCCGCAGCCCCGATTTACACCCCGCCCGTTTCGCAGCTGACGCCGCAGCTCCAGGAACAGATTACCGCCGTGCTGACCGATGCGAACCAGACAGTGACCTACGACCGGGCTTGGGTGTGCCATTACGATCCGATTGCGGGCAGCGTGGAAGTGCTGGGCATGGCCGGTGACCTAAAGGGCGACCACAAAGACGGCAAGAAAGAGATGCGGCCCGGACATCGGCTCGCTCTCGACAGTTCTGCGGCAGGCTGGGCGATTCGTCACCGCAAGCCCCGGGTGGACCATGATCTTGCCTCGACTCAGGGCCGTTTTCTGGATCACAAACAGTTGTTCAAAGACCGGTTCCAGTCCTCGTTGGTCTTTCCGTTTTTCGTGAGGGGACAAGTCGGCGGCACCGTGACGCTGGCCTCACGCGAAGCGGATCGCTATCAACCGACCGATGCGCGGACCCTCGAGCCGCTCATCCTCAAGCTTGCCGACTTGCTGCAAGCTCCCTCATCGCCGCAGCCCGCGACGGCGCCTCCGGCCGACGACGCCGACGCATCCGCCGCTCCGATACAAGCGGCCCCCGTGTCGTTGGAGCCGATGATCCGCAAGCAGGAGCGTCAAGCGGCGATCGGAGAATTCAGCGCGTTTCTTGCCACTGAAGTGCGCGAGCCGCTGGGCTCGATTCGCGCACAATTGGAGGAAGTTACCGGGGAAGGCGTGCTGGATTTCGATCCGCAGACCCGCGTGGAAAACGCCATGCGCGATCTCATGCGCGTCGAGGCGATTCTGAATGAGATTCTGGACTTCGCCAAGCCGCTTGAGCTGAATCGACGCCTCGTCCGTATTCCCGAGGTCATTGAGAGCGCGCTGACCGTCGTGGCGACGGATCTCGAAGTGACCCGAATCCATGTGACGAAGGAATATGCCCCTATCCTCGCTCCGGTGCGCGGTGATGAAGCCAAGCTGCAGCAAGTCTTCCTCAGCATCTTCAAGAATGCCTGCGAAGCGATGACCCCCGGAGGACAGCTCACCATTCACGTGAGCCAGCACCGCGCCGGACGAGGTATCGAAGATCACATCCTCATTAAAAATGACGGAGCGCCGATCCCGGTTGAAATTGTGGACAAAGTGTTCGAGCCGTTTTTCACCACTAAGAAGGCTGGATCCGGGCTGGGTCTTGCGACGGTCAAGAAGATCGTGGAAGAACACGGTGGATCAATTGCGATCGGCAGTGCGCCGGCTGAAGGAACCACGGTGACCATACGCCTTCCAGGCGTAAGCCGCGGGCCTGCGTTCCGTCACCGGGGTCGCGGCCGTCGCCCGAACCGGCGCTAGTCTTGTTCACAAGCTCTTGATTCTCACGCCTTACAGCGCCCTCTTTCGCCCTTGACAGCCCTCCCCCCCTCTGGCTATCATCCCGCCCATTGATTTTAGGGCGATATCGGAACGCAACTTACGGCAATCTTCAGCCACCATTATTCAAAGGAGATGGGTATGAAGCTCTTAATCGGCACTGTTGCAATGGTTTCCGGTGTCGTGTTTGCAGTCTCCATGGCGTCGGCCAACCCGGCCCTCCTGCCCAAGCACGAGGGGTATCCGATGAAGAACAGCGGCAGCCCGGTGAACGGACAGCCGACGGCGAACGATCCTGGGCAGACGAGCGCCGGAGGCGAAAAGGCGACCCTCAAGGCTGCCGGATTCGACGACCAGCATGTCTCGCAGAACCTCAAGAAAGCGGAGAACGATCGGGTAACCGTGAGCGAGGGAGCCGGCCGGCTTCCGAAGGTCCAGGGCCCGCAGATCCAAATTGCTCCGCCCGTCACCTCCGCCACCAAGATCCAGGGCGACCGCAAGATCGAATAGTTGCCTGATTCAAGCAAAGAAAAAGGGAGCGGTCCTCGGCCGCTCCCTTTTTTATTTTAGGGGTTCCCCTCCGACCGGATTAACGGATGGCTTCACGATCGGTAAGTCTGAAGCGGTAGGGCTTTTCCGCCCAGGCCCCCGCATAATCGACGCCTACGCGGGGAAACGTGCCGATCTTTGCCCGCGGAATTCTTGCGCCGCGGTCTTCAAACCAGAGATGCCGTTGCGCCGTCATGTCGATCCGGTTCAAGGAGCGGTCGATCGAGAAGGCACGGCAAAGACGCCCCGGCCCGTCGATCAACCGACCGTTGACTTCGATGGCTCTGATCAGGACAGCGGCAGGAAACCCGACCTCCTCAGTCACGACGTTCAAACAGTGATACATGCCGTAGATCAAATAGACATAACAGGTCCCCGGTGCGCCGAAGAGCACGTCGGTTCTCGCTGTCCGTCCTTTGGCGGCATGGCATGCAAGATCGTGAGGCCCGACGTATGCCTCCACCTCCACAATTTGTCCTGCCATCCTGGCGGCGCCGTTCTGCCGGACGAGATATTTACCAAGCAGCGACCGCGCAACGGTCAGCGTCGATCGATTGAAATAAGATCTTTGAAGGATGGGCATAGCGAACTGATGTTAAATGGGAGCGGAGCAATATTCAATTTGCCATGGGAGGTAACAGGCTATTGGTGCGTCACTCCACGACCGCTCAAAACGGCTTTGAACAAGGCCGCAGGAAGCGGGACATTCGAGGCGTAGCTTTGTTCATACGTCGACAATGGAGCGCGACCGAGAACGAAGCTAGAGACCATTTTCAAAGACCTGCTAGAAGTACCAGGCGAGGCCGCCCATAACGAACCTCGGATTACCCGGCACGAAGTGGATATCATTGACGCCGGCTGGCTCATTCCTCAGCCGCGATTCAAAAAAGAAGGTCGCCTGTTCCCATTTCGTGTCGAGAACGTTCTGTATGAACAAGAACGCTTCCAATCGGCCGTGAGGAAGCTTGACGGGCAGCACATATCGCTCCGACACATCGATCGTCACCCAGGAAGGAGACTTGGAGCTTCGATCCTCGATCAACGGACGGACGCCGAGATACGTGGCTTGAACTTGCGACCGCAAACCTTCCGGCCACTGGAGAAGCACGGAGCCATAGGCCGTGAGTTCCGGTGCCAACGGAATCGCATCCCCATTGGCGAACTCGGCGTGTGACCACGTGACGCTGCCGTTCACATAGACCGGTCCCCAGACTTGGCCCCGGACAGCGGCTTCTACGCCACGTCGGCGGGTAGCGCCGCGATTTTGTGTCGTCCCTTCATCGCCGATGAACACCAATTCCGATTTCAGATCGATCGACCACAACGTCGTGATCAGCTCGATGCCATCCGGTCCCCAGGGCTTTGAACGGAAACCGACCTCATAGGTGCGGGCTCTGGCCAGGGGTGATGAGCCAGCAGCCACCGCAGACCGTGCGTCGTTACTGTGATAGCCCTCGCCATAGTTGGCAAATACCTCCGTCCGGAGCCAGGGACCAAGGATCAGATTGAGCTTGGGCAGCACGATCCCTGAGTCCGTCCGTCCCGCCGGCTGTTCGGGACAATCCGAGCAGCGGTTCCGTACGTCGAACGTAAACATTTCCGCACGAACACCGGCTGCCAGCCGCATCCATGCAAGCGGCTGGACGTCGGCCTTGATATACGGCGCGTACGAAGCTTCGAGGATGTCGCTATCAGTCGTGGTGCCGAGTGGATTGCGTTTCACTTGCGTCGCTAGTCGGGCGTGGATATCATCCACTCTGGCTTGCACTCCGATGGTGCCAATGCTCGGGATTCCGAACACCTCGGCGCGCTGCTTGTAACCGATGTCCCCTCCGTACATCACCCGGTCGTCGTGCTGTTGAATACCGTCCCCGTTGACCGGATCGTTGAGAAAAAATGTGAAATTCGTAAACAGATCAAACTTGTAGTACTGACCGTAGGCATTGGCGAAGAACTGGCCGCCGCTCGGGGTATCGTAGTGATAATTCAAACGGCCTGTCGTGCGGAGCGTCTTGCCGCCCTCCGACGGGTCGATCGCGCCGAAGCGGTCGAGGGTGCCGTCGCTGACCGCGCGAAGCGGGATTTCCCCGGATGCATTCCAGTGCGATTTCTGGAAGGTCGCGGTGACGCTGAGTTCATCGCGGCTTGAGAGATTCGTGGTCGCCTTTCCGAGCATATTGGCCCGGAAGTATCGGTTGTCGTTTATGAAGGGTCCGTTCGTGTAGTAGGCCTCCCCGGCAAAGAGGGTGCGGATCTTGTCCTTGGTCGGGGAAAACATGAGAATATATCGCTGCGTGTCGAACTGCCCTCCTGCCGCTTGCACGACTCCTTCTTTCACAACTTCACGGGTTCGCAAATTTACCGCCCCCGCCGTATTAAAGTCGCCGAACTCTGGAAGGTACGCGCCTTTTGAGACGTCGAGTCCTTCAATCGTTTCAGGGATGATGAAACTCAAGTCGGAGTAGCCCTGTCCATGCGCGTGCGAACGGAAATTGATCGGCATGCCGTCTGTGAAGAACGCCACGTCGGTGCCGTGATCGGCATCAAAACCTCGTAGAAAATATTGATCGGCCTTGCCTGCGCCGCCGGAGTGTTCGATCGCAACAAAGCCGGGGATCAGCCGCAGCACTTGAGCCGGCCTTCCCTGCGGCTGGAGCAAAATCTCTTTGTCGGGAATGAATTGTTGGGAGGAGGCTGCGACCGGCCGCTCGCCGACGACGGACACCTCGGAAACCTCGAGGATTTCCGCGTCAGGGTCGTGTGCCAGAACCTGCCCTGCGCTCAATACGGAGGCGATAACCGCGCAAACGAGCCGCAAGCGAACCGGCCGCACCTGGCCTACACAAGCCCCTTGCCCGTCGTGGTCATCGTCAGCTTGCCGTGCTTGACCCCCTTGACGCTTACCAATGCGTCGGCGACCTCTCTGATCTCTGAAGCCTTCCCCTTGACGACCAGTACCTCGAGGCAGTGGTCGTGGTCGAGATGCACATGCATGCCTGCCATGATGTGTCCCTGGAAGTCATGTTGGATGTGTGTGAGTTTGCGCGTGAGATCACGCACGTGATGGTCATAAACGAAGGTGATGGTCGCAACGGTGTCTTTGTTCTGGTCCCATTCCTGACCGACGAGATTGTCGCGGATGAGATCGCGCAGCGCTTCGGATCGATTCGTGTATTTACGGCGCTCGATGTGCCGATCGAAATCATCGAGCAGATGATGATCGAGTGAAACGCCGAAACGTACTAGTTTTTTCATAGCGTACTTTCACACGTAGCACGAATTGGAAGTAAATAACACCGTCCGTGAGAGGCGTCAACAGGAAAGCCCTCAGCCGCTACGGCCCATATGAAAGCCGCTTGGGTAAATGCTAGTGGGTTGCCCCCTGCTTGCGCGTCATGATGGGACACGGATGAACATTCGGCCCGGCCAACGGAAACGCGGAGGAACGGTACACATGGCCCGTATTGTGATCCGACGATCCCGAATCCCTCATGAATCAGCTCCCGTATCCCAAGCGATGCCGCCATGGAGCGAGGCGCTTCCCTTGGATCTACGGCGCACTGGCAGTCGGATTGATTCTTCCAGAGGCGCTCACGGGGATGAGACGACGGACGCGAAGATGACGGCGAACACCCGAGCCGCACCTTTCACACGCACTCAAGGAGGTACACATGGCGACAGCAAAGCAGCGAACGGCGGCGCGACGCAACATCAAGAAGGCGGCCAAGGCCGCGAAACGGAAACGGACAATCACGCATTTGACCAAACGCACGAGGACGGCACTGGGAAAGCAGGGCGCTAAAACGGCCGCCCGAAAACGGAAGGCAGGCTGAGAGACATCGGTCAAGACTATCGCCGGACGCTATTCTCCGCGCACGGGTATATAGAGAATGGTCCCCTGGCGGTTAACGAGGAGGAGAGCGAGATCGCTCGATTTAATGGGGTCCGCGAGGCGCTGGAACGTCGCAAAGTTTGGAATTGACTGGCGGTTCAATTCGAGTATGACGTCTCCGGGCTGCAGCCCCGAGGATTCCGCCAGGCTCCCTTCCTCGATATCGGTCACGACGACCCCGCTGTTGACGGGAAGATCCATCTGGCGCGCCAACGGCGCCGTAACGTCGTCGAACACGACTCCCGCCAGGGGATGAGCCCCCGAAGCCGTTGCAGCGGCCGTCTGACTTTTCTTGGCTCGCTCGCGCGGAGCTTCCTGCACGATCAGATCGACTTGCATCGTCTTGCCGTCCCGGACGAGATCGAGCCGGTGTTTGCTGCCGATCGCGGCGGCCGCGATCAGGTTGCGCAAATGCCCGCTGTCCATGACGTCGCGGCCGTCGAAGCGTTCAATGACGTCCCCTCGCTTAAGCCCGGCCTTCTCCGCCGATCCTTTCGGCTGCAAGTCGGTGACGATGGCGCCCTTTACATCCGGTAAGCGGAAGATCTTTCCGAGCAGCGGCGTCACGTCCTGGGTTGAGGCGCCGAGAAATCCTCGGACGACGCGGCCGGTCTTGATGAGGCTTTGCATGGCGGTGCGGGCCATATTGCTGGGGATCGCGAATCCTACTCCGACGCTTCCGCCGGTGGGGCTGGCGATGGCGGTGTTAATACCGACTAGTTCACCGTTCGTATTGACGAGGGCTCCGCCGGAGTTCCCTGGATTGATCGGCGCGTCTGTCTGGATGAAATCTTCGAAATCCGCGACACCCACGTCCGCCCTTCCCACGGCGCTGACGATGCCGAATGTCACCGTCCGGCTAAGGCCGAGAGGATTCCCGATGGCGAGTACGAAGTCGCCGACGGCCAGATTACTGGAATCGCCCCACGACACGGTCGGGAGATTGGTACTCTGGATCTTCACCACGGCTACGTCTGTCCTGGGATCCGTGGCAACGACTTTGCCTTTGAACTGGCGGCGGTCGGCCAGGATGACCTCCACATCCACGGCATCGGCAACCACATGGTTGTTGGTGATGATATATCCGTCGGAAGACACAATGACGCCGGAGCCCTGGCCGTATTGACGACGCGCAGGAGGTTCTCTGAACAAGCCGAAGGGCAGCGTTTCGTCGCTGAACGCCTGGTCCCGCACCATGACGGTCGATGCAATACTGACGACGGCGGGAATCACTTTCGACGCCGTCGCTTTGACCTGATTCTGTAGATCGTTGTTGCCGGCGACGGGAACCAGGCGGCCGGCCGCCTCTGCCGACGTTCCAAGAACAACAGCAAGCATCCCCGCGACCACCAGCCGCGCCAGGACACGGACAGCACTCGACATAGCGGCGTTTCTCCTCAGAACTGCGCGTAAGCCATCAAGAATTGCCGTAGCCTAGCATGGAGGGGGAGAGGACGCACTCATAAATCCACATGCCGCAGACGAAGCGCGTTCGCGATGACGGACACGGAACTGAAGGTCATGGCCGCACTGGCAATCATCGGACTCAGTAGCAGGCCCCATAACGGATACAGCACTCCGGCCGCCAGCGGCACTCCGGCCAAATTGTATACGAAGGCGAAAAACAGATTTTGGCGGATGTTCGCCATGGTGGCTCGGCTCAATCGGAAAGCTCGGACGAGCGCGCGAAGGTCGCCCTTGACGAGCGTCATGCCCGCAGTGGCCATCGCGATGTCCGTACCGGTTCCCATCGCGATGCCCACATGGGCAAGAGCCAGTGCCGGCGCGTCATTGATCCCGTCGCCCGCCATGGCCACCACGCGACCCTGCGATTTCAGATCGGCAACAATACGCCCTTTTTGATCAGGCAATACTCCGGCGCGAACGTCGACGATGCCAACCTGACGGGCGACCGCATCAGCCGTAAGTTGATGATCCCCAGTGACCATGACCAGTCGGACGCCTTGTTCTTTCAGAAGCCGGACAGCTTCCAGCGTTGAAGGCTTCACCGGGTCGGCCACTCCGACAAGCCCGACGGCGTGGCCGTCGGCGGCGACAAACACCGTCGTCTGTCCCTGAGTCCTCAATCTTGCCGCTTCCTCTTCCATCACAGCCAGCGCCGGATCCGTGATCTTCAGCTGTTCTCTGAGCATCGCCGGGCTGCCGACCGCAACCGAGCGGCCGTCGACCAGGCCGGTGACGCCGTACCCCGTTACCGAACGAAAGTCCTTCACCACTCCAGGCGCCAACCCTCGCTGCTCCGCCGCGGCAATGACCGCTGCGGCGATCGGATGTTCGCTCTGACGCTCGAGAGCCGCCGCGAGCCGCAACAAATCCGCCTCGCTCCACGGCGGCACGAAACGGATAGATACAATTTTCGGTTTCCCCTCCGTCAAGGTCCCGGTTTTGTCGAACACCAGCGTATCGACGTTGCCGAGGACCTCGAGCGCTTCCGCTTTACGGATCAGCACTCCGGCCGTCGCACCGCGCCCCGTTCCCACCATAATCGACATCGGCGTCGCGAGTCCCAGGGCACAGGGACAAGCGATAATCAGCACAGCCACCGCATTGACCAGAGCGTACGCCAGTTTTGGCTCAGGGCCCCAGACCGCCCATGCGACTGCGGTCGCAATCGCAACTGCCACGACGGCTGGGACGAAATACCAGGCCACGCGGTCGGCGATGCGCTGGATGGGAGCCCGGCTTCGCTGGGCGTCGCTGACCATCCCGACGATACGTGCCAGGAGCGTGTCACGGCCGACGCGTTCGGCCCGCATGATGATGCTACCTGCGCCGTTGATCGTACCCCCGGTGACCTGCGCGCCCAGCGCCTTCTCGACCGGCAAGGATTCACCGGTCACCATCGATTCATCGACCGCGGTCGCGCCGTCGATGACGACACCGTCCACGGGCACCCGCTCTCCCGGCCGGACCCGGAGACGGTCACCGGCGCGCACTTGATCAAGAGGCACATCGCGTTCCTGGCCGTTCTCGATACGCCTGGCCGTTTTCGGAGCCAGACGGAGCAGCGCCTTCATGGCGGAAGTGGTTTGGGCGCGGGCGCGCAGTTCCAAGACCTGTCCCAACAACACCAGCACCGTGATGACGGCCGCGGCCTCAAAGTACACCTCAACCGATCCATCAGGCGCATGGAAGGAGGCCGGAAGAAGACCGGGTGCCAACGTCGCCACAAGGCTGTACGCATAGGCCGCGCCGGTCCCCAAGCCGATGAGCGTAAACATGTTCGGGGCCCGATGGACGATCGACGTCCAGGCGCGTTCAAAGAACGGCCGGCCTCCCCAGAGCACTACCGGGGTCGCCAGCAGCAATTGAATCCAGTTCTTTGCCGGCCCATTGAAGACGTGAAGCCCTGGAATCATGTCCGACATCGCCGCGAGCATCACCAGCAGGGCGGGGCCTACACTGATCCAGAAGCGCCTCGACATGTCCAGCAATTCAGGATTCGGTCGCTCCTCCAACGTCACGATTTTGGGCTCGAGCGCCATTCCGCAAATCGGGCACGCTCCAGGCGCTTTCTCCAAGACCTCAGGATCCATAGGACAGACGTATTCCACCGTCGCTCCGTCCGGAACCGTCGTCGGTGTCGTCGCGCGTTGCGCAGGCGGAATGAGAAATGCGGCGGGATCCTGACGAAACTTCGCCAAGCACCCGGGCGAACAGAAATAGTAAGTCGTTCCTTCGTGCGCGTGTGAACCGGCGGCGTCCTCGGGTTGTACGGTCATTCCGCAGACGGGGTCGACTTGTCCGCCCGCAGCGGGAGATGAGCGGGGCATCATGTGCAGCGGCTGTTTTTTGCCGAGCGTGATCAGCCCGGACGCCTTGGATCGAAGGGCACTCTCAGGATCGGATTTGAACTTCTCGAGGCAGGAGACAGCGCAGAAGTAGTAGGTGTCGCCGTTGTATTCATACCGTCCGGCAGCCGTCGCGGGATCGACGGTCATGCCGCAAATAGGATCTATCGCCACACTTCACCTTTTCACTCGCTGCGGCCGCCTGAGGCACGAAGCGTCTCGGCGCTTCGGGGTCGGACGGATGACCTGGAAACACGAAGCGTCTCGGCGCTTGGTGGAGCGGCTGGCCTGGGGAAACACGGCGTCTCGGCGCCGCGGGGATCTAATGGGTCAAAACATAACCATTATGAGACTATCGTCAAGACCGCACTTGATTAGCCCCTTACTCGTCACTTTTTCCTGTCCCCGTCGAGGATGCTTTGGATCACGAGCTTCAGATTGTCAGGATCGATTTTTTCCACTTTGATATTGCCGTCGAGAAGAATGGTCGGCGTTTGTTGCAGCTTGATGCGCTCACCCCACTTTTTCCCCTCTTCAAAGAGGTGCGCGGGCTTGCCGCTCGCGATTCCCTCTTCAAATGCGTTCGGGTCGAGCCCGACTTCCCTGATCAGCACTTCACGGATGGAACGGTCCAACACGCCGGTCACCTTGTCTTGGTGAATGGTCCGGAACAGCACTTTCTTCATTTCGTTGCCCTTGCCCATAATCTTCGCCTGCTCATACATGTCGAAAGCGGTGGGGAGTTTCCCTCTGATGACGGGAAATCCCACCATCGTCGTCTCCAGCTTCTTGCCGAATTCTTTCTCCAAAATCGGCAGCCCTTCGCCGTCGAAATGATGACAGTGGGGGCAATAGAAATCGGCAAACTCGACCAGCTTGACCTTTCCCGGCTGATGAGTCGAGCGCTCGTCTTTGAGAATCTCATAGTTGCCCTTCAGCTCAGGAGTCGTCCCGGGAGCCGATTCGCCGCGACTCGTGAAGACCAGCGACATCAAAAACCCGGCGATCAGCGTGATACCAATCGATCGTGCCATCGTACTCATCCGGTCTCCTTTCCTCAGATGCTGCGACACGCCATTATAGCGAATACCTGCAGCGCTTTGCTGTTTGTTATAATTCGCGTTATGCGCGAAACAATCCTATGGTGTTCGGTGATGGGTCTTGGTCTGGTTTTGGCGGGATGCGCATCGAGCCAACAGGCTGAAGACGGCGCGCCCGGCACTGCCGCCACTCCCGTGGCGTTTCTTCAAGTGAAAGCCGCGCCAGACTCCTACAGGGGACAGTCCGTCGTGTTCGGCGGTGAGGTGCTGAGCGCGAGACGGTTGAAAGATGCGACGAGGATAGAGATCTTACAGCTCCCGCTCGATCAGTCAGGCTGGCCCGGCGGCAACCGGACACAGTCCCAAGGGCGGTTTATTGCCATGCATAGGGAGTTTTTGGATCCCGCCACGCTTCCGCCCGGCACGAGCGTCAGGGTGACAGGGGAAGTCACGGGCTCCATGACGCTCCCGCTCGATGAAACGGAATACAGTTATCCAGTCATCGAGGCACGCCACATCGAGGTGATGCCCCCGCCCGAAATGGCGCGATTGAGGCGCCCCTACCCCTACCCTTATATGGGCGCTGGCCCGTATTGGGGTCCCTACGGTTATCCGTATGGGCGCTGGCCCTACCGCTGGTAATGAGACTGTTGAACGCCGTTAGAGAGCTGTCCGCCCGACTAGCGGCCTGCGGTTCCGATGATCCGCTCGACGCGGTCGTCCCGGCCGCCTAGGTTCCGATACTTGTGATATTGGGCCAGCGCACGCGGCATATCCTTCCGGTGCAATTCATAGAACACGCCCAGATTGTAGTGAGCCTCGGCGTAATCGGGCTTGAGATCCACAGCCTTCTCGTATTCCTGTTCGGCCTCCTCGAGCTTATTCATACTCGTATAGATCACGCCAAGATTCATATGCGCTTCGGCATATTCAGGCCGGTACCGCAGGACTTCGAGAAACTCCCGTTCGGCTTCGCTCGGTTTGTTCTGGCTGCGGAAAATGAATCCCAAGTTGAAGTGCGCATCCACCAGATCCGGCTTCGCGGCAATAGCCTGCCGATACGCATAGGCGGCTTCTAACAGATCATTATTGCGTTCTGCGAGACGACCCGCCTGGTACCATCCGTCGGCATGCGTAGGATGACTTTTGGTCAGCCGTCTGAGCATCTCGCGGGCCGCATCATTGTTTCCCTGTCCCTCGTACAACATTGCCAGCCCGAAGAGTCCGTCGGCGCTCGCGGGACGAACGGTCAGAAGGCGCTGGTAGACCTGCATGGCGGCGGGGATGTCGTGCCGGCTTTCGTACAGCCGGGCCAAATCCAGATAGGAATCTTCGTGCTTAGGGTCCACGTCAATGGCCCGTTTGAGGGTCACCTCCGCCTCAGCGGTCTTTCCTTGCGCGATGTAGACTTCGGCCAGATCATTGAGCGCATCCGGATACGCCGGCTTCAGCTTGAGCGCGTGCGTGAATGCTTCGGCCGCCTCACGAGGCTTCTTTTTGGCCTTGAAATAGATTTGCCCCAACAGATGGTAGGCTTCGGCGGGTCCGCCCGATTCGGTCGTTTTCTGAAGAGACGCAATCGCGGCATCCGCGTCTCCCGATTTCCAAAGATCTCCCGCGCGCTCGACCGCCTGTTTGCCGGAATCAGAGGCCGTTGCAGCAAGAAACGGCCGGGGGAGAATCAGCTCCGAAAAGCCGAGGAGGATCGCCATGGTGAGCAGGAGTCGTGCGAACAGGATCAAGAGCGCACTCCAAGACAACGGAAGGATGTGAACCAACTATAAAGTCAGGGATGGGTGAAATCAACCGCGCACGGGCATGTGCACCGCAAACATCTATCACGAGGACGCGCTATTTCGCCGCCCTGTCCTACACACACAGCTTAAAACAGTCCCAGGGTCACTCCCCCGTAAATAGCGCGGCCGTATCCGGCGAAGAAGGCCTGCTGGGTGGCAGCGGCGGCCGTTGTTTCCCCACCGATGACCGCGCCCGATGCGGCGTATTTCATATTTCCGATGTTGTCCACTTGGAGAAAGAACTTCGCAAAACGGACCCAGCGATTGTTGATCTCGACGTTTTTGTGGACGTTCACTGTCCCGATAAAATACGACGGAATGCCGAACGTGTTGCTGTTGTTCAGGAAGTAGCTGTTGAAATAATTGCCTTCGAGCCAACCTCCCCATCCCGTCGGCAGGTGATCGTACTCCACTTTCAAGTTCATAATATCGGTGGGCACGTTAGGCACATTCTTGCCGTCCCGGGAGATAAATCCTGCGGCCGTCCGGTCGGAAAAATTAATGTATTTGGTCTGGATGTGCGTATAGGCGCCAGAAAATCGCAGGCCCGTCAAAGGCCGCCAGTCGTATCGGGCTTCGATTCCACGATACTGTGACGAATCAGCGTTGACGGATGCCGTATTCGCTCCTGAGATCGTCTGAGTGATGATTTCATTCTTGAAGAAGGTCCAAAATCCGACGAGCTCCACGACCAAGTCCTTTGCAATTCTCGACTCGGTCCCGATTTCCGTGTTCAGATTTTTTTGTGGTTTCAGATCGAAATTGGTTCCGGGCTGACCTGTGACCGGATCACTCAGCAAATTGGTGAACTGCGGAATACCATAACCGGTCGAGGCCCGTATCCACTGCCGATAGCCGTCAGCCGGCCTCCAAGTTAACGACATCTCTGGCGCCCAGTTATAGAAGGTGCGATCTGCGCTGACTCGCAAAGGGGTAGCCCCCGCGTAATTGATCGTCTGGATACTAATCATGGATTGCTCAAATCCTAGGCCAGCCGCCAGGATCCATTTCGGGACAAATTCGAGCTCTTCACGAAAGCGCCCGCCGATGTTGCGGATGGTGCCTCGGTTATTTTGGATCAGCAGTCCGCGTGTGCCGTTGCCATCCGCAAGGTTCTGGAATGTCTGCCCCTCCTGCTCCATGTTGTTTACGAAAAATCCAACGTAGCTTTTTAGAGGCATCTCGGCGAGGCGGCCGTCATGCCGGAGATCCGCATAGCTCTTATAATTGGGATTTACGTTGTCCGTAATCTGCGAAAAATACTGATTGATGTCCTTCACGTCATAGTCGGCCTCGATCGTGAGCACCGTATTGGCGTTGAGCTGCCGCTCGTACATGCCACCAACGATCGTGCGGCGGTCGACGCGCTGCTGATGGAGTAAAACAGCATTGGTGCAGGTGGGACTGTATGTGCCGGGCGTACAGGTCGTTTGCGCGCCGCCCGCTTGTCGCTCGTCCGCATTGAACTGCGACTGCGTCAATCGCGTCGGCACGCGCGTATCCAGCCAGTTAGTGATCGCCTTGAAGTAGAAATTCTGCTTATCGTCGATGGTGAAGCGTAAATTAAAGTTCAGAGTTTGAGTGTTGTAATCGCTGTTTCTGATAAATCCGTCTTCCGCCGCATTGCTGGCAAAAAGAGACACGTCAAGGTTTTCATACCGCTTGCCGACGGCGAAGGCCTGCTTGAAAAACCCGAACGATCCACCCGAAAGAAACGTTTCGAATCCGTTGATGTCCGCCCCGCGCCTCGTCCTGAAATGGACCATGCCGCCGAGCGCGTAATTGTCATAGAGCGAGGATGACGCTCCGCGAATGACCTCAGTGCTCCGCATGAACCAAGGATCCTGCATGTCGAGCCGGGACAAGCCGTCGGATTGCGTCTGACTGAATCCGTCCTCATAAATTTTGATATCGCGTACCGCAAACGTGGTCTTCGCGCCTTGACCGCGGATCATGATGCTGAAATCGCGCGGGCCGTTCGCCTGACGAAGCGCGATGCCGGGCAGCGACTGAAGTGACTCCTGCATGGTCCTGGTCGGTTGCGAGTCTGTCTCCGCCGGCACGGTTGCCGACAGTGACACGCCTTCCGGCCGCTTCTGGAGCCGTTTGCTGACGATGCTCATGTCAGCGAGGTCGTAATGCGGAACTTCCGTGGCTTGAGCCTCTCCCTTCGCTTCAGGTTCGGCTTCCTCCTTGATGATTGAGGGGCGCTCGGCTTCCGGTGCCGCCTTTTCCTTTTGCTGCTGAATTTCGTCCAGCTCATGCAAAATATTCCTCAGCTCATTCCGTAGTTCCTGCTCTCGGGACGAGGCCGATGGATCCGCTGACGGAGCATCCTGAGCCGCAGCTGGCTCTCCTCTTGAAATCATCGATAGCGAGATCAGAACGGCAAGATGCCATCGCGAAAAGCGCTTCAATGCCCACATGACTGCCCCCCTGATATGAAGTGTGCAGGCGAGCAACCGGACTTACCCGGCGGCTTCCGCTCCCGGCACAATGCTTGTCTTACAAAGCGAGAATGAGGATTACGACAGAGGAGGAGCGCGCGAGGTCAGCAGGGAAGCAAGAAGCCTTGTGCTGGTCGTCGGCTCTCCCTGATGGAATTTCGCGACGACGGTCGATACCGAACCGAGCGGTATCGGCGCGGCGACGATGAAGGTGGGATGAATCTGACAGGCCCAGGCGCAAAGTGCCGAGTGCGCCACATGCGACTGGCCATGATGATGAGGCTGCGGCTGTTCGGCGTGAAGCACGAGGCAGTTGGCGGCCCCTCCTGCGAGAACGGCGTAGAGGACAACTATAACGAGGGCCAGCGTACACGGTCGGCGCTTCATGGCTGATGATCGAGGACTTGGCGTAGGAGGGCGACCGAGTCCAGGCTATCCCAGGATCGCGGTCCCACGGCCCGGCCGATGGCATGGCCATCGCGGCCGATCAGCACGGTCGTCGGCAGCCCGCGAACCATGAACCGGCGCGAGAGTTCCTGGTCTTCGTCGAACAGCACTGGAAGATTGATCCCGAGATGGTCGAGGAACTGCTTAATGCCTTGCGGATACACGTCCGTGGTCACCGTGACCACGCGGACCTGCGCAGGATCGAATTGCGACTGAAGCCGCGCAAGCGAAGGCATCTCTTCCTTGCATGGGCCGCACCATGTGGCCCAAAAATTCAGCACCACGACCTTGCCCACGAGTTCTTGTGAGCCCAGGGTGGCACCACCAAGCGCCTTGAGATCGAATGCGGCCTCTTGAGCGCCTGGCGTAACGTGTGTGACACCGAACGCCGCAAAGGGATCGACCCCTGTGGAGGCGCCATGCAGCAGACTCGACGCGACCAGCGTGAGAGACCCTGCAAGCACGGCAACCAGACTGATTCGACGGGTGTTACCGCCCATTGCTGTTGGTCTCCACTGTCGCCACCGACGAGCCTGGGAGCTGCATGGTTTGAATCACCAAGCGATGCGCAGGCATCACGTGTTCCTTCCATCCCATCACGACCGTCCCCTGGTCATTGACCGCAATCGTCGGAGTTTGTCCGTGCTTTTCATTCAATTTTCTCGGCAGGCTGAATGACTGACCTCGGTCGAGGGAGTGGCTCATCACGATCTCGCGACGCACCGGCGATTGCTCTTCCCAAATCACCATCACACGCCCCTCGGGATCGACCGCCATCTGCGGATGGTCCGGGAAGGTGCCCTTGGAGCGGTTCAGCTGTTTTTTCTCGGAAAAGGTCCGTCCCCGGTCGTCTGAATACGCTAAATAAATTGCCGGGGTCTCATCGGCTCCCTCCGTGTACCAGACCACGTACAGACGTCCGAAGCGATCAACCCCCAAGGAGGCGGGCCGGTGCGGGCAAGCTTGATACACCCACCGGTCATTGCCGACGACGACCGGCGCCGCGAACGTCTGACCGCCGTCCGTCGATCGTGCCACCACGGTTTCCCGGACATTGCCGTCGAAAATTTTGCGCCACGCGACATAGACCATTCCGTCGTCAGAGGCGGCAACCGACGTCCGGCAACACACGCAGGTATTGTCGTCGACTTTGAAGTTTTTTGTGATCGTGCGGCCCTGATCGGTTGATCGTGCGACGAACGTGCCGGGTTCCTTCTTGCCTTCCCTGCCATCGATCCATGCGAAGTGCAACACGCCATCCGGAGCGACCTGCATCGCATCGAAGGTGTGCTGAATCACCTGGTCATCGTCATTCACCAATGTCGACGGTCCAAACGAACGTCCGCCGTCTGTTGAGCGGCTCACTCTCAACTCCCCTGAGAAGGGCTTGTCCGGAGTCATTTTCGGATGGGTCTTCGACCAGGTGACGAAGACCTCTTGTCCGCGGACAACGAGCGCCGGAGCTTCCTGGCGGTAGTACGGGCTTTCGCTTGGTTGGTTGACGGCGACGGCCGGCCCGAGCGGGCCGCCGGGCTTTTCGGATCGCGCAAATAGGATCGTCCGCGCGTCCTTATCTTCCTCGACCCAGGCGGCCGCGATCCTCCCTTGATCGTCGATCTGTACGGACGGGCCCACCACGTTTTTTACGGTATGGACCGTCGCATATTTCGGGCCAACGATCGGGGAAGAGTCGGTAGCCTCCGCAGCGACAAACGACGCGGGCCATGCGGCGGCGACGCCAAATGCCATCACGCAGAGGAGAGGCGGCAGACCCCTGTTGACTGTTGGCTTCCTCATGTCACCACGCCCCTAATTCGCCAGGCTATACACAATCGGAAGACTCACCACGATCTCAGGTTTGTTAATGGCATGCTTCATGTGAAGCGGACAGGCAAGCTTAACGGCTTCAACCGCGGCCGCATCGAGGATCTGATGCCCGGAGCTCTTTTGAACGGTGACATCGATTAAATGGCCGTCCGATCGAATGACCGCTTTCAAAATGACTTTCCCTTCCTGGCCGTTCAGGCGAGCCGAATGAGGATAGCGCTTCAATTCTGCAACGCGACGCCAGAGTGACTCGGCCAGCCAGCGATGATCGGTCTTTACCTCGGGACCGGAAGGAGCCGCTTTCGCCGTCTGCATGGGCGCTTCCTGGCGAGCGGCATCGGAAGAAGAGGAAACAGGCGCAGCCGTCTCGGCAGGCGCGAAGGATGCAGACTCCGGCGTCGACGCCTTCGCAGGATTCTCGACCGGCCGGGTTTCTACCGCCTCAGGTGGCGGCGGTGCGACGGGTTGCCGCTGGGCGACCACCGGCTCGCTCGACTGCACAGGCTCCGGCTCCTTGGTTGGCATCACCGGTTCGGGCCTTGTCTTAGAAATTTCGGCAATCTGCTGCTCGGCCGGTTCGATCGTTTTTTCAGGCACAGGCGTGACCGGTGTCATCGCTTCGGTTTTCACGGGAGGAGGTGGCTCCTCCTGCTGCACCGGCTTCGGAGGCTGTACCTCCGAATGCACCATCTGCACGGTCTGTTGCGGCGCAACCCGGTGCATGACCCGCTCGGGCGGCGGCTCAACCGGGGAAGGCGCCGGACGCACTTGCGGCTGCACCGGTGGGACTGCCGGCCGCATCGGCTCCGCAGCCGGTTGCGGGACTGGCTCCGCGGGCGAATCCGTTTTCACCGCCTCGACCAGGGCCACCTCCCACTTGAAGGGCTCTTGTTGAAAGGCGGGGCGGACCTGCGCGGCAAACAGCATGGCCAGCGTCACGACGACGCCGTGCAGCGTCACGGACACTATCCATGCGGGCGCCAGGAAGCGATTATGCGTTACTGCCGTCATGCGAGAACTCACCGGAGGACTGCACACGAAGCCGGCCCTCGAGAGACCTGGACCGGATCGCTAGCTCAGGGAAAAACTATGCGACAGGGTGGTCAGGAGGACCGCGGGAGACGAGGGGAGATGAGAAGTTCGACGATGGTGCGGGCAGCGCGTAATGTTCGATATGCGAGATCGGCGTGTGCTCGACGAGAGCGGGACCAGTGACCGTATCGAGCACCTGCCCGGCGGCGCACATCCAGGTGCAAAGCACGGTGCCGTGCGCGGCTTTATGATGATGGGCGTGGTGAGATTCGTGGGATATCGATTGCGCCGACGCTAATCCTCCGACCGCAAGCAGAGAAAGGACCAACAGGACGGCGACCGATTGCTTTATCACGCGAGACGTCATAGCGTAGGCGATAAGATGAGACCTGTGGGAGCGATGGTACCGAACCCGACGTGAAAGCGTCAAGCATGAGCAAGCGGAACCCGTTGTCTTCCCGATAGGATTCGGAAAAGCTTTCCGGTATACTGCATCAGTTGGATTGCCGCCACTCCGGCATCCTCGCCTGAAATCCGATGCTGACACAACTCCTGAATTTCATCTTCGGCAGCAAGAACGATCGAGAAATCAAGGCCTTGATGCCCCTCGTCCAGCGCATCAATGCCCTGGAACCGGAGCTGACCCCGCTGTCCGATCATGCGCTGGCCGACAAGACGCAAACCTTCAAAAAGCGTCTCGCCGCCGGGGAAACCCTGGACGACATTCTGCCGGAGGCGTTCGCCGTCTGCCGGGAAATGTCTCGCCGAAAGCTCAACATGCGGCATTTCGACGTGCAGCTGATCGGAGGCATGATCCTGCACAAGGGCCGGATTTCTGAAATGAAGACCGGCGAAGGCAAGACGCTCGTCGCCACGCTGCCGATCTATCTCAACGCCTTGGAGGGCAAAGGCGCGCATCTCGTTACCGTCAACGATTACCTCGCCAAACGCGACGCCCAGTGGATGGGGCAGCTCTACCACGCGCTCGGCCTTTCTACCGGCGTCATCCAGCATGATGCCTCGTTCATCTTTGATCCGACATACGATGCAGCCGATAAGCGCCTGCAGCATCTCCGCCCATGCACGAGGCCCGAGGCCTACCGTGCCGACATTACTTACGGCACGAACAACGAATACGGCTTCGACTACTTACGCGATAACCTCGTCGTCACGGCCCTGGATCAATGCGTACAGCGGGAGCTGAATTTCGCGATCGTCGACGAGGTGGACAGCATCCTGATCGACGAGGCCAGGACGCCGCTGATTATCTCGGGCCCGACGGACCAGACGACGGACCTCTACTACCGCATCAATGCCATCATCCCGCAGCTCAAGGCGGAGCACGACTACACGATCGAAGAAAAGACCAAGACCGCCGCGCTCACGGAGGAAGGCAACGTGCGCGTTGAAAAACTGCTGGGAGTGGATAACCTTTACGACCCCGACAATATGGATCTCGTGCATCACGTCGTGAAGGCCCTGCAGGCCTACGCGCTCTACAAACGCGATGTGGACTATGTGGTGAAGGACGGCGAAGTGATCATCGTCGATGAATTCACCGGCCGCCTCATGCCGGGCCGGCGGTGGAGCGACGGGTTGCATCAGGCGGTCGAAGCTAAAGAGGGCGTCAAGATCGCCAACGAAAACCAGACGCTCGCCTCAGTGACCTTTCAAAACTATTTCCGGATGTACAAGAAGCTGGGCGGCATGACCGGCACGGCCGACACTGAAGCGGCGGAGTTCGCCAAGATCTACAACCTGGACGTGAACGTCGTGCCGACGAACCGCAAAATGATCCGACTGGACTATGCCGACGTCGTCTATCGCACGGAGAAGGAAAAGTTCACTGCCATCGTCGAAGAGATCAAGGACTGCCATGAACGGGGCCAGCCCGTGCTGGTCGGAACGATCTCGATCGAAAAGTCCGAAAAACTCGCGGGCATGCTGAACCGCAATGGCATTAAGCACAACGTGCTCAATGCCAAACAGCACGAACGTGAAGCGGAGATCGTCGCGCAAGCCGGCCGCAAAGCCGCAGTCACCATCGCGACCAACATGGCCGGACGAGGCACCGACATTCTGCTGGGCGGAAATGCCGACTTCATGTTCAAACAAGTCCTGTACCGCGAGGAAAATTTGCCGGAGGAACGGAAGCTCGCCGTCTATGAAGAAATCCGGGCGGACTGCGAGAAGAACAAGCAGGAAGTGCTTGCCCTTGGCGGCCTGCATATTCTTGGAACCGAACGCCACGAAAGCCGTCGTATCGACAACCAGCTCCGCGGCCGAGCCGGCCGTCAGGGCGATCCCGGCTCGTCGCGATTCTATCTGTCGCTTGAAGACGATCTGATGCGAATCTTCGCGTCGGAGCGCGTCTCCCAGCTCATGCTCAAGCTGGGGATGGAGGAAGGCATTCCGATCGAGCACGGGATGGTCACGCGCGCCATCGCGAACGCGCAAAAGAAGGTCGAAGCGCACAACTTCGAGATCCGTAAGCAACTGCTCGAATACGATGACGTCATGAACAAGCAGCGCGAAGTCATCTATCAACACCGCCGCGCCGTCCTTGCCGGCGAGAACCTGAGCGACGATCTCCGCGACATGATGGGGTCCATCGTCGAATCGGCGCTCAACGTGTACTGCCCGGCCGAACAATACCCCGAAGAATGGGACATGAAGGGCCTCGTCGAAATGATGCAGGGCCAGTTCGGAGTGGACGTCACGCAAGGCAAGCATGATGGCGGCGATTCGCTTCGCGACGTCGGGCGTGATGCTTTGCTCGAAGATCTCAAAATTCAAGTTGGCGAAGCCTACGAGCGGAAGGAAAAGGAACTCGGCCCGGAGTTGATGCGGTTCCTCGAAAAGAACTTCATGCTGCAGGTGATTGACCACCACTGGAAGGATCATCTCCTCGCAATGGACCATTTGCGCGACGGGATCGGATTGCGGGGTTACGGTCAAAAAGATCCGCTGATCGAATACAAGCGGGAAGGATACGATCTGTTCGCCGGCATGATGGAACGCATCAAATCGGATACGATCGAACGCCTTTTCCTGGTGCAGGCAGTTCGCGAAGGCGAGCGTCCGGCACCTCCTCCCCCGCCGGTCATGTCACGTCCCCAGCCGAAGCTTACGTTGAATCGCGGCGAAGAGCCGGTTTCCGCGCAACCGGTCCAGCGCGGCGACGATAAAGTCGGCCGCAACGATCCTTGCCCCTGCGGATCGGGCAAGAAATACAAAAAGTGCCACGGGGCATAGACTAGGACCGCTGCGCCCGCCCTCACCCCGCCTTGAGGTCGCCCTTCTTGCCGACAATTCGGGCCCCATTCCTTCGTCCCTTCTTCCTCTCCAGCTACGCCATGTGAATGACTACACGGCAATTCGGGAACCATTCCTTGCTTCCAGGGAAGAACCGTCGCCAGTCCTTCACTGCGAATTGCGGAGATTCTTCGCTGTTCCTCCATGGCAATGGCCGGGATAACTACGCCCTGTGAGCGACCTGACGGCAATTCGGGCACCGTTCCTTGCTTTCAGGGAAGAACCCTCGTCAATCCTAATTGCGAATTGGGGTCAAGGTCCCTCGTGCCTTCCTATCCAGAGGCGGAATCCCTGTGACTCATCCGCGACCTGCGCAGCCACTCGGGTACCATTCCGTCGAAGCACAGCGACTCGCCTTGGGCGAGTGATGCCGATGTCCGAAGTTCCGTCTCGCGATGCGTCGGACGGAACAAGTTTCGGCGTCAAGCTGTGTCTGAGACGAGAATGGTCGAGTGGGTGGGCCGAGAGCGGACTGAGTACAGGGATTCCGCCTTATCCCGCCTTGACTTAGCGCAGTTCCAAAGGATACTCTACGCCACTTTTACGCTCGTCGTAGGTGGGGGTGCGCTTCGCCCATCTGCTATGGGTGTCACCATTTTTTGTACTGAATCAATTGGGGTTCTCGTGACGACCGGGCATCCGCAACTCGTTGCCGCGATTGCCTCCGAGATCGGCCGGAACGGTCCGATCCCCTTCGCCCGCTTCATGGAGCTGGCGCTGTACCATCCCCAGTTTGGCTATTACATGCGCCCGACGGATTCGGGCACCGAACGGATCGGCTGGAACGGTGATTTTTACACCAGCTCGGACGTTCATCCGATCCTCGGCCAGGCGCTGGCGAGACAGGCGGCGCAAATCGATGCGCTGTTGGGTTACCCAGAGCCCTTCACGATCGTCGAGATGGGACCTGGCAAAGGCCTCCTGGCCAGACACGTATTGACCCACTGCGAGCAGGTTTCAAGGTCATTGGCTCGTCGCCTCCGCTATGTGTTGGTCGAGCGCAGTCCGTCCATGCGCGCCCTGCAGCAGCAACATCTGCAACCTTGGCTCGCTGCGTCGGGACCGGTGGGCTGGCTCGAAGACATCACCAGTCTGGCGCCGGGTGGCACAACCGGCCTGATGTTCAGTAACGAATTGGCCGACGCATTTCCGGTACATCGAGTTGAGAAGGCCGGCCCTGTCCTCAAGGAAGTTTTCGTCGATGTCGCGGACGGCCGCTTTGTGGAATCTCTTCGTGACCCCTCGACGCCTCGCATCGAAGACTACTTCCGGCGCCTGCACATCGAGCTTCCCGAGGGCTATCGAACAGAAGTGAACCTGTCGGCGCCCGACTGGATGCGGCAGGTCGCAGCAGCCCTGGATCGAGGAATCGTGATCACGATCGATTATGGTCATTCGGCTGAGGACCTGTACGGCCCTCAGCGATCCAGAGGCACGCTGCTCTGTTACCGCTCGCAGATGGCGTCCGAAGATCCGCTGCAGGAGGTCGGGCTACAAGATATGACCGCCCATGTGGACTTTACGACGCTGGCAACGGTCGGGGAAGAATCGGGGCTCACGGTCAGCGGCTTTACGAACCAGATGAGCTTCCTCATGGGACTCGGTGTGGAAGAGATGATTGCGCAGCTGACGCCGGAAACGCCGGAGTTTCGAGCGGCGATTCATTTGCTCAAGCCGGAGGGCATGGGACGAACTTTCAAAATTCTGATCCAGCACAAGGGTCTGGATGCGCCGGCGCTGGACGGACTGATCTTTAAACCGTTTTTCGGATCAGCCTTGAGCCGGCATGCCGCGGCATAAGGCCTGAGAGAGGTCATGGCAGACGAAGCCGTTCCACTGAACTACCTGCCGATCCTATTATTCATCGGCATTTCGATCGTCTTCGCGGCGATTCAGCTGCTCGCCGGCCGTCTGGTCCGCCCGCATCGTCCTTATCGCGCGAAACTCAATCCCTACGAGAGCGGCAGCCCGTTGTTTTCCGATGCTCGCGTCCAGTTTCCGATGCGGTACTACATCATCGCCATGCTCTTCGTGATCTTCGACATCGAGGTGATCTTCATCATTCCGTGGGCCGTGCGCTTTCAATCGCTCGGCCTCCTTGGCCTGGTCGAGATGCTAGTGTTCATCGCCATTCTCCTTGTGGGACTCTGGTACGCGTGGAAGAAGGGGGCGTTAGAATGGGATTGAGCCCTTGGGTAAAGCGCACGTCTTGGCGTGCGCAGAGCTGGGCGGGTGAGATTGGCAGTGCGGGTCCTGTCACCGATGTAAAGGCGAGCCGGCTTCGCACCCCGCCCGGTGTGGGGACCCCGCTGCAGGCGGCTCAGCCTTTACATCGGTGCCACCCGCAGATTAGTTACCTGCTTAACCCCATTCTAAGAATGAAGCGGTAAAAGGTGATAAAGAGATGAGTTTTTTAGAACGACAATTTGAGGCGAATATCATCACGACCAATCTGGACGCGTTGGTCAATTGGTCGAGGAAATCGGCCCTTTGGCCGATGACATTTGGCCTCGCCTGCTGCGCTATCGAGATGATCGCCAGCGTCTCGTCGCGCTACGACATCGACCGGTTCGGCGCCGGCGTCTTCCGCGCCTCGCCGCGCCAGTCGGATCTCATGATCGTGGCCGGCACGGTTTCGAGAAAAATGGCGCCCGTGATCCGCCGGATCTACGATCAGATGCCGGAGCCGCGCTATGTCATTTCCATGGGATCGTGCGCGACCTCGGGCAACCATTACAACAGCTACGCGGTCGTGCAAGGGGTCGATCAAATCGTGCCGGTGGATGTCTACGTTCCCGGGTGTCCGCCCCGGCCTGAGGCCCTGATGGACGGGTTGTTGAAGCTGCAGGAAAAAATCCAGCGCGAAAAGGTGTTCGTGAAGTGAAGAAGTAGCCTATGCCGGCACAGCCACTCATTGAAACATTGATGACAAGGTTTCCCAAGGCGGTCCTGTCCGTGGAAGCGGACACGGCGCGATCCGAGGTGACCGTCCAGGTCGCGGCAGAACGGATTCTCGATTTGACGCGCTATCTTCACGATGCGCCGGACGCCTCGTTCGATCACTTGACTGATATCTGCTCGGTTGACTACCCCGAAGACGCGCAGCGGTTCGAGGTCGTGTACCACTTGCATTCGCTCGCTTATGGCCGGCGGCTCCGACTGAAGGCGCGGCTGTCCGAAGACAATGCGACGATCGCGTCGGTCACGTCCGTGTGGAAGGGCGCGGAATTCCTCGAGCGGGAAGTCTACGACATGATGGGCATCCGCTTTGAAGGCCATCCCGATCTGCGGCGTATTTTGCTGCCGGAAGATTATGCCGAAGGCTATCCGCTGCGGAAAGATTTCCCGGCAGAGGGCCGCGGCTGGCGCAGCCAGTTCGAATTCATTCCACGGCTGGACGAACCGCCGGTCGAACAGGCCGAAGGCGAGATCCCGGAGGCCCAGAAGGAGGCGTTCAGGGCCGAAGCTCCTTCGCAGTCGCGCCGGCGGGAAGAACTGCTGCTCAATATGGGGCCCCAGCATCCGAGCACGCATGGCGTGCTTCGCGTGGTGCTCGAATTGGACGGCGAGCGCATCGTCAAAGCGACCCCCGATCTGGGATACCTCCACCGGGGCGTGGAGAAACTGTGCGAAGGCCTGGCCTATATGCAGGTCATACCGCATACGGACAGGCTCGACTATGTCTGCGCGATGGCGAACAATTACGCCTATGTCCGCACGGTAGAAAAACTGCTCGGCATCTCGATTCCCGAGCGGGGCGAATACATCCGGACGATCGTCGCTGAAATGCAGCGAATCGTCGGCCACCTCTTCTGGCTTGGAACACAGGCGCTCGATATCGGCGCGATGACCGTCTTTTTCTGGACGTTTCGAGAACGAGAGACCTTGTTGGACATGTTCGAGAAGCTTTGCGGCGCGCGGCTGACGCTGAACTATTACCGCATCGGCGGCGTCGACAGCGATCTCACGCCTGACCTCGTCTTGAGACTCAAGACGTTTCTCGACACTTTTCCCGACAAAGTGAAGGAGTACGATTCGCTGATCGCGTCGAACCGCATCTGGCTGGGGCGCACGAAGCAGGTCGCCGTGATCACCGCGGAAGACGCGATCAACTTCGGTTGCACCGGCCCCGTGCTGCGCGGATCAGGAGTGGCCTACGACGTCCGCAAAGCGGAGCCCTACGGCGTTTACGACAAGCTCGACTGGGAAGTGCCGGTCGGGAAGAACGGCGACACCTACGACCGGTACTGGGTGCGAATGGAAGAGATGCGGCAAAGCGCGCGGATCATCAAGCAATGCCTTGACCAACTGCCACAAGGCCCATTCATGGCCGATGCGCCGCAATTTATTCCGCCCCCTAAGGACAAGGTCATGCGCGACATGGAGAGCCTGATTCATCATTTCATTATCTTTACGCAGGGCTTCAAGCCGCCAAAAGCGGAAACGTATTGTGCAAGTGAGGCGCCGAAGGGCGAGTTGGGGTTTTTCATCGTGAGCGACGGCAGCGCCAGGCCCTATCGCCTCAAAATACGCGCTCCGTCCTTCGTCCACATGGGGGCGTTCGACCATATGGCGCGAGGGTATCTGATTTCCGACATCATCACGATTTTTGGGACTTACGATATCGTGATGGGAGAATGTGACCGGTAAGGGAGGCTTAAAAAGCTTCTATTAACGAGTGACCATTGCCTTTTGACGTCTTCGAGGCAGCATGAAGTTGTCCGAAAAATATCAAAGTGAAATAGACAGCATCCTCAGCCGCTATCCGGTGAAGCGCTCGGCGTTGATTCCGTTGCTGTATCTCGCCCAAAGGGATAAGGGGCATATCACCGAAGCGGCGATGATCGAGATTGCGGGGATTTTGAAACTGACGCCGCCTCAAGTCTATGAGACCGCCACCTTCTATACGATGCTCAATCTCAAGGAGGTGGGAAAGTTTCACATTCAGGTCTGCAAGTCGCTGATGTGCGCGCTCGTGGGATCGGATACGCTGGTCGGTTGGATTAAAGCCAGACTCGGAATCAGTCCCGGCGAGACCACCGCCGATGGGTCGTTTACGCTTTCCACGGTCGAATGCCTCGCGGCTTGCGGTACCGGTCCGATGATGCAGATCAACGACGATTACTACGAGCGCCTGACCGAAGAGAAACTCGACCGCATTTTGTCGGACCTCAAGTCGACGGGGTCCAGCGCCTTGAAGACAGGGCCGTTCATGTGGCCGGAGCCGCTTGCCTCCAAAGGCGAGATGCCGGTACGTTGAAAACGATGGCAAAGCACGAACCGATTCTGATCAAGAACATGAGCCAGCCCGGATATACCGGGACGCTGGCCGAGTATGAAAAGACAGGCGGTTACCAGGCGCTCAAGAAGATTCTCGGGAAGGTTGCGCCGGCCGACGTCACTCAGCTCGTGATCAAATCCGGCTTGCGCGGCCGAGGCGGCGCCGGGTTTCCCACGGGGGTCAAATGGGGATTTCTGCCCAAGGACCATCAGGGGCCGCGCTACCTGTGTTGTAACGCCGACGAAAGCGAGCCCGGTACGTTCAAAGACCGTCAGCTGATCGAGCGCGATCCCCACCAAATCCTCGAAGGGATCGTTCTGGCCTGCTATGCCATCGGAGCGGAATCCGCCTACATTTATATACGAGGCGAGTTTGTCCTCGGGGCCCGCATTCTGGAGCAGGCGATTGCCGAAGCCCGCGATGCCGGCTACATCGGCAAGAACATTCTGGCAAGCGGCGTAACGGTCGACGTGTGGGTGCATCGCGGAGCGGGCGCCTATATCTGCGGCGAAGAAACGGCGCTGCTCGAGTCACTGGAAGGGAAGCGCGGCCTTCCGCGGGTGAAGCCGCCGTTCCCCGCCACGCATGGACTCTATAACAAGCCGACGGTCGTGAATAACGTGGAAACGCTCGCGAATCTCCCGCACATCATCAATCGCGGACCTGAATGGTTTGCAGCCATCGGGTCGCCTCCTAAGAGCACCGGCACCAGGATCTTCTGCGTCAGCGGGCATGTGAAGTATCCGGGGAACTACGAAGTGCCGATGGGTATTACGTTCCGGGAATTGATCTATGAGCATGCAGGCGGCATGCGTTCGGACAAGCCGTTGAAAGCCTTCATCCCGGGCGGTGCCTCAGCGCCCTTTCTTACCCCCGACCATCTCGACGTGAAGATGGATTTCGAGTCGGTGGCCGCCGCCGGTTCGATGCTGGGGTCGGGAGGCGTGACGGTCATGGAGGAAGGCACAAGCATGGTGTGGGCCGCGCTCCGTTTGATGGAATTTTTCTATCACGAGTCGTGCGGCAAGTGCAGTCCCTGCCGGGAAGGGAGTTCCTGGTTGGTGCAGACTATGCGCCGAATCGTCGCCAAGCGCGGCCGGGCGCAGGATCTTGAAACACTGACAGATCTCTGCAAGAACATCGCAGGGCGCACGGTCTGCGCGTTCGGCGACGCCGAGGTGGCGCCGATCATGAGCACCTTGAAGCACTGGCGGCAGGAGTACATCGCACTGATCCATGAGGCAGAAGCGTCGAATCTGCTTCGTCCTCAACCTGCTGCCGCGAGGCATTGACCAACTGACCCTACGATGAATTGATGGTCATGGCGAACAATCCCACAGAAACAGTGCGGCTGACGATCGACGGCATCGAAATCACCGTGCCCAAGGGGACGCTTGTCATCGAGGCGGCCCGCCGGGTCGGCGTCATGATTCCTCACTTCTGCTACCACCCGAAACTGAAACCGGACGCCAATTGCCGGATGTGCCTGGTCGAAATAGAGAAGATGCCGAAGCTTCAGACCTCATGCAGCACGATCGCAACCGAGGGCATGTCCGTCCGGACGGCCACCAGCGTCGTGAACGAAGCGCACAAGTCGGTGCTTGAATTCATTCTCGCGAACCATCCGCTGGACTGTCCGGTCTGCGATCAGGGCGGCAAGTGCGACCTCCAGGATTTTTCTCACCAGTACACGGCCACGGGCAGCCGGTTCGCCGAAACCAAGCGCATCTTTCAAAAGGAATATTTCAGTCCGGTGATCGAGACGCAGATGAACCGCTGCGTGCAGTGCCTGCGCTGCGTGCGGTACTGCGACGAAGTGATGGACGTCAAGGCGTTGGCACCGTCCGGACGAGGGACGATGACGGAAATCAAAGCCTTCGGCCCCCACCCGCTTGACTGTGAGTTCTGCGGCGGCTGCGTCCAGATCTGCCCGGTGGGCGCCATCACCAGCCGCCTCTCCATGTACGAATACCGGCCATGGATGTTGAAGCGGGCGGATACAATTTGCCAGTACTGCGGGGACGGTTGTCAGATCACCGTTCAGGCAAAAGACAACGATTTGATCGAAGTCAATTCGTCCTTTGGCGCCGGCCGCAACAACGGCGACCTTTGTGCCAGAGGCTTCTTCGGATTTCATGCGACAAGCCGTCCGGATCGTCTCACCAAGCCGCTCGTTCGGCGCAACGGCGTCCTCGAGGAGACGACGTGGGTGGACGCACTCGAATACGCAGCCGAGCAGATCGCGCGGCTCAAGGCAGCCCATGGGCCCGACGCGTTCGGCGGATTGATCTCCAGCCGCTGTACGAATGAAGACCTCTATCTGTTCCAGAAGTTCATGCGCCTCGTCATCGGCACAAACAATGTCGACAGCAGCGCGCGCTACGGCCACATCAATGCCGTCCGTGCGATGCGCCGAGTGCAGGGGACGCACCGATGGACGGTGACATTCGACGACATCGCCGCCGCCGATGTCCTGCTCCTGGTGGGTACGAGCATCACGGAAACCAATCCGGTGACCGGTCTCCGCGTGAAAGAGGCGGTTAAAAAGGGTCGGGCGCAGCTCTTGACCATCGAAGCGGTGCAGCCGGGCATCGACTCCATCAGCAACATCACCAACCTGTCCCAGCACCATGTCGGCATCCCAAGCGCGGAATTTGGAGATGCCCTTATCGGCCTGCTCAAGGGAGTCCTGGAGGGCGGTCATATCGATAGTGCGATCCGGAACCGATCGGCGGCCTACGTCTCGGCTCTATCGGAGACGCTGGGCAGGATCGAGTGGACCGACATCGAAGCCGGGACCGGAGCCGCGCGTGACACGTTCCTCGAGATGGCCTCGGCCATTGCCAAGGGACGCCGCGTGGTCGTGATTGCCGGTCAGGACCTCCTGCGAAGTGCCGGCGGCTACAGCGCCTGTATGAATCTGCTCGACCTGCTGCTCCTGACCGGCAAGGTCGAGGCAGCGGGCTGCGGCTTCGCGCCGCTGGCGGAAGAAAACAACGATCAAGGCGCCGTGGAGGTGGGAGCCGTTGCCGAATACCTGCCCGGGGCGCGAGAGGTCGCCGCGGCCGAGGAACGTTCGGCTTTAGGCCGTCTGTGGAAGAAGGAACTTCCGCCCACCGAGGGCGCCACGCTGAAGGAGATGATCGACAACGCCCGGACCGGTCAGTTGAAAGCCATGGTGGTCGTTGGCGAAAACCCGGTCGGCAGCCTGCCCCGGCATTTGAACGTCGCGGAAGCCTTGCAAAGCCTCGAGCTGTTGATCTGCCAGGAGCTCTTCCTCACCGAAACCGCGGCACTCGCACATGTCGTCTTGCCGGCTGCTGCCCCGCTTGAGAAAAGCGGCACGTGGACGAACGAAGAAGGCCATGTACAGGCCATTCGTCCCGCCGTCGAACCACTCGGCGAGAGCCGGCCGGATTGGGAAATTTTGTCCGCGCTGTCCCTCCTCCTCGGTATGCCGTTGGAGTACGGGGAGAGCAAGGACGTGATGAAGGAAATCCGCAGCGTTATCCCGGCCTACGGATTGCTGGGTCCTGCGCCGATCCCGCCAAAGGCGGACCCTGCGGCCATCGAACGGTACGTAGCCGGGGACTATCGCCAGGGCCTCGCCAATCGCTATACTCTGGCCCCTCGCCGGCCGAAGGGAGACCAGACCGGATGGCAGATGCGGCTCACGCAAAGCCTGTTTCACTCCGGTAAGCTCTCGACGCGCGCAAAGGGGCTCCTTGACCTCGAAGACCAGGCGGTGCTGCGGATGAATCGCAGCGAAGCCGGACGCTTGGGCATCGAGGACGGTGATCATGTCCGTGTGTCGAATCAGCGGGGCGCATTGACCACCACGGTCAAGCTCGTGGAGCGCGTGCCCGAGGGAACGGTATGGTTTCCCGATCATTTTGCGCAGGAGGCGTCGGGGTTGTTCGAGTGCACCATCGACCCGGTGACAAAGGTGCCCGCGTTTCGGATGACATCGGTCGCGATCGAGAAGGTCAGTTGACAGGTGAGATGATCGCGGATGTTCAAAAAGGATATTCTCACCCGCCCACCCGGGCGCGCCGAGATGCGCCTTGCCCAAGAGCAAGGCCGCCTGAGAAAGATGAAATGATTGCGGATGTTCAAAAAGCTTTTCAGCAAGGCCGCAGCGAGCGAAAGGTCGAGGCGTACTTTTTTGTGTACGTCGAAACCTTGAACGACGCGAGAACGCCGCTAAAAGGCTTTTTCAGCATCCGCTGATAAGGAGAGATGTTGTGACTGAACTCAGCTTGCGACTGGCAGTGTCCTTAGTCCAAATCGCCGCGGTCATGGGCGTCGTCATGTTGACGGTCATGATTCTGACTCTTGCCGAGCGGAAAGTGCTCGGCTGGATGCAAGACCGGATGGGTCCGATGGAAGTCGGCCCTTATGGTGTGCTTCAGCCTATTGCCGACGGGCTAAAGCTCTTCTTCAAGGAAGACATCGTGCCGGCCGGCGCAAACAAGTTCATGTTCAGCCTCGCGCCGATCCTGGCCATGGTCCCGGCCCTGATCGGTTTTGCCGTGGTGCCGTTCGGCCCCAGCCACAAAATCGAGCTGTTCGGGATCTCGGTCGAGCCCTTCGTGATCAGCGACATCAATATCGGCATTTTGTACATCCTGGCTTTCACGTCTATCGGGGCTTACGGCATCATTCTCGGTGGTTGGGCCTCCAACAGCAAGTACTCGCTCTTGGGAGGGTTGCGGTCCGCCGCTCAAGTCATCAGCTACGAACTGAACGTCGGCCTGGCGATCGTCGGCGTACTGATCCTGGCCGGCTCGCTCAGTCTGGTCAAAATCACCGAGGCGCAATCTGGCGGGTTCTGGCACTGGTTCGTCTTCGCCCTCCCGGCGCCGCAAATCTTTGCGTTCGTTGTCTATGTCATTTCGGCAGTGGCTGAAACCAACCGTGTGCCGTTCGACCTGCCGGAAGCGGAAAGCGAGTTGGTTGCCGGCTTTTTTACGGAATACAGCGGCATGCGTTTCGCCTTCTTCTTTATCGCTGAATACGCCAACATGGTCCTGGTCTCGTGCGTCGCCGCGGCCATGTTCCTGGGCGGGTGGAATGCGCCGTATCCGGGGACCATCCTGGCGCACGTGGGGCTGGATGGGATCGCCTGGGTGGAAAACTTGGCGTGGTTCACGGTGAAGGTGTACGCGTTTTTGTTCCTGTTCTTTTGGCTGCGTGCGACCTTGCCGCGTCTACGGTACGACCAGCTGATGAAGTTCGGCTGGAAAGTGATGCTGCCGATTGCGCTGGGAAACATCGTGGTGACGTCGATCGCCGTATACCTGTTTCCAAGAGGATAGTGTTCGGCCATGCAGAAGTTCATTGCTTGGTTCAAGACCATCATCTTTTACGAGATCCTCGTCGGTATGAAAGCGACGATGTCGCACCTCCTTCATTACAAACCCGTGACGGTGCAATACCCGCACGAGAAGCGGATCCTTCCCGACAACTATCGCGGCATGCTCGGGTTGCTGCGCTACGACGACGGCACGGAAAAATGCGTCGGCTGCGATCTCTGCGAAGCCGCCTGCCCTTCGCGCGTCATCCGCGTCGTCAGTTCCGAGGTGCCAGGCGAACCCACGAAGCGCTACGCCAAGGAATATTATATGGATATGACGCGCTGCCTGTTTTGCGGGATGTGCGTCGACGCCTGTCCAGTGGATGCGCTCGGGATGAGCCGTGAATTCGAGTGGTCGGTCTACGACAAACGCCAGCTGCACCTGAATAAGGAACAACTGCTCGCCATTGGCGACCGTGCGTTTCCCGTTCGGGAGAAGCGGCTGGAACTGCAGCATCCGAACGTCGCGTTTTTTAATGTCTCATTCAGTCACGTTCCTCCGAAGCCGAACTGACGTGACGCCACGAGGGGCCGGAGGCGACACCGATCGGGCGGCAGGATCACACGCGCCTGCTTCGCGATGACGTGAACGCCGACTTAAATTATGGAACACCTGTTCTTTTTTTATTTCGCGTTGGTCATCGCCACTGCTTCCGTGCTCGTGGTTGCGCTCCGCAACCCCATCTATAGCGCGCTGTCTCTCCTGATCATGTTTTTCCACGTGGCCGGCCTCTACGTGACGCTGCACGCAGAGTTCTTGGCGGCCGTCCAAGTGATCGTCTATGCAGGCGCAATTCTCGTGCTCTATCTGTTCGTGGTCATGCTGCTGAATTTGAAACAGGATGAGCGGTACCACCGCCAATGGCCGGTGGCGGCAGGCGTCGGCATCCTGTTGATCCTTGAAGCCCTGGTCTTGACGCTGCTGAAGGGGCGATCTTCCGCGGCCGGCTCGGTCGCCGAAGAGACGGCCGAAAAAGGACTGGGCAATACCGAGGCCTTGGGCGACGTCCTCTATTCGACGTATCTGTTTCCGTTCGAAGTTGCGTCGTTGATTCTGCTCGTCGCCATGATCGGCGCCATTATTCTGGCGAAAAAGGACCTGGGTGGAGAGTCGATGCAATGAGGAGAATGCACTTGCCGCCGTGTGAACGCTGATGATACCCCTGTCCTACTATCTGACGTTGAGCGCAGTCGTCTTTTTCACCGGGCTCGTCGGCGTCCTGATCAGACGCAATATCATCATCATCTTGTTGTCCGTTGAATTGATGCTCAACGCCACGAATATCAACTTCGTTGCATTCTCGCAATCGCTGCACAATATCGCCGGACAGGTGTTCGTGTTCTTTGCCTTGACGGTCGCTGCCGCCGAGGTGGCGGTCGGCCTCGCCATCATCATTGCGCTGCATCGCGCGAGAAACACGATCAACGTCGACGAATTTCAATTGTTGAAATGGTGAGATGACGTACGAACTCATTCCATTGCTGCCGCTAGTCTCCTTCCTGATTGTCGGGATCTTCGGACATTGGCTCAGGGACAAGGCCCATCTCGTCGCGGTTCCCGCCGTCATTGTCTCCTGGGGCATCTCCGTGCTGGCGTTTCTGGACGTGGCAGACGGACACCATTCCACGTTTCGTCTCTATAGCTGGCTGACCTCGGGGATGCTGGACGTGCACATCGGTATCACCATCGACCGCCTGACGTCGGTCATGCTGTTGCTCGTGACCACCGTCAGCGCCCTGGTCCACGTGTATACCATCGGCTATATGCAGGGCGAGCCAGGCTATGCGCGGTTCTTCAGCTATATCGCCCTTTTCACGTTCTCCATGTTGATGCTGGTGCTGGCGGACAATTTTCTGCAGCTGTTCGTGTTTTGGGAAGCCGTCGGCCTTTGTTCATATCTTCTCATCGGCCATTGGTATGAGCGGCCTCAAGCGGTTGCCGCCGCCACCAAGGCATTCATCGTGAACCGTGTGGGCGACTTCGGATTTATTCTGGGCCTGCTGCTTGTGTTCGCGACGTTCGAATCACTCGATTATGCGACGGTGTTCGCCAACGTCGGCCGCGAGGCCGCGAAGGTCATCAATATCCTCGAACCGCTCGGCGGCACGCTGGAGGTTTCAACCCTCACCGTCATCTGCCTGCTGCTCTTCATGGGAGCGGTCGGTAAGTCCGCCCAGTTTCCGCTCCATGTCTGGCTACCCGATGCCATGGAAGGCCCGACGCCGATCTCTGCCCTCATTCATGCCGCGACAATGGTCACTGCCGGGGTGTTCATGGTGGCCAGGCTCGCTCCGCTCTATGACGCCTCGCCGTTCGCCATGGACGTGGTGGCCGTCGTGGGCGCCACGACGATGGTGCTCGGCGCGACCATCGCCTTGACGCAAACGGACATCAAGCGGGTCGTCGCGTATTCGACCATGAGCCAACTCGGCTACATGATCATGGCGTGCGGGCTGGGTGCGTATGCCGCCGGCATGTATCACCTCCTCACGCATGGCGCCTTCAAAGCGCTGCTGTTCCTGGGCTGCGGCTCGGTGATCATCGCGCTGCACCATGAGCAAGACATGCGCCGCATGGGCGGCCTCAAAAACCGGCTGCCGGTCACCTATTGGACCTTTGTGGTCGGCTCGCTTGCGCTGGCCGGATTCCCATTGACGGCAGGGTTCTTCAGCAAGGATGACATTCTCGCTTCGGCGTGGGCCGCGGGGCCGCTCGGCCAGGTGCTGAGTATCCTCGGGCTTCTCACGGCCCTCTTGACCGCGTTTTACAGCTTCCGGTTGGTGTTCGTCACATTTTGGGGACCGTCCCGGGTCGACCCGCATCACGCGGGCCACGTGCATGAACCGCCTCAGACGATGACGGTCCCGCTGCTCATTCTTGCGGTCTTGAGCATTGTGACCGGATACCTCGGCATTCCCGAATTTCTCTCTCCGATGTTCAACGAGCGCGCCGGTGGCTCCCACGCAAGCGGCGTGATCATGCCCATTGCGACGCTTATCGGACTGCTTGGCATCGCCGGCGCCTACTATGCCTACGTACTGCATCCTTCGCTGCCTGACCGCTGGGCCGAACGGTGGCGGACAGCGTACGACTGGTCGTTTCACAAATGGTACGTGGACGAAGCGTATGACCGCAGCATCGTCCGCCCGACATTTGCTGCCGCCGGGGATCTCTGGAAGCGCGTGGATGTGGCCATTATCGACGGCGCAGTCAACGGCGTGGCACGGGCCATCGGGTGGGGCGCCTGGTTTCTTCGGCTCCTGCAGAGCGGTCAGGCGCAACACTATGCGCTGGGCATGGCGCTCGGCGCGGTTGTGATTCTGACGATGTTCTTGATGATGTAGGAGTACGTCAATGGTCAACGGTCAATGGTCATTGGGACAGCGATGACCGACTTTCCCTGGCTAAGCCTCCTGGTCTTTCTCCCGCTGGCAGGAGCTGGCGCGCTTTATCTCGCCGAGGAGCGACACGCGCGGTGGATCGCCCTCGCGGTGACCGTCGCCGATTTTTTGCTGGCACTCCCCCTCTGGTGGCTGTTCGACGCCTCATCGAGCCGCATGCAATTCGCCGAACACATGGCGTGGATCACCTCACCGCCAATTCATTACAGCCTCGGCCTCGACGGCATCAGCCTGCCGCTCGTGCTCATGACGGCCGCTCTGTTGCCTCTCTGCGTGCTCATTTCTTGGGAAGCCATCGTCACAAGGGTGCGCACCTTCATGGCCGTTTTGCTCGTCATGGAGACGGCAATGCTGGGCGTTTTCGCTGCGCTCGACTTCGTCCTGTTCTATGTTTTTTGGGAAGCGATGCTCATTCCGATGTACCTCCTCATCGGCGTCTGGGGCGGTCCGAACCGCCTCTACGCGGCGATCAAGTTTTTCCTGTACACGTTGGCCGGCAGCGTGCTCCTCCTGGTGGCCATCCTCGTCCTGTACTTCTATGGGGGGCACACGTTCGATGTGCTGGCACTCAGCCAGGTCACATATCCGGCCGCGGTGCAGCAATGGCTGTTCCTGGCCTTCTTCGCGGCCTTCGCCGTGAAAGTGCCCATGTTTCCATTTCACACCTGGCTTCCCGACGCCCACGTCGAAGCGCCGACCGCAGGCAGCGTGATCCTCGCCAGTGTCCTCCTGAAGATGGGCGCCTACGGATTCGTGCGGTTCAGTCTGCCCATGCTGCCGGACGCAAGCCAGGCGATGACTCCGTTCATGGCGGCCCTCTCGATCGTGGCGATTATTTATGGGGCGTACATGGCGCTGGCTCAAGCCGATCTCAAAAAGCTGATCGCCTACTCCAGCGTGAGCCACATGGGATTCGTCACGCTGGGCCTGTTCGTGATGAACCAGCAAGGCATCGAGGGCGCAGTGATGCAGATGGTCAACCACGGCATTACGACGGGCGCGCTATTTCTCTGCGTCGGCATCATCTACGAGCGCACCCACAGCCGGTTGATTGCGGACAACGTCGGCCTGGCGAAACCCATGCCGCGGTATGCCACATTTCTGGTCATCTTCACCCTTTCCTCCCTCGGTCTTCCGGGCACCAACAGCTTCGTGGGCGAGTTTCTTGTCCTCGTTGGTACCTTTTTCTGGAGCAAAGCCGCCGCGGCACTCGCCTGTTTGGGCATCATTCTGGCGGCCGCGTACTTGCTGTACATGGTCCAGCGGGTGGCGTTCGGCGTCGCGCTGCCCCGGGAGCTCCCGCGCCTCAGGGACATCGGCATGAGGGAGTTCGGAGTGCTGCTGCCGCTCGTCGTGCTCGTCTTCTGGATCGGGCTGTATCCCAATCCATTGGTCAGCCGGATGCACAGCACGGTGACGAAGACCTTGGAAACGATGGCGCGAACGAAAGTCGCGCCCGTATCCCATCCGTCGGCCGCAGCGCCGGCGCCTGCCGTACTGAGCGGGCGGACGGAGGTCGCGCTGCCATGACGTCGTACGGTACGGACCTCATCGTGATCCTGCCCGAGCTGATCGTCGTCGCTTCAGCTTGCCTGGTGCTCGTCCTGGATCCGCTGACGCCCTTTTCACGGAAAGAGCTTCTCGCCTGGCTGAGTCTCGGCAGTCTCGCACTCTGCATCGGCTTGACAGGCGGACAAATCGGCGTGCTCAACCTTCCGCTCTCTGCCTTCAGCGACCTCGTCGTCGTCGACAGCTACGCGCGCTTCTGGAAGCTCCTGCTATACGCCGTGACGGGGCTGACCATCCTGATGTCGCTGCCCTATCTGAAGGTGGAAGGCCTGCATCTGGGAGAGTATTACGGCTTCATCCTGCTCTCACTGTCGGGCATGATGGTGATGGTGTCGGGAGCGGATCTGCTCACGATCTATCTCGGCACGGAACTCATGTCCCTATCCCTGTATGTGATGGCGGGCCTGAAGCGGTCTTCGGCCCGTTCACTGGAAGCATCCGCCAAGTATTTCGTGCTCGGCGCCTTTTCGTCCGGCCTGCTCCTTTACGGCATCTCCCTTCTCTACGGACTGACGGGCAGTACGAGATTGAGCGCCATTGCAGGCGCGCTCAGCGCGAAAGGATTGGACGATCCCATGCTGTTGATCGCCACAATCTTGTTGACGGTCGGGTTCGGGTTCAAGCTCGCGGTGGTGCCTTTTCACATGTGGACACCCGACGTCTATCAAGGCGCACCGACTGCCGTGACCGCCTTTATGGCCGTCGCGTCGAAAGCCGCCAGCTTTGCGGCGTTCCTTCGCGTGTTCGTCGAAGGACTGGGCGGATTAAAAGCCGATTGGTCCATCCTCTTCGTGCTGCTCTCCGTGCTCACGCTCGCGCTCGGGAACATCGTGGCGATCGTGCAGACGAACATCAAACGCATGTTGGCCTATTCGAGCATCGCTCATGCCGGCTATGCCTTGATCGGCCTCGCTGCCGCCGGACGCAGCGGCGGAGACGCGGGAGGCACCATCGGCATCGCCAGCGTGATGCTCTACCTCACCTTCTATGCCTTCATGACGCTCGGAGCGTTCGCCCTCATCGCCATGTTCCGTAAGGGCGGGCTCGAAGGCGACGAAATCGAGGACTTTACCGGACTGGCGAAGCGCCAGCCGCTGGCCGCCTTCACCATGCTCGTGTTCATGGTTTCTTTGACCGGCATACCGCCGACGGCGGGATTCATCGGCAAGTTCTACGTATTCATGGCCGCCGTCCAGACGGGGCTGAGCTGGCTCGCGGCCGTTGGCCTCATGTTTTCAGCCATCTCCGCCTATTATTACATGCGCGTGGTCATGCTGATGTACATGCGGGAACCGGAGGCCTCCGCGGCAGAATCGTCGCACCTCGTCCCTTCTCCGGCACTCTCAATCGTCTTGGCTTGCGCGGTCGCCGGCGTGATCATCTTCGGTCTCTATCCTTCTCCGGTGGTCAGTTTGGCCCTTCAGTCCGTCCTCTTGCTCAAGTAACCCTGCGCTCGGTGTATAGTCGTGCAGCCTCTTGAAACTCGTGGTACCCTAAGCCTGTCATGCCGATGCTGATCTCCTTCTGGCGGCTGCTGTCGGACCTGACCAGATCCTTCCTCCGGCACGGGTGCGGTAGTCTCGCGGCGTCACTGGCGTTTTTCTCCCTTCTCTCGATGTTTCCCCTGGCCTTCATGCTGCTCTATGGGGTCAGTTTCATCGTCAGCCACGACATCATCGGAGGACAGGTGCTGCTGAGCTTTCTCAAGGGATTTCTTCCCACTCTCGGAGAACGGCTGGCGGTGGAATTCCAGCGCATCGGAGAATTGGATACCGTTCGCTGGCTCGTCTTCCTCTCATTTGCCTGGTTTGGCACGCTGGTCTTTTATGAGGTGGATTATGCGCTCAACGTCGTCTTCGACAGCACGTGGAGGCGCCACCCGTTGATTTCAACCGCGATCGCCGTCGCCTCGCAGGGCGCGCTCGGGATGCTGCTCATCCTGTCGTACGTGGCAACGGAGACCGTCAATCTGGTCACCGCCTACGCGCCTCATCTCTGGGGACTCGATCTCATTGCCCTCACCGCCCACGATCTTTTTTTGACGTATACACTTCCGTTCGTCATGGCCTTCCTCACGGTCGGGATATTGTACCGTTACGTCCCTCGCCGGCGGCCTCAGTGGCGCGAGGCGTTGATCGGCTCATTGACGTTCAGTCTGCTCTGGGTCGCAGCAAAATTGATTTTCGTCACCTACAACGAATACGCCACCGTGTACACAAAACTTTACGGATCGCTGCTCGAAGTGATCCTACTCCTTCTCTGGATTTACTATTCGGCGCTGCTGTTCCTGCTGGGCGCCGTAGTCGCCCATGCGCTGCAGCAACGGACCCAGGCTGCGGCAGCCGCAGCGTACCTCCAATCCGACATTGCGTCTCCGCCAGCGCCCGCCAGCCGCTGATTTGCGTGCTGTCGGCTTCTAGGCTTTTTCTGGCCCAGCCACCTCTTCGCCGCTAGAATACATCCCGGAAACGGAGGGAAGGGCATGTCTGAAGACTTCGGGAAAGAACTGCTGATGCTGGGCGGAACGCTCGCGGGTTTCATTGCGGCGATGCTGACCGTCATGGAAAAGTTGATCGATATACAGCACCGATTGGGCACCCGGAAAGATCGCAAAGGTTCGGTGCAACAAGAACGGCAGTCGCAGGACACCGGTCCGAGCGTCGATTTCTTTTCCACCAAACCGTTCCGCGGGACGTCGTACCTCTTGATGTACGAAACGGGGGTCATCGTCGCCGCCGGTCTCTTGCTCAACTATGTCGGCCTTACGCTGAGCCGGCACCTGGAAAGCATTCTCTATCTCGACATGACCGGCACGGCGCTGGTCGCCTTCCTGCTCGGACCGTGGTGGGGAGCGATCGTGGCCCTGCTGTCGAATTCGGTCGTCAACTGGGTCTTATTTCCCGAGTCCGGAGCGGACATCATGATTTTCCCCTGGTCGCTCGTGGGGATGACCGGCGCCATCTATTGGGGATGGATGGCGAGACAGCCGGGGTTCCAGAAATATCTGCGGACAGGCAAAAGCTCCGCACTGTCGCATGCCTGGTTTCTCTACGTCTTCGGCGTCGTGGGCGCCGGAATCATGAGCATCCCCGGCACGTTCATTCAAGCGGCGTTAAACGAGCACTCGACCTTCGCTCTGAACCCGGAAGTCGCCGAGACGCTCCATGCCAGAGTGCTGCAGTGGGAACAGATGGTCCATCAGTATCTCGAATCGGTCTTCGGATTGACCTGGGGAGAGCATGTCGGCTGGTGGATCGTCAACTGGTTGCAGACGTGGGTTCGTTACGTGCCAGATAAAACGATGAGCGCGGCGATTGCGCTCGTCGTGCTCAAGTACGGATATCCTCTGTTCGAACGGGAGTTAATCCACGGCGGTCCCGACGGCGAGCGGCCTCGAGATGAGCGAGTGCTTCCGTTGGTACTGGGACTGCTCTATGCGCCCTCGTTTGCCACGCTCGCGAGCAGCGAGACGTATGGGCCGGCCACCTATTGGCCGCTCTGGGCGATGCCCTGGACCGTCATCCTGGCGGGATATTTTTACTTGCGGTATTGGGGCGCGAGCAGTTCCCTGCTCTACGATGCTCGGCTCCAGCGGGCCGAGCGCTATGCCCGTGCCCTGAAGCCGATCGGAAAGGAGGCCTCGTATGAATTCTGCCGGCGATTGACGTTCATGACCCTCATCGCCAGTCTCCTGTTCGCCCTCTGCCTCCCCATCATCCTCATGGACTTCTATCGGGTTACCTTCAAGTTTTTCTGCGTGGTGTACGGGTTTCTCCTCGTCGTACACCTCGTACGCATTGCCATCGCACAGAACATCAGCATCGCCCGCGCGGACTGAGCCCAGTCCATGGCCGATCCGGAAACACGTCAGCCTTTATGTAATTGGAGAAACTGCGAGACGCCCGATCGCGTGACGAGCCCCACCGGACGGCCGGCGTCGGTGACGACGAGTCGGTCATAGCCCGTGCGCATCATGCGTTCCATGGCCTGCATCATCGACGCGTCGGGGGAAATGAACAGGTCGGGCGAGGTGGGGCGCATGACGTCTTTCACCGTTCGCCACGACCAAAGACCTTGCTGTACCGCCTGCACGTCTTCCACGGCGATCAGCCCCACCACTTGTCCCTCCTCCATCACGGGAAACCCGCCGTAGCCATAGGCCACGAAGAATTCTTCGACCGCGCTCTGTAGGCTCAGCCCTGGCGGCATGGAGACGACGGCACGCACCATGACGTCCTTGACGGAGGTGCCGGAGAGCGCCTGCCGGAGCGTCACTTGCTTTCTCGTACTCCAGGCCGCGCCGAACAGAAAGGCCCCGATGAACATTAGCCAGCCTCCGTTGCCCGCGGTCGACGGATCGAACAGGCCGGCGATGGCTCCGCCCAGCAGCACGGCGCCAAAGGCGGCGAGGAGAAGGCCGAATCCCAGTCCAAGAAAGGCTGCGCGGCTCGTGGCCCCATGGAAATCCTGGCCCCAAGCCCACAATCCGGCACGCAACGCCCGGCCGCCGTCCAATGGAAACCCGGGGATCAGGTTAAAGAGACCCAACTGAACGTTGACCAGTCCGAGCAGTCCGCCGAGGACGGCAAAGCCCTGCCCGCCGGAAGGCATGGGCCACCATTCGGAGGCCGCGGCGAGCGCCAACGAAAAAGCGCCGAGCGCGAAGCTCACGAGCGGGCCGGCGATCGCAATCAAGAATTCCGCCTTCGGGCTGGGCGGTTCCGCCCGCATCTGCGCGACGCCGCCGAAGAGAAACAAGGTGATCTGGCCGATGGGAATCCGATACCGGATGGCCACGTAAGAATGCCCGAGTTCGTGCAGCAGCACCGATCCGAACAGCAGCACCGCCGCTACGGCGCCCATCCCCCAGTACCGGAAGTTCGATAGGCCTGGGAGCGCATCGGGTAAGTAGCCGGTCGCCAACGACCAGGTGACGAAGAGGAAGACGAGAAACCACGACGCATGCACGCGGATTGGAATTCCGAGCACACGGCCGATTTCCCACGCCGGAGCATTCAACATGCGTTCACAGTAACAGCGCCGGAAATCGGCCGTCAACCGAGCACAGGCGAAGCGATTTTGCGGACTTGGCGATTGTGATCTTCGGGTATACTAGAGGGCATGCTTCGAGCCTCCCTCCGGACAGTGTCCCTATCGGCCGCACTCATGCTCCTTGCGCCGGCTCAAGGCGAGAGCCAGGTCATCACTTCGGGATCGCCGGCCTGCCCTGCCGTTGCGTTGACGTTCGATCTGTGCCCCGTCCGCAAAGGCGCGGGGTACGACAAGGCGCTGGTCGAGTATTTGATCGAGCATAAGATCCCTGCGACCTTCTTCATGTCTGGACAATGGATCGCCAAACATGACCCGGAAGTCGAACAGCTTCTCAGCATCGGCTTTTTTGAGGTCGGAACTCATGGCGAGGTGCATGCCCACCTGCCTCTGCACAATGCAGTCGAACAGCAGAACGAGATCGCCGGTCCGGTCAAGGTGCTCAGCGAGCACTATGCCCATGAGGCCGTCCTCTTCCGTCCACCGTTCGGCGAATATGACGACGTCACCGTCGGCGTCGTGAAGGCGTTGGGCCTCCGGTTTATCCAATGGAATATCGAATCCGGCGATCCGGACCCTATGCTCTCGGCCGAACAGATCGTGGCCCGCATCGAGAAACGCGCCAAGGGCGGCAGCATTGTGGTGTTGCATGCCAATGGAAAGGGCAAACACACGCGCCAGGTCGTTCACCGGCTGGCTACGGAAGTGCTGCCCCGCAAAGGGCTCACACCGGCGACGGTCAGCGATGTGCTGTCCTGTCGCCTTCCCAAGTCATGATGGGACCATCGGTCAGAGCCATGCGCCCGGAGGACCGGGAGGCGGTGATTCAATTGCTGGGTGATTCCGATCCTTGGAAAACGCTTGGTTACGACCATAAAGATTGGAGTCGGATCTTCAGTCCGCTTCCGCAGGGCAGGGAAAGCTTCGTCGCCGAAGACGGCGGCCGCATCAGCGGCATTGCCATCATCCGGCAAAAATTCCTGCTCGGCGACTACCTCGAACTGCTCGGCGTCGCCGGTTGGGCGAGAAACCAAGGCACGGGCACCCGGCTGCTCGCGCACGTTGAAGCCCTCGTATTCGCCAGGACCAAGAATCTCTTCGCCTGTGTCTCCGACTTCAATACGGGCGCACGCGGCTTTTATCGGAAACAGGGATATCAGGAGATCGGCCCCATGCCCAACTTTCTGATTCCCGGCAGCGCCGAGATTCTTCTCAGAAAAACGGCAGGACCAGCCAGACCAAGCGGTCAATAAACACACTCAATCGTCATCGGTCAATGGTCATTCGTCAACCCACGCGGGGACATGCCGACGTCGTCTCTATCCTGACTCCTTGACTGTTGGCCATTGACTGTTCACCATTGACAAACCGTATACCTTGAACCGACATGTGATCCTTCACCGATGACTGGCTTGAACGTCAAAAAACTTCTCCACACGCGCATGCGTGTCAGCGACATGGATCAGACAATCGCCTTTTATACTGATGTGCTCGGGTTGGAGGTATTGGAGCGCAAGGTTTCGCCTCGTGGATCTCACCTGGCATTCCTGCGCGTGCCGAACAGCGAGGAACTGATCGAGCTCTGCAGTTTCCCTCCCAGCGGGCCGGTAACGGTGCAGGAGGATCTCGTCCATCTTGCGTTCCAGGTGGAGAGCCTCGATCAGACCATCGCCGCGCTTCAGCAACGGGGCGTTCGCATCACGGATGGTCCGACGACCACGTCGTCGGGAAGCCGGTTCCTCTTCATCGATGCGCCGGACGGCTATGAGGTCGAATTGATCGAACGGCCCGCCGGCGTAAAAATCGTGTAGACACTCTGCTCCCAGGAGACTGGCATGAAGAACGGGTTTTTCAGAGGACACGGCTTGGGCAACGACTACCTAGTCATGGACCCCAAGGAATTGAGTTTCAAGCTCACACCGCCCGCTATCGAGGCAATCTGCAATCGTCATTGGGGATTGGGCAGCGACGGCATCTTGACCATCGTACCTTCGAAACAAGCGGACTTCGGCCTGCGCATCTTCAACCCCGACGGCAGCGAGGCCGAGAAATCCGGCAACGGTCTCAGAATTTTTGCCCGCTACCTCCATGCAACAGGTAAAACGAAGAAAAAGCATTTCACGGTGGAGACCAAAGGCGGCCTGGTCACCATTCAATTGCACATCGACCGGCATGGCGACGCCAGCGACGTCACGGTGGAAATGGGCCGGGCGACATTTGCGCCGGCCGCGTTGCCGTGCACGTTGGCCGTCGAAGAGCTGATCCAGCAACCGATCGACGCGGCTGGCCGTTCGTTGACGTTCACCGGCGTCAGCGTCGGCAATCCCCACTGCGTCGTCTTTAAACAGTCCGGCGAATCCTGGTCCCGCGAAGACTTGATGGCGATGGGTCCGGAATTGGAACACCACGCCATCTTTCCCAAGCGCACCAATGTGCAGCTGGCTGTCCCTACCGGTCCGAAAGAATTGTCGATCCTGATCTGGGAACGCGGCGCCGGGGAGACGCAAGCGTCCGGATCGTCGTCTTGCGCAGCGGCGAGCGCCGCCGTGCGGCTCGGCCTGGTCGCGAGTCCCGTCGCCGTCAGGATGCCGGGAGGCATGCTGACGATCCACGTCGCCGAGGATTTCAATCTGACGATGAAAGGCCCCGTCGCGGAAATCGCGCGCGGCAGCTTGAGCCCTTCATTCATCCGTGTGCTTCGCTGAATCCCGCCTTTGCCGGCCCGAGAAGCCGCTTCGAGGTCTCACATCTAAAAATTACAAAGTGTGCGCTGCGTCCTGAGCGGTGAGATTCCAAATCCGTGATTTGAGATTTGAAATTTGAGATCGGTACAATGAGGCATGAAGACAACCGATCCGGCGCTTGAATCCAAGCTGGCACACCTGCCTGATCAGCCCGGCGTGTACCTGTTCAAAGATCGGTCCGGCGACGTCCTGTACATCGGCAAGGCGGCGCGGCTCGCCGATAGAGTCAGGTCCTATTTCCTTAAAGGGACCGATCACACCCCAAAAACGGCGTTGCTCGTCGGTCAGATTGCGGACCTGGAAACGATGGTCACGCGATCCGAACTCGAAGCGCTGATCCTCGAAAGCAACCTGGTGAAGCGTCACCGCCCCCGCTTCAACGTCGTGCTCAGGGACGACAAGCAGTATCCCTATCTTCGCCTGCCGATCAAAGACCGTTTTCCAAGGCTCTCGATCGTCCGCCGGGTCCAAAAGGACGGCGCCCTGTATTACGGGCCTTACACGCCCGCCGGTGCCTTGCGGGAAACGCTCAAAGTCATCAAAAAGGTGTTCCCGCTGGCAACATGCACCATCGACATCGACGGCACCGCCGAACGGGCCTGCATCGAGTTTGAAATCAAGCGCTGCATGGCTCCCTGCACGGGGCAGCAGACCCAGGAGGACTATCACCGCATCGTCCGGCAGGTGCGTCAGTTTCTCGAAGGACACGACCGCGAACTGGTGGACGAGCTGCGTTCCCAGATGGCCGCCGCCGCGTCCCGCGAAGAATTCGAAGAAGCGGCCAGATTGAGGGACCGGATTTTCAAGATTGAGCGCACCCTCGAACGGCAGCGAATCACCCAGACGGCCTCGATCGACCAGGATGTGATCGGCATCGCCCGTCATGGCGCCTCCGTCGATCTGCAAGTGCTGTTCGTGCGCGGTGGCCTGTTGATCGGCCGCAAGGACTTCTTCTGGCTGGAATCCGAGGCCGGCGACGAAGAACTGGTTCGATCGGCGGTGGAACAGTTTTACAACAAGGAAGGGCAGCCGCCCAGGGAGTTGCTGATCCCGGTGGACATCGCGGATGCCGACCTCCTGGCACACTGGCTGTCGGACAAACGAGGGGAAACGGTGCGCGTGCTGGCTCCGGAACGCGGCGCGAAACATCAACTCGTGCTGCTGGCGGAGGAAAACGCCGCGGCGGCGCTCGCCGATCACTTGCGCAATCATGAGTTGGACCGCCAGGCCGGCGAGGAATTGCAACGGGTGCTTCGTATGAATGCACCGCCCCGGCGGATCGAGGGTTTTGACATCTCCAATACCATGGGCAACCAGTCGGTCGCTTCACTCGTCGTCTGGGAAGACGGACGCATGAAAAAATCGGACTACCGGCGGTTCAAAATCGCAACCGTCCAAGGGGCCAACGACTTTGCCAGCATGCAGGAGGTGGTGAGCCGCCGCTACAAAGGGATGGAAGATCTCGCCCGGCCGGATCTCGTGCTCATCGACGGCGGGCCCGGCCAACTGGCTTTCGCCCGCACGGCACTTCAAGAAGTCGGTCATCCCGAGCTTGCCGTCATCGGTCTTGCGAAAGCCAAAGGTGAGAAAGAGGAGCGCGTGTATCTTCCGGGGCGTAAGAATCCGATCATCCTCCGCGCGAATTCGCCGGCGACGCATCTCCTGCAGCGGATCCGTGACGAGGCTCACCGCTTCGCCGTCACCTTCCATCGCAAGCTCCGCGGCAAGACGCTGGTCACCTCACAACTGGACCAGATCATGGGGATCGGCTCGATCACCAGAACAAAGCTCCTCAAACGGTTCGGCAGTCTCGCCAACTTGTCGCAAGCGAGCGAAGAGGCCTTGCGGGAAGCGGGCTTGAGCGAACGCGTGGTGCAACAGATCCGGCGCGAATTGGCCTAGACGTCGTGATGCCGCTCCCGGCACCCGGCCCTTGGGGCTGGAATTTCTTCGGTATCCGCCCTATGCTAGGCGGCCTGAATTCCACAACAGGTGACAATGGCGACCCCTCCCGACGACCGTTCGGTGCTCTCCCCTGAGACCGACCCGCGTGAACTCGACACGCCGTCCGCCGACGACGGTCTGCTCGCCGGCCGGGCCGGGCATGACGTCCTTGAGATCCGTGAGCGTCAAAACCTCGTGGCTCTGGAGGAGGAGACGCGCCGGCGTCTCGAGGTCGAATCGACGCTCCGCGACAGCGAGGCCCGCTTCCGGCTGCTCTATGACAATAATCCCACGATGTATTTCACGCTGTCTCCGGACGGTACCGTGGTATCCGTCAACCAATTCGGCGCAACGCAGCTGGGATATCAGCCCGACGAGTTGATCGGCCACTCCATCCTCAACGTCTTCAAGCCGGAAGAGCATCACGCGGTCCTTGGACAGCTGACCGTCTGTGTTGCGAGCCCGATGAAAGTCTTCCAGTGGGAAATACAAAAAGTACGGAAGGATGGGAGCACGCTCTGGGTGAAGGAACGGGCCCAGGCGGTCATGGACCACCGAGGGCAGATCCTCGCGCTGGTCGTGTGCGAGGACATCACCGAACGGCGCGTGACCGAAGACTGCATGCGGGAAAGCGAAGAGCGATGGCGCGCTCTCTTCGAGCACGCCGGCGTCGGGATCGCGCAGCTTAGCGTGAGCGAACAGTTCCTCCGCGTCAACCCCCGGCTCTGTGAAACCCTTGGATACTCCTCGAAAACCATGCTGCGGCGGACGTGTCATGACTTTCTCCATCCGGATGATCTCCCTGCGATGCAGGCTCATCTCGGCGAGCTGGTCGCCGGCAGACGTCCCTCTTTCTCTATGGAGACACGCTGGCACCGAAGCGATGACGTCTGGTTATGGGTCGACATGACCGTGTCGCTGGTCCGCGACGGCGGCAGCGCGCCGGCGTACTTCATTGCGGTCGTTCAGAATATCGACGATCGTAAACAGGCCGAGGCTGGCTTCGCGAGAACGACCAGGCTCCTTCAGACCCTCGTGGAGGAGTCGCCGCTCCCGATCGTCAGTCTCGATCTGACCGCGCGGGTGACCACTTGGAACCAGGCGGCGACGAGATTGTTCGGATGGACGGAAGAAGAAGTGCTGGGCCGTGAGCTTCCGTACGTGCCGGATGACGAGACGCTCGCCGCGGACCTGTTGTGGGAGCGCGGCCTGCAGGGGGACGTGCATGGGCCCGTCGAATTGCGCCGCCGCCGAAAAGACGGCCGTATGCTTGATCTCCTGCTCTGGCCGGTGTTTGTCCGATCCGAGGTGGGTGACGTATCGACGGCCATCGGACTGTACGTCGATCAGTCGAACCTCAAACGGGCGGAAGAGGAACTCAGCGCGAGCGAAGAACGGTTCAGCAAGGCGTTTCGTTCCAGTCCTTACCCGATCGGGATCACCGATCTGGAAACCGGCGTCTGCCTCGATATCAATGATGCCGCCTTGTCGGCCTTCGGCTACCGGCGTGAAGAGGTCATCGGCCAGACGACATCGGTGCTGGGTATCTGGTCTCAACCGGAAGAACGAAAACAGTTTATTGAACGTATCAAGTCGCATGGGAATATCCGGAATCTCGAGATTCCGCTCAACACCAAACAAGGGGAAGTCCGAAGGTTCTTGGCCTCGACCGAAGTGATCGTCTTGAACGGCAAACAGTGCCTGGTGACGATCGGCACGGACATCACGGAGCAAAAACGGGCTGAAGAGGCGCTGCGCCGGAGCGAGCTTGCGGTCCGCCAGGCCTTCGAGGAGCGCGAGCGGCTCAGTCAGGACCTCCACGACAACCTGCTTCAGTCGCTCTACGCGGTCGGGATGGGGCTCGAGCTCACCAAGCAGCGCATCCAGCGCACCTCGAGGACCAACGCGAAACGGCTGGAAGAGTCGGTGGGGCAGTTAAACCAGGTGATCAGGGAAGTACGGACTTTTATCTCTGACGTTGAGCCGCCGGTCGTCCTCGAGCAGACCATCGCGGATCTGCTGAGGGCCCTGGCCGGTTCGTTCACGGCAACCGGCGCGGGTGAAATCATCGTGGGGCTCGACGACGAAGCCGGCGTGAGACTGTCTCCCGAGCAGCGGACTCATGTGCTGGCCATCGCCAAGGAAGCGCTCAGCAACAGCATCCGCCACACGAAAGCGGATAAACGAACCCTCTCGCTGCGCCGGCAGGGGAACAAGATCCGCCTCGAGATCACAGACAACGGCCTTGGGTTTTCTCCCGCCCAACGGCGGACGCAGGGTATGGGTTTGCAAAACATGCGCGCCCGGGCCAGGAAGCTCCGGGGACGCATCGCGATTACGTCCATTCCCAGACAAGGCACGACCGTCACGCTCACAATTCCATCCGCCTAGAAATTGACAGAGCCCCTCAGTCCGTTTAGGATACAGGCCCCATCAGGCCCTTCCATCCCTTGAATCGATTCACTGACACGGGAGCATCATGTCCGATCCACGTATTGCCTCACCTGTTCCAGGCACGGTTTCCGATACCGCAAACGCGCTCGAGCACGGCTTCGAAAGCGTCGTCTTTGCGAGCCGCTGGATTCAAGCTCCGCTTTACGGCGGCTTGATCGTCGCCGAGCTCCTCTATGCGTACAAGTTTTTGGTCGAGCTCTGGGAAATGGTCGTGCACATTCAGTCGCTCGAAGAAACGAAGTTCATGCTGGGGGTGCTGGGGTTGATCGATGTCACCATGGTGGCCAATCTCTTGACCATGGTCGTCATCGGCGGCTACGCCACGTTTGTGAGCAAGCTAAGCCTGGAAGGCCACCCCGACCGCCCGGATTGGCTGAGCCACGTCGATCCCGGAACGATTAAAGTCAAGCTTGCCGCATCGCTCATCGGCATCTCGAGCATCCACCTGCTCAAAGCATTCGTCGACGTCGCCAATGAAGACCCTGAACACATCAAGTGGAAAATCTTCATCCACATGACCTTCTTGGGGTCGGCCATCCTCCTGGCGTGGACCGACAAGATCATGCAGAAGGACAAGAAGCATTAAGGTGATGCCCATCGGCTCTGGACGCCTTCGCCCCGTGACGCGCGACGCGCTCAGAGCGGAGGCCACAGTCACATGCGAAGTCGGAAAGGCAGTCGGTAGTGGCAGCCTGTTCGGCACCCAGAACGAGACCTTCGCCCGCCTGCATGGAAACCGCCGTGGTGATCGCGAAAAAGCTCGTCGAACATGCAGGGTTTTGCTATTTTCAAACCATTCAACGGAACCGACGGAAGGAGGGTGTTCACGAGTGATGAGACATCTTGCTGCGGCGCTCGCCGCCACTCTTCTTTTAAACGGATGCTTTGCCAAGATCCATGAACTCCCCTCCCAACCTCC